>NZ_JBYSZG010000035.1:0-64933 GCF_058786935.1 Rugamonas sp. FW305-51
GCCCCGGCCCCGGCCCCGGCCCAGCGTTCGACCCCGGTCATGCATCGGTGCAGGCACACGCGCAGGAAACCGTGGCGGTGCGCGCTCAGGCGCCGGACTATGTCGCCCCAGCCGAGCAATCACCCGTCGCCCCAGCCGCGCCTACTCCTGTCGCCCACACCCCGGCGCCGGCTGCCGCCAGTGCGCCCGCAACCGCCGGCGCGCCGCAGGGCGCCGATATGCAGGTGCTGCAAGCGTTGCTGCGTGGCCTGGGCGTGCCCGACATCACGCCCGCGCGCGCGCCCGCCGAAACGGCCGAACTGGTCGGCGCCATGCTGCGCGAAGCCGTGTCGGGCACCATGGCCGTGCTGCTGGCACGCGCCATGACCAAGCGCGAAACGCGGCTGGAGGTGACGGTGCTGGGCGCCCATGCCAACAATCCGCTCAAATTCTTCCCCGACGCCGAGACGGCATTGATGCAGATGCTGACCGGGACCGGGGGTGGCTACATGCCGCCCGTGAAAGCCATCGGCACCGCCTTCGACGACCTGAAGTCGCACGAGCTGGCCGTGATCGCCGGCATGCAGGCGGCGCTGGCGGGCGTGCTGGCGCGTTTCGATCCGGCCCGGATCGAGGCGGCCATGGAGCCGGGCGGCGTGATGGACAAGATGATGGGCGCCAGCCGCAAGGCCAGGATGTGGGACCGCATGGTGGAGCAGTACGGCACCATTGCGCGCGAGGCGGACGACGACTTCCAGCGCCTGTTCGGCGACAAGTTCGCGGCCGCCTACGAGGAGCAGATAGGAAGGCTGCAGCGGAAGAACTGAACATCGAACGTACACTTTACCGTAGCGTTAAACAAGCGAGAAGCCATGTCATGGAATCGTAAAGTCATCTGGTCCGAGGGAATGCTGCTGCAGCCGCAGCACCTGCAGCAGCACGACCGTTATCTGCAAACCCAGCTCGAGGCGCGCGTGGCGCGGCTGCGTGCTTATGCCTGGGGCTTTTCCTCGCTGCGGATCGACGAGCAGCAGCTGGCGCTGGGCAAGCTGGCACTGCTGTCCTGCCATGCCGTGCTGCCCGACGGTACGCCGTTCACGCTGCCGGCCGACGACGACCTGCCGCTGCCGCTCGACATCCCGGAGGATGCCCGCAACGTGCTGGTGGTGCTGGCGCTGCCGGTGCGCCGGCCCGGCATCGCGGAGACGGGCAACAGTCCGGCGCCCGACAATTTTGCCCGCTACGGCACGGTGGACCACGAGGCCTGGGACAGCAACGGCATCGACAACAGCGCCCTGATGCAGGTGGGCCGCCTGCGCCTGCGGCTGGCGCTGGAGCCGGAAGTGGCCAATGCCTACGCCTGCCTGGGCGTGGCGCGCGTGATCGAACGCCGGCCCGACAACCGGCTGGTGCTGGACCCGGAATACTGCCCGCCGTGCCTGGACCTGCGGGTGGCGCCCCGGCTGGGCGCCTTTGCCGATGAACTGGTCGGCCTGCTGCACCAGCGCGGCGACGCGCTGGGCAACCGCCTGTCCCAGCCCGGCGCGGCCGGCGCGGCCGAAATCGCCGACTTCCTGCTGCTGCAGCTGATTAACCGCAGCGAGCCCCTGTTCGGCCACCTGGCCACCATGACGGGGCTGCATCCGGAGGAGTTCTTCCGCGAGGCCGTGCAGCTGGCCGGCGAGCTGGCCACCTTCAGCCCCGTCAACAAGAGGGCGCAGCAGTATCCCGTGTACCGGCACGACCAGCTGCGCGAGAGTTTCCAGCCCGTGATCGACGACTTGCGCGAATCGCTGTCGTTGGTGCTCGATACCCACGCCGTCCCGATCGCGCTGGAAGAGCGCCAGTTCGGCATCCGGGTGGCCGTGATGCGCGATCCGGAGCTGGTCAAGTCGTCCACCTTCGTGCTGGTGGTGAACGCGCAGGTGCCGCCGGAGACGATACGCTCGACCTTCCCGCGCCAGGTCAAGATCGGCTCGGTGGAGAAGATACGCGACCTGGTCAACCTGCAGCTGCCCGGCATCGCGCTGCGCCCGCTGCCGGTGGCGCCGCGCCAGCTGCCGTTCCATGCCGGTTTCACCTATTTCGAGCTGGACCGCAACAGCGAATACTGGCAGCAGCTGTCCACCTCCGCCGGTTTCGCCATGCACGTGGCGGGCGACTTTCCCGGGCTGCAGATGGAGTTCTGGGCCATCCGCAAATAACGGGGCGCGTTCATGGACGATCTCACCGCTGCCGTCGGCTTCGGCCCCACGGCCGGATTTTTCGGCAAGGTCACCACGCATGGCGACTTTGTCGCGCGCCGCCTGCCGCCGGCGCTGGTGGGCCTGTGGGACGCCTGGCTGCAGGCCGGGCTGCAGGCCAGCCGCGAACTGCTGGGCGCACGCTGGCTGGACGTCTATCTCACCAGCCCGATCTGGCGTTTTGCGCTGGCGCCCGGCGTCTGCGACGAACATGCGTGGGGCGGGGTGCTGATGCCCAGTGTGGACCGGGTGGGGCGCCATTTCCCGCTCACCATCGCCGCCGGCGCATCCGGCGGGGCGGCCTTGCTCGATTGGCTCAGCTGCGGCCAGGCATGGTACGAACAGGCCGAAGCCCTGGCCCTGTCCACGCTGCAGGACGGCTTTGTGCTCGACCGGTTCGACGCCGCCGTGCAGGCGCTGGCGCCATTGCCGGACGCGCCGCTGGCGGGCCGGCTGGGGACGGCGGAGTGGCGGCTGGAGCTGTCCTCATTCGACGCGCTGGCCGGCCTCGCGCCGCAAGTGTCGGCCGCCGCGCTGCGCGGCCATAGCCTGTGGTGGACGGAAGGATCGGCCCAGGTGGCGCCGTCGCTGCTGATGTGCCGCGGCTTGCCCGCGCCGGCCGTGTTCGGCGGCATGCTGGCGGGGACGTGGCCCGAGGCGGGCGACGCCGGCCCGGCCTGAAACGGAGTGGCGCGGGCCGCCGTGGCGTTGGCGGCGGCGCGCCGGCCTGGCGCACGGCCCGGTGCCCGGCTCCTCAGCCGGTACACATGACCAGCAAGGCCGTGATGTTGTCGCGGCTGCCGTCGCGCTTGGCCATCTCCACCAGTTCGGCGCAGCAGCGGTCCAGATTGTGCTCGGTGGCGCCGGCCAGGATGGCTTCGATCCGGCCCGGCGCCGACTCGCCATACAGGCCATCGCTGCACAGCAGGTAGACATCGCCCGGCATCATTACCTGCGACTGCAGTTCCGGCACCAGGTCCGGCGCCGGTCCCAGCGCCTGCAGCAGCAGGTTGCGCGGCGGGAGCGGGGGCGGGGCGCCGGCATCGAGCGCCTGCTGGAACAGGGTCTGGTCGTGCGTGATCTGCACCAGGCGGCCCTGGCGGTAGCGGTACAGCCGGCTGTCGCCCACATGGAACACGAACATGGGGCCGTCCGGCGGCAGTTGCCACAGCCCCGTCAGCGTGGTGCCCATGCCGCTGCCGTCGGCCCGGTCCTGGGACAGGTTGGTCTGGTACATGCGGTCGTTGGCATATTCCACCGCGTCGTGCAGGGTGATCATGGCTTTCATGGCCGCGTCGGACCAGGTGGCGTCCGGATCGGCCAGGGCCGGATCGAAGGGCGTGGCGCGGAACAGGGGCACCGTGCTTTCGCCGCCGGGCGGGGTGGCGGGCGCATCGCGCGCGGCGCGGACGAAGTTGTAGACCAGGTTGAGCGCGTCGGTGCTGGCCACTTCGCCGCCGTTGTGGCCGCCCATGCCGTCGGCCACCATGACCAGCCCCAGGTCGGGCGCGATGTAGAAATTGTCCTGGTTCGATTCGCGCACAGTACCGATATCGGTCAGCCCGAACGCGACGCCGAAATCGAGCCGGTGCAGGACGGACGGCGATAATTGTTTCCAGTTGTCCAAGGTGTCTCCTGGCCAGAAAAAACGCAACCGCGAAGATGACTTTTCGCCAATGGCGAAGTATCCCATGCTAGCATGAGCAATGCATCAGATCGATGTAAATTCCTCAAAAAAAGTGGAACCGCATGGACCGGAGCGCCGACAGTCCCCTATCCGATGAGGCCGGCCTTGGCGCGGGCGATCGCGCGGCCATGCTGGCGCGCCGGGTAGCCGCGCTGGAAACGGTGGTGGTCCTGGAGCGGCGCCTGCGCGAGGTGCACGCGGCAGCGGCGCGCAGCGCCCACAGCCAGCTGGCCGCGCTGGCTGGGCGGCCGGCGGCCGGCGCGGCGCTTGATGGCGATACGGCGGCCACTGCAGCAGCCGCCAGCGCGCACCAGCAGCCGGTGTTGCGGTATGACGACGACGCGACCCGGCTGGCCAGCAGCGGCCTCCGGGGCGACGACGCGACGCGGCTGGCCCACAAGGACGACGACGCGACCCGGCTGGCCCACAGCGCCCCCCAGGACGATGACGCGACCCGGCTGGCCAACAGCGCCTCCGAGGACGACGACGCAAGCCGGTTGGCACCGCGCGGCCATCAGGATAACGACGCGACCCGCCTGACGCCCGCAGTGCCCCACGATGACGACGCGACCGGCGTGGCCGGGGCGATGCGGATGGATGATGCGACCCGCATCGCGGCTAGCGGGATGGAAGCGAAGGGCAGCGTGTCGCTGGCGGCGGTGCGCAATGCCGCGGCGGTGGGTGTGCCGCCAGCCACACTGTCGCAGCCGCCGCGCAGCGTGCTGCCGGCCGTGCCGCCGCCCGCAGGCGCCGCGCCCGGGGTGGAGCTGCCGTTGGCGCTGAGCCCCGGCTTCCAGCTGTTTGAATACCGCATCGACGCCGTGCTGGGGCAGGGCGGATTCGGCATCACCTACTTGGCCACGGACGTCAACCTGAACGCCAGGGTGGCGATCAAGGAGTATCTGCCGGGTGATTATGCCACCCGCGCATCGGACCATTCCGTCTCGCCGCGCTGGGCCGCGGACAGCGAATTCTACCTGAGCGGACTGGAAAGCTTCCTGGTCGAGGCGCGCACGCTGGCCACGTTCCGCCACCCGAACATCGTGCGCGTGGCGCGTTTTTTCGAGGCCCATCGGACCGCCTACATGGTGCTCGAATACGAACGCGGCAAACCGCTCAAGCAGTGGTGGGAGCGGCACCGGGCAACGCCGGAGCCGCAGCTGCTGTCGCTGCTCCATCCTCTGCTGGACGGCCTGGCGCTGGTGCATGAATCGGGCTATCTGCACCGCGACATCAAGCCGGACAACATCTACGTGCGCAAGGAGGACGGCAGCCTGGTGCTGCTCGACTTCGGCGCCGCGCGGCAGACGGCCGGTGGCGCGCAGCAGGTGGCCGACGTGGTCACGCCAGGCTATGCGCCGCCGGAACAATACGATGGCGGCCCGCAGGGACCGTGGACCGACATCTATGCGCTGGGGGCGACGCTGTACTGGATGGTCACCGGCAGCAAGCCGGCGCCTGCGCCGGAACGCCAGCACGGCGTGGCCCAATATGTTCCGGCGCGGGAGGCCGCGGCGGGCAAGTACAGCGCCGCCTTCCTGTTGGCGATCGACGAGGCGTTGATGCTCGATCCGGCGCAGCGGCCGCAAACCATCGCCGACTTCGGGCGCAGCCTGTTTGCGGCCCATACCGGCAGCCTGGGGTTGCAGGACGCCTTGCGGGTGGGGGAAATGGAGGCGCAAAAGCGGCTGACCAAGGGCGTGCGCCGTTTCGGCCGAGCCGTGTGGCGGCCCGCCTCCTGGCCGCTGATGGTGAAGTTGGCGCTGGCGCTGGTGCTGGCCGCGCTGCTGCCGATGACGATCACGGCCTATTACAACCTGCGCGCCAGCGTGGCGACCGTGTCGGCCAGCGAACTGCGCAACCTGGAGAGCCTGGCGCAAAGCACGGCCGGACGAGTGGCACAGCTGCTGGGCGACTCGCGCCACCTGGCGGCCTATCTGGCGGCCGATCCGGTCTTCATCGACTACCTGCGCGCGCCAGGCGCCGCCGGCAGGGAGGCTGTCTATGGGCGTCTGCTCAGCGTGGTCCAATCCAATCCCGATGTGCACCTGATGTTCCTGATGAACGGCGATGGCGAGGCGCTGGTGTCGAGCGAGCCCGGTGTGGCGGGGCTGAATTTCAAGTTCCGGCAGTACTTCCAGGAGGCCATGCAGGGGCGTCCGTTCACCACCGGCGTGATAGTTGGTTCCACCGAAGGCAAGCCGGGCGTCTATTACGCCAATCCCGTGTTCGACGCCAGACATGCCGTGATCGGCGTGGTGGTCTTGCGGATCAAGGGTTCGACGATAGGGGCCATCCTGGACCAGGTGCGGGCCAACAGTTCGCGTCAGCCGTTCATGATCGACGGCGACGGCGTGCTGGTGCAGTATCCGGACGAGCGCATGCTGTACCGCAGCCTGGCGCCGCTGCCGCGTGCGGCGCTGGCGCGCATCGTGGCCGACCAGCGTTTCCGGCGCCACCGCATCGAAAGCCTGCAGATGCCGGAGCTGGCCCAAGCCATGGTCGGCGCACATGCCACGGGCAGCATCCGCTACCGCTCCACGCTGACGGGGGTGGACGAGTATGCCGGCTTTGCGCCCGTTGCCGGGCATGACTGGGTGGTGGGCGTGACCGAGTCGCGCCAGCGCTTTGAGGCGCCGCTGCGTCACCTGTTCGACAATGTGCTCTTCAGTGTGGCCCTGGTGGGGCTGGTGTTTCTGTTGCTGGCGCTGTGGTTCGCGCGCAGCATCGTACGGCCGGTGGCGCGGCTGACGGAGGCCGCCAACGCGCTCAAGGAGGGGGACTATGAGCGGGCCAACATCCAGGTCACTTCCAGCGACGAGATCGGCCAGCTGGCCCGCACGTTCAATGTGATGATAGACGTGCTGCGCCAGCGCGAGCGCGAACAGCGGCGCGGCGGCCTGGGACGAAAACGGACCGGCGCCGGTCAGGGGCGCGGGGAAAGCTGAGACGGCAAGGCCGTCCGCACGATTGAGACCGCGCAAGCGCGCGTGACTACGACGGTGCTAGTTTGATGTTTTCGGGGCGGCGAAGACGGGGACATCATGCAAGAGGACAATAGCACGGAGACCATTGAAAGCGCACGGCGCGGGGCCTATGATGAAACACAGGCGCGGGTGGCCAAAATCGAAGCGCGCCTGTCGGTAGTCGAGGTTGATATGGCTGTGACGCGCTCCACTTATGTCAGCAAGGACGATCAACATCGCATGAGCGACGAGATGCATGCGATCAAGCTGGAATTGCTGAGTGCGTTTCATAGGCATAAAGAAGAAGTGAATACGGCGCTGCACGGGCTAAGGGAAGAATTGCTCGCGGCGCTACACGCGCTGGATGAAAAGTTGACCCGGGAGTTGCATCAGCAGCGGGACGAATTTACCACTGCGATGCGTGCTCAGGATGAGCGGTTCACCAAGGCGTTGCATGATCAGGATGAACGGCTCATCAAGGCGTTACGCGACCAGAAGGACGAGCTGACGGCCGCCCTGCACCAGCAAGGGACCGAATTGACGGCCGCGCTGTACGCTCAGAAGGTTGAGTTCTCAACTAATTTGCACCAGCAGCAGCTTGAATTCAAGACCGCCTTACACGAACAGAAAGTTGAATTCAGCACAGCCCTGCGGGAACAAAAGGAAGAGCTCAGCAAGAGTCTGCAGCAGGGCACTAACGAATTGCGCGACAAGCTGGACGCCAGTCTGGAGAAATTCTCGACCGAGATGCACAAGCAGCGCACCGACATGCTCAAGACGATCAACCGGCAAACCTGGGGGCTGTACGCTTTCATGTCCGTGTTAATCGCCGGGGCCTACCTGTTGCTGCGCACCACCGGATGAAAACCCATCATGGCCCGGCTCGGCCGGCGCCGGCTTGCCGTATTCGATATGCCACGCCTTGGCATAGTCCTGTTGGCAGCCGTAGCCGAGCAGGCCTTCGGCCAGCGCCATCCGGTGGCCGATATGGTCCGCCGCCGCCACCTTGAGCGCGAGCTGCCATTGCTGGCGGGGCTGCAGCAGATCGCGCGCCATCAACAACCGGGGCAAACCGCCGTAGATGGTGGCATAGCCATGCACGGCGTAACCGTGCAGCAGCAGGCCGCGCAGGCTGCGCATGTTTTCCGGCGTCACCGTGGCCAGCACCAGCGTGCGGCCCAGCGACCGCGCCAGTTCGCCCCGTGCGTCAATCGCTGCGCCGTGCAGGCTCTGGCCCCGCCACTGGGGCAGCGAGGCGGCGCCGTCCAGCGCGCAGGCCCGCAGGCAGTCGGCCGGGTTCAGCGCCAGCAGGCCGGCCAGGTGCGTCACCGTCTCCGACCTGATGCCCAGCACGCCGTACGCGATCAGCTGGTCGCCGGCAAAGCAGCCCAGGATGCGCCCCAGCATGTGGATGTGCTGCTCGAAATGGGACAGGCTGTCCGGCCGCACCATGCCGGCCGGGGTGGCCGCGAACACCTGGGCGTGCAGGCCCCAGGCGGCAGACGCTTCTTCCTGGCGCAACGGGCGCCAGCGAAATGGGCTGTCGCCGCTCACCGCAACAGCTCCGCGTAGTTGATGACCTTGAGGGGCGGGTAGAGACTGAGCTTGTCCGCCACCGACATGTTGACCAGGTAGGAAAAGCGGGCCAGCGTTTCCACCGGTATCGCGGTGGGTGGCACATGGTGGACCAGGATCCGGGCCGCCTTGTGGGCCGTGAGCCGACCCACGCTCTCGTAGCCCGACACCAGTCCGAACAGGGCCTTGCCGTCGCGTAGCTGCACTTCCGTGGCGGCGAAGGTGGGCAGGCGCTGCGCCAGGGCGGCCTCCGTCAGCGCCTTGCGGTTGGCAGCGAGGAAGCTGTCCGGCCCGATGTACAGCAGCTGGGTGCCATAGGCGGCCAGGGCGGCCACCAGCCGGGGCAGGGTGGCCGCCTCAGGCTGTCCCCTGGCGTCCAGCGGCACCGGTTTTTCCACCAGCTGCAGGCGGTGCGCGGCGGCCGTGGCGCGCCATTCGGCCACGTTCTGCACCGAATTGGGTTCGGCCGGATTGTAGATCACGGCGATCCGCTCGAACGGGCGGTAGGCCCGGATGGCGCTTAACTGCTGCTGTAACGGCACCACATGGCAAGCCCCGGTCAGGTTGCGGCCCGACGAGGCGAGCGACCTGACCAGGCCTGAACCCTGTGGCGAAGCCACCATCGTGAAGACGATAGGGATATCCGTCACGTGGACGGCGGGATCGACGGCGCCTTCGCGTCCGGCCACGGCCAGCGTCACCGGCGTGCCCCAGGTGTAGATCAGGTCCGCATGCAGGGCGCGTGCTTCGGCGACCAGTTGCGGCACCCTGGCAATGTCCTGCGCCACGTCGCGCACGACCAGGTCCACGGCGATGCCGTTGACGGCGAAGTAGTCGCGGAAGCCTTGCTCGACGGCGCTCTGGCCCCGGTACAGCATCATGTAGATGCGGAACGGGCGCGGACCGGCAGCCAGCGCCGGCGTGGCCAGCCAGGCGCAGGCGGCACCGGCCGCGCGCAGCAGGGCGCGCCGCGGCGGTGCTGGCGGCGACGGCGATGGTTGTGGCGGGCGTGGTGCGGCCGGCGTGGCGGCCGTCATGACATCCCCTCCCGGTGCAGCCGCCGCGGCCTGGACGGCCACAGCGTGGCCGCGAACAGCAGCGTAGACGCCAATCCCGCAGCGCCCAGGATCAGCATGGCGTCGGCCGCGCCGTAGCGCACCACCAGCGCGCCGGTGACGATGGGGCCGGCGGCGGCGCCCAGGCGTTCGATCAGGCGGAACACGCCCATCACGGGGCCGCTGCCCGCGTCCAGCGTTTCGTTACGGGTCACGCGGGCGACCAGTACCAGTTGCGCGGAGATGCTCATGGCCTGGCCTATGCCCAGTCCGGCGATGCCCAGCAGGACCGCTTGTGCGCCGGCGCCGCGCATGGCCGACAGCATGCCCAGCGCCGTCAGCAGCCCGCCGCCGGCCACCATGGCGCCGTAGGCGTTGTAGCGGTCGGCCAGGTGGGCAAACAGCGGCGCCAGCAGCAGGCAGCACAGGCCATAGAGCATGGTGTAGCGGCCGATTTCCGACTTGGAGTAACCCAGTCCGTTCAGCAGCACCGGCACCAGGAAGATCAGGAAGCCGGAATACAGGAACTTGGCCGGTATGCCCGACAAGACGGTGAGCGCCACAAAGCGGCGGTTGCGGGCCAGCTTGCGCAGGGGCGCGCGCTGGCGGGCCTTGGGTGCGGCAGCGCTGTCGTCGAGCACTACGCCGGCGATCAGCGCGGCCGCCAGCGCGATGGCCGCGCCCAGTGCGAATACGAGCCGGTAGCCCAGCCGGTCGGCCAGGATGCCGCCCACGGCGGGCGAGCAGATTTCCGCCACCATGATGGCGCCCACGAACAGGGCCATGCCGCGGCCCCGGTTGGCGCTGTCGGTGCTGTCGAACACATAGCCCTGGCAGGCCATGAACATGACGGCGTAGCCGACGCCCGTGACGGCGCGCGCGGCCAGCAGCACCCAGTATTGCGGCAGCAGGGCGGTGGCGGCCAGCCCGGCGACGACCAGCAGCGCGCCCGTCACATAGCTGCTGCGCCGGCCTGCGCGATCGGACCAGTGGCCGGCGGCGGGCATGCTCAGCGCCACGCCGAGCAGGAAGGCCGTCACCGGCAGGCTGGCGCGCAGGCCTGCCGGCAGCGCCATGCCCGGCAGCGGCAGCGTGGTCGCATAGACGGGCAGGAAGGGGCGCGACAGCATTTCCGCAAACATGAACAGGAAACTCAGCACCCGCACCAGCACGATGCGCTGCTGCGTCAGTTCGCCATCGGCGCCGCTGTCCCCGAATGCGTAGCTGCGCCGCAGCTGTCCCAGCGCCGCGGCGGCGCTGTCCTGGCGCGCCGCGTCGCGCTGGCCGGTCGCCAGCGCCGCCAGCTTTTCGTAGCCCTGGTTGACGGCGGCCGCGATCGCGCCCAGGCGCAGCGCCAGCGGTTCGCTGCCCTGCGGCAGGCGTGGACGGCGAAAGTCGCCCGCCGCCAGGCGCGTCATCATGGCCGCGATCTGGCGCATCGGGGCGGTGAAGTTGAGCGTGACGACGAACCACAGCACTTCAAACGCGATCAGCACGCTGGCCAGCAGCACGATGCCGATGTCGTAGCGCAGGTCGCGCACGCGGGCGGCCAGGTAGCTGCGGCCCACGCCCACGTGCAGCCGGCCGACGATGGCGCCGTGCAGCCGCAAGGGCACCGGCTGGTCGATGTAGGTATCCGGCGCGCCGCCGTCCTGGCCGGCGCGGAACAGCACCGCGTCGTCCGCGTCGCTGACGCGCAGATAGGCGAGGTCCGGATTTTGCCTGAGGACATCGGCAAAATACTCCGGCACCCCTTCCAGCCGCGCCAGCGGGATGCCGTAGCCGAGCGCCCGTTCCAGCCTGGACGACAGCGACAGGGCGGCCGTGCGCGCCTTGCTGCCCAGCTCCGGCAGCAGCCTGTCCTCGGCACGGGTCCACGCGTAGTACGACAGGGCCAGCTGCGTTACCACCAGCAGCGCCAGCGCGAACGCGAACAGCTGGCGCACCGGCCGCGCGTACAGGCGCTGGCCGGGCGTCACTGGCGTTCCCCGGCCACGTCGGCGCAGGTGATGGCGCGCGTGGCGCGGTCCAGTTCCTGCAGTGCGCCGTCGGCGCGCTCGCGCGCCTGGCCGGCCAGGGTGGCCGCTTCGGCGTCGGGGTGGGGCGGTAGCGGGGTGTGGGCCAGGGCCGATTCGATGCTGTCCACGGTGCGGCCGATGCGGCGCATCCAGAACCGGATCGCGCACCATGCCAGCACGGCACCGGCGGCAGCGATCAGCGCGGCGGCCCGCGTCAGCTGGCGCGCGTAGGCCGCGACCGACAGTTCCTGGGCCTGGCGTGCATAGCGCAGTTCGATCGCGCCCATGGTGACGCCAAAGTTGTTCGACAGGGGGGTGCGCAGCGTGGCGCCGCCGGTCGCGTGGCCCGTGCTGAAGACGGGCACGCCGGCTGCATCGACCACGCGGATGCCGACGATGGCATCGTCCTGGTGCGCCTCCCGTTCGATGGCCGCCTGCGCGTTGCCCAGGCCCTTGACGGGCAGGCCCAGGTCCAGCCCCGTTTCCAGGTTGTCGCGCAGGTCGTCGAGGATCAGGTGCAGGCGCGATTGTTCCAGCTCGTTGAGCGTGCGATCGAGCTTGCCGACGCTGAGGTAGGCGTTCAATCCGATCGCCAGGGCGCCGATCAGGACGATGGGCGCGGTAATCGTGACGCTGAGCCGTGACATCGCCATGCCGCACCCGGATGATGTTGAATTGACAAAAATTGTAGCACCGAACGGGGGCGGCGCGTCAATGCGGTAAGGCCATGTGGCGGGCAAGCCGCACTGCCTGCCACGCTCCCACCCGTCCTGCTCCGCCACCGCCCATCCGGGCTACCCCGGCTGCCGGGACGACCTATTCGTAGGCCGGCAGCCGTTTCTGCTCCAGCGGCGTGAAGCCGGCATCGCGCAGCTGCTGCAATTCCTCCGCCGTGGCCGGCGTGGCGCGCGCCTGCAGCTGGCGGCGCTGGGCCTGGTAGCTGGCGATGCGGCGCTGCCAGTCGGCCTCGTCGCGGTCCAGCTCCGCCAAGCGGTCGGCGGCGGCCGGCGACAGGGTGGCCGCGCGCAGCTGGTAGATTTCGTTGTCACCCGCGCCCTGGGCACGGCGCCGCTGCACTTCATCCTCCAGCCGCACCACGCGGGTGGGCGCTTCGCGTTCTTCGCGCAGCGCGGGCGGCAGTCTGGCGTCCAGCGCGGCCAGCTTTTGCTGGCGCTGGGCCGGCGTGAGGCTGGTGTCGGCATTGATTTCCAGGCGGGCGATGGCGTCCGTGTCGTAGGCGTCGCTGGCGCCGAACAGGCCATCGCTTTCGTCCTGGCTGAAATAGCGGTGGCGCAGCTGCTGCATCGCCTCCAGCCGCGCGCGCGCGCCGGCCGTCAGGCTGGCCGGCTTGGGCAGGCTGCGTTCCAGCTCCACCAGCGCGCGCTTGTAGTCGAGGTATTGCCCCAGCAGGCGGCGCGCCTCGGCGGCCGGGCCGGGTTTCAGGCGGCGATCGAGCTCGCGCCCGATCTCGACCCGGATCGCTTCGAGCGGCTTCTCGCCCAGGCCCGCCAGATAATAGTCGAACAGGTGCGCCAGTTCGGCGTCGACCACCAGCTTGTCGGCGCCGTTCTGGCGCACCTCGCCGTCGGGCGTGGTGCCTTCCTGCGAGCGCACGAACGCAAAATAGTTGGGGTCGGAGCGGGCGGTCTGGGCCGGCGCCTCCGGCTGGTGCAGCGTGAAATACAGGGCGCCGGCGGCCATGGCCAGCCCGCCGGCCCGCAACAGGTTTGCGCGTGCGTTCATGCGTCCTCCCTTACAGGCCCAGGCCCTGCAGGCGGTTGGCCTGCTGGCGGAAGACGGTGACCGGGCTCGTTTCGAACAGATTGGTGATGCCTATCATCTGGTTCACCTCGTCCAGGTGGTTCATGGCGTAGTCGTCGCGGATCACGCGGCCCAGGTGACTCGAGCAGCTGGCCACCAAGCCATCGTTCTTGGCGCCGTTGAAGGCCAGCGAGGTCAGGGCCAGCACCGGATCGCTGATGTCGAAGATGTTGGTGTAGGGCTGGGCGCCGCTCCACGAGAAGTAGTACACGCCGTTGACCTGGTAGGCGCCTTCGCCGCAGGCCGTGGTGGGCACGCCTTCCGGATGGCGGCTGTTGAAGGCGGCCGTGCCGGCCGTGCTGAGCGACTGGGCGGCCGCCACGGCATCCTGCGGCAGGGTGGGGCTGCCGGACAGGAAGCTGATCAGGCCTGCCACCGCGTTGGCCAGCGTGTAGGTCACGTCCGGCACCGCGCCGATCAGCACATCGGCCACGCGCGAACCTTTGTTCACGCCGCCCACGCTGCTGACCGAGGCCACCAGGTCGGGCCGCACGGAGGCCACGTAGCGGGCCGTGGGGCCGCCGTGGCTATGGCCGATCAGGTTGACCTTGGTGGCGCCGGTGGCGGCCAGGATCTGCTTGACCTGGGTCAGCAGCTGCTCGCCCCGCACTTCCGTGCTGTTGGCGGCCGATACGGTGGTGATGTAGACCCTGGCGCCGCCGCTTTGCAGGCCGGAGGCGATGCCGTAGAAGTAGTCCACCGGACCGAGGCTGTCGAAGCCGAACAGGCCGTGCACCAGCACGATGGGGTATTTGGTCTGGGTGTAGCCGGTGGCCCACGACGACGCGGGCAGGGCGGTGAGGGCGATCAGTAACAGTGACAGGTATTTCCAGAAGCGTTTTTTCATGGTGTCTCCGTGAAGGTTGTAAAGGCAGGGACGGCCGTTGCGCCGCGCACGTTGCGCCGTGGCGGCGGCATACGCACCCCGGCGGCGACCGTTCCTTCCCGCTCTGCGTCGGGAATAAAACGAGCGCTCGCTCGGTTTTTTCAATGTAACATTGTCGTTAGGTTAATTTTTAGCGTTGGTCGAATGCGGCCCGCAAAATTGGAAAATCGGCCGGGGACAGTTGTTTTCCTGCGTTATAATCATCCCCGAATTTAATCTTCGGGGCGACCTTGCCTGTCCACTTCACTTTTCAGCAGTTCCAGCGCATGACGCCACTCGACGGCGTCAATATCTGGGCCTTCCTGCTCGACCGCTACGCCGACCGCATCGGGGTCAAGCGCCGCCGGCCGGCGCTGGAGAATCTGGAAAAAATCTTCAACGCCACCTTCCGCCTGGCCAACGAGGTTGGCTTCCGGGCCATGAACCTGCGCGACCTGTGCCGCGAGACGGGCTTGTCGATGGGGGGCTTGTATGGCTACATCAGCGGCAAGGACCAGCTGGCCGAGATGATAGAGGAGGTGGTGCGCCACGCGACCCAGGAAGTGCCGCGCATGTTCGCCCACGTGACCGACCCGCTGGACCGGCTGGAGGCGCTGATACGGGCCTCGATCTTCCTGTCCGAGATCCTGCAGCCGTGGTTCTACTTCGTCTACATGGATTCGCGCGCGCTGCCGCCCGAGCAGCGCGCCATGGCCAAGGATTCGGAACTGTATGTGCAGACGCTCATTACGGGCATCATCAACAGCGCCGAGCCGGGTCCGCCCGGGGTGGCGCCGCTGCTGGCGGCCCACTGCATGGCCGTGTTCCAGGACTGGTACGTCAAGCGCTGGAAGTACCGCGCCGCCAAGGTCACGCCCGACCAGTTTGCCGAGAGCACGGTGCGCTTCGTGCGCAGCTACCTGACGGCGGCGCGCGCGGCCTGAGGCCGCGCGGCGCCTTGCGCGCTGCTGGCGCGTCCTTCACGACCGATTCTTCCCTAGTTGGTGGCCGGCCTGTCTGCCGCCGGCGCGTCGGGCTCCGGCGCCGCGTCGCCCATGTCGAGCGAGTGGACGGCGGCGTCGCCCATGAATTCATCGTACAGCCATTCGCCATCGAGCTGGGTCAGGCCGGCCGGCACCGGATGTTCCTGCGGCGGGCGCCGTTGCAGCGCCACGCGCATGTAATCCATCCAGATCGGCATCGCCACCGTGGCGCCGAATTCGCGCCCGCCCAGCGACTTGGGATCGTCAAACCCCATCCAGGAAACGGCCACGATGCCGCCGCCATAGCCGGAGAACCAGCCGTCCACCGCGTCGCTGGTGGTGCCGGTCTTGCCGGCGATGTCGGGCCGTCCCAGCTTGGCCGCCGCGGCGCCGGTGCCGCTGCGCGTCACTTCGCGCAGCATGCTGTCGGTGACGTAGGCGTTGCGCGGATCGATCACGCGCGCGTTTTCCTGCAGGCCGGCGGGCGGCGCGGTTTCCGAGATCACGGCGCCGTTGCCGTCGACGATGCGCGAGATCAGGTAGGGCTCGATCTGGTAGCCGCCGTTGGCGAACACCGCGTAGGCCCCGGCCAGCTGCAGCGGGGTGACGGCGCCCGTGCCCAGCGCCAGCGTCAGGTTCTTGGGCTGGCGGCCCAGGTCGAAACCGAACTTGCCCAGGTAGTTGTGCGCATAGCCGACCGTGACGTTGCGCAGGATGCGCACCGAGGCCACGTTCTTGGACTTGGCCAGGGCCGTGCGCATGGTGATCGGGCCGTCGTAGACGCCGTCGTCATTGCCGGGCCGCCAGCTCTCGTTGCCTGTCTCGGCGCCGGTCAGTTCCAGCGGCGCGTCGTTGATGATGGTGGCCGGCGAAAAGCCCTTTTCCAGCGCCGACGAATAGATGAAGGGCTTGATTGAGGAGCCGGGTTGGCGCCATGCCTGCGTCACGTGATTGAACTTCTGCAGGTTGTAGTCGAAACCGCCCACCAGCGCGTGGTAGGCACCCGTGGTGGCGTCGATCGACACGAAGGCGGCCGCCACCTGCGGCACCTGTGTGATGACCCAGGCGTTCTTCTCGCCGTGCATGATGCGTACGATGGCGCCGGGGCGCAGCTTGAAGCCGTCCTTGGCGCCGGCGGCCAGCGCGGGGGCGGCCAGGCGCAGGCCGTCGCCGGCAATGTCGATCTCCTGGCCGAACGGGTCCTGCACCTTGACGCTCTTTGCGCCCGCGACCAGCACCACGGCCGGGATCAGGCGGTCGCTGCCGGGGCGCTTCTGCAGCGCTTCCTCGATGACGTCGTCGCGCTCCTCTTCGCCGGCCGGCAGCTCGATGAACGCTTCCGGGCCGCGGTAGCCGTGGCGCTGGTCGTAGGCCAGCACGTTGCGGCGCACCGATTCGTAGGCTGCATCCTGGTCGGCCTTGAGGATGGTGGTGTAGACGCTGATGCCCTTGTTGTACGACTCGTCCTTGAACTTGGCGTAGACCACCTGGCGTGCCAGTTCGGCCACGTATTCGGCGTGGGTGTCGAATTCCTGGCCGCGGTTGTTCACGCGCAGCGGTTCGTGCAGGGCCTTCTGGTACTGGGCTTCGGTGATGTAGTCCAGTTCGCGCATGCGTTTCAGCACCACGTGCTGGCGCTGCTTGGCGCGCTTGGGATTGACGGCCGGGTTGTGGTGGGCCGGGTTCTTGGGCAGCCCGGCCAGCATGGCCATTTCGGCGATGCTCAGGTCCTTGAGCTGCTTGCCGTAGTAGACCTGGGCCGCGCTGCCGAAGCCGAACGAGCGCTGGCCCAGGTAGATCTGGTTCATGTACAGCTCCAGGATCTGGTCCTTGCTGAGCGCCGCTTCGATTTTATAGGCCAGCATGACTTCGTTGAGCTTGCGGCCGATGACCTTGTCGCGCGTGAGGAAGAAATTGCGGGCCACCTGCATGGTGATGGTGGAGCCGCCCTGGCGGAAGCCGCCGGCCAGGTTGGAGCGGGCCGCGCCCAGCGCGCGCACCCAGTCGATACCGCCGTGTTCATAAAAGCGCGTATCCTCGATGGCCAGGATGGCCTTCTTCATCATCTCCGGCATGTCCTTGATGGGGATGAAGTCGCGGTGCTCCTCGCCGAATTCGCCGATCAGTACCTTGTCGGCCGTGTAGATGCGCAGCGGGATCTTGGGCCGGTAGTCGGTGATCACGTCCAGCGATGGCAGGTTGGGCGCGATGGCCAGCAGCAGATAGGCTGCCAGCAGGCCGGCGGCGATGAGGCCGGCGAGGACGATGGCGATCAGGCCGCGGACGATGTTACGGCGCTTGAACAACTGGGATGCAGCAGGCAGGGTAGCACTCAAGACAAGATTCTCATGGTTGCGAAGTGGGGGGGATTATAGACCAATCGCCCACGCCCGCCGCGATTCGCCGTCGCGTACGGCGCGCGCGGCCAGGCCGGTGGCCACGGCGGCTGCCGTGGCCGGGGCGTGCGGACGGACGCAGGATAGACGGCGGCCGGCGGGTGTATTTATAATGGTTTGAACGGCAACCGGCGCCATGGCCTTCGGCCCATGGCCCAAGTGTATCGGGGACGATATGACCGAACCGCAGCATACGATAGATTGCGACGTCCTGGTGGTGGGCGGCGGCATCAACGGCGCCGGCATCGCGCGCGACGCGGCCGGGCGCGGGCTGTCGGTCGTGCTGTGCGAGAAGGACGACCTGGCTTCGCACACGTCGTCCGCCTCCACCAAGCTGATACACGGCGGCCTGCGCTACCTGGAGTATTACGAATTCAGCCTGGTGCGCAAGGCCCTGCTCGAGCGCGAAGTCCTGCTGCGCAGCGCGCCCCACATCATGCGCCCCCTGCGCTTCGTGATGCCGCACGCGCAGGGCCAGCGGCCGGCGTGGATGATACGGGCCGGTCTGCTGCTGTACGACAGCCTGGCCCGGCGCGAGCTGCTGCCCCCGTCGGCCGGCATATCGCTGCGCTGCCATCCGGCCGGCCAGCCGCTCAAGCCTGTCTTTACACGCGGCTTTGTCTATTCCGATGGCTGGGTGGACGATGCGCGGCTGGTGGTGCTCAACGCGATCGACGCGGCCGAGCGGGGCGCCACCGTGCTGACCCGCACCAGCTGCCTGTCGGCCAAACGCGAGGGCGGGCGCTGGCAGGCCATGCTGGACAAGGTCGATTGCGGCAGCATCCGGATCAACGCCCGCTGCCTGGTCAACGCGGCCGGGCCCTGGACGGCAGCGTTCCTGCAGGCGGCCGTACCGCAGGCGGAACCGCGCCCGCTGCGCCTGATCAAGGGCAGCCATATCGTCGTGCCGCGCATGTTCGAGCACGAATACGCCTATATCTTCCAGCATCCGGACGGGCGCATCGTGTTCGCCATCCCCTACGAGCAGGACTTCACGCTGATCGGCACCACCGACCTCGATTACCAGGGCGATCCCGGCCAGGTGGCCATCACGCAGGAAGAAATCGGCTACCTGTGCGAACTGGCCAGCTATTACTTTGCCGCGCCGGTGGTACCGGCCGACGTGGTGTGGAGCTATTCCGGCGTGCGCCCGCTGGTGGAGGACGAGGCGGCCGACGCCAAGGCCGTCACGCGCGATTACCGGCTGGAGGTGGAGCAGGACGGCGCACCGCTGCTGAGCGTTTTCGGCGGCAAGATCACCACCTTCCGCAAGCTGGCCGAGGAGGCCGTGGACCTGATCGCGCGCGCGCTCGACAACCGGCATGGCGGCTGGACGGCGGGCGCCTGCCTGCCGGGCGGCGATCTGTTCGGCGCCGCGCCCCAGAGCCGCTCCGTGCTTGAATTCGCGGATTGGCTGCGCGAACAGCAGTTGCACTACGGCTGGCTGCCGTCCCAACTGGTGGCGCGCTATGCCCGCGCCTACGGCACCCGCATGCACACGCTGCTGGCCGGGACGGAGGCGCCCGGCGCCATGGGCGAGGAAATCGTCGCCGGCCTGTATGCGGCGGAAGTGGAATACCTGCGCCGCTACGAATGGGCGCGCAGTGCGCAGGACATCCTGTGGCGGCGCTCCAAGCTGGGCCTGCACCTGCCGCCCGATGCGGCAGACGTCCTGCAGGACTGGCTAGCTGGCCACCCGATGCGCAAACCCTGAACCACCGGCCCAAAAGCAAACGGCGGCCCGCGGGCCGCCGTACTTGTACTCAAGCTCTGTAGCGGCTTATTTGACGCCGTGCATCAGCTTGTTGATCAGGGGAGCGATCAGGAACAGCAGGATGCCGCCGGCCATCAGCGAGTAGAAGCCCATGGTGTAGCCTTCCAGCGCCGACGACACCGACATGCCTTTTTCGCCGCTGACGAAGCTGGCGAAGATGCCCGACAAGTTGTTGCCGATGCCGGTGGACAGGAACCAGCCACCCATGCCCAGGCCCACCAGGCGGGTCGGGGCCAGCTTGGTCACCATCGACAGGCCGATAGGCGACAGGCACAGCTCACCGACGGACTGGATCACGTAGACCATGAACAGGGTCCAGAACGGGATCTTGTTGTGCACGTCGACCAGCGACGACAGGGCGAACATCAGCAGGCCGAAGGCGACGCCGTTGAAGATCAGGCCCAGGCCGAACTTGCGCGAGATCGAAGGATTGATGTTCTTGCGGCCCATGGCCACCCAGATGAAGGCGATGATCGGCGCCAGCGTGATGATGGCGATCGAGTTCACGCTCTGGAAGTAGGCATTCGGGAACTCCCAGCCGAACATCATGCGGTCGACGATCTTATCGGCCAGGAAGGTGAACGAGCTGCCGGCCTGTTCGAAGAACATCCAGAACATGATATTGAAGAAGAAGATTAGCAGCATGGCGATGACCTTGTCGCGCGCCACCTTGCCGTTGCGGATACCCTCGATCAGCAGCATGACGGACAGGCCGATGAACAACACCGACAGCACGCCTTGCAGGCGGTTGGCGCCAACGGCCAGCAGCAGGTACACCAGCGGGATCACGCACAGCGCGCCCAGGGCCACCCACAGCATGCGCTTGGGGTCCTGCATCTGCGCTTCGGGAGCGCCGATGCCTTTCAGGCCGCGGCGGCCGATGCTGAACCAGAAAAGGCTGATCAGCATGCCCACGCCGGCGGAGATGAACACCACCTTATAGGCCGGCATGCCGCCGGTGCCGAAGATTTTGGTGGCCAGGAACTCGGTCAGCACCGGTGCGATCAGCGCGCCGGAGTTGATGCCCATGTAGAAAATGGTGAAGCCCGAATCGCGGCGCGTATCGGCCAGCGAGTACAGTTTGCCGACCATGGTCGAGATGTTCGGCTTGAACATGCCGTTGCCGACGATGATGGTGGCCAGGCCGAACTTGAAGATGTTCGGGTCGGGCAGCGCGATCATGAACAGGCCTGCGGCCATGAAGATGGCGCCGACGATGATGGAACGCTGGTAGCCCAGCACGCGGTCGGCCACGTAGCCGCCGAACAGGGCGCCCGCATACACGAGGGCCAGATAGGAACCGTAGGTCAGGTTGGCGGACGATTCGCCGGCCGCATCGCCGTTGAAGAACTGGGCGACGATGTAGAGCACCAGGGCCCAACGTATGCCGTAGAAAGCGAAACGCTCCCAGAACTCGGTCATGAACAACATCCAAAGCGGAGCTGGGTGTCCCATGATCTGTTTGAACTCGGGGACAGCGACTTCCTGGTTAGGGGTGGTAGCACCGCTCATGCGGTTTCTCCTAAAAATTATTATGGTCGATAAAATGGGTGGGAAGCCACATCCTGGCTGGGTAAGCCTATGGGCGCAACGATCCACACCGGTCTTCCGGGTGCGGCATTTTAATCTACAAATCAGTCGCGGCGCACCTTTTGAATAGTCGCCAGCGAAAAAATGTCTTTTGTGCTAATAATATCCGCGGCGCCGCACCGCGGCGGCGCCCTGCAATCTCCGGCCCCAAACGGGCCGAGTTGTCGTATATTGGCACTGCAAGCCATCACGTTGCAGCGAATCTGAATAAGGATTTTTGTATCATGGAACATGACGTTGTCGATACCCTGATCGCGCCTGAAGGACAGCTGGAAGTACTGTCCAAGGCCGAAGTAAACAAGCTGCTCGACACCAGCCAGGGCGGCCTCTATAACATCTTCCGCAACTGCGCACTGGCCGTGCTCAATTGCGGCAGCACGATCGACGATGGAAAGGAACTGCTGGAGCGTTACACGTCGTTCGACATCAGCATCATCCAGCGCGAACGCGGCATCAAGCTCGATATCAAGGGCGCGCCGGCGATCGCCTTCGTCGACGGCAAAATGGTCAAGGGCATACACGAGCACCTGTTTGCCGTGCTGCGCGATATTATCTTCGTCAGCAACGAGGTGACGGACAACCCCGAATTCAATCTTGACAGCACCGAAGGCATTACGGACGCGGTGTTCCACATCCTGCGCAATGCCGGCATCCTCAAGCCGCAGATCAATCCCAACCTGGTGGTGTGCTGGGGCGGCCACTCGATCAACCGCGCCGAGTACAACTACTCGAAAGAGGTGGGCTACCAGATGGGCCTGCGCGGGCTCGATATCTGCACCGGCTGCGGGCCGGGCGCGATGAAGGGCCCGATGAAGGGCGCCACCATCGGCCACGCCAAGCAGCGCATGGACACGGGCCGTTACCTGGGCATCTCCGAGCCGGGCATCATCGCCGCCGAATCGCCCAACCCCATCGTCAACGCGCTGGTCATCATGCCGGACATCGAAAAGCGGCTGGAAGCGTTCGTGCGCACGGGTCATGGCATCGTCGTGTTCCCTGGCGGCGCCGGCACGGCCGAGGAGATCCTCTACATCCTGGGCATCCTGCTCCATCCGGACAATGCGGAGATCCCGTTCCCGCTGATATTCACGGGGCCGGAAACGTCGCGCGAGTACTTCGTGCAGATCAACCAGTTCATCCACGACACGCTGGGGCCGGAAGCGCAGCAACGCTACAAGATCATCATCGACGATCCGGAACTGGTGGCGCGCGAGATGCAGGCCGGGATCAAGCAGGTGCGCGAATTCCGCAAATCGCGCAGCGACGCCTACTATTACAACTGGCTGCTGAAGATCGACCACGAGTTCCAGAAGCCGTTCGCGCCCACGCACGAGAACATGCGCAACCTGAGCCTGCACAAGAACCAGGAAGTGCACCTGCTGGCGGCCAACCTGCGGCGCGCCTTCTCCGGCGTGGTGGCGGGCAACGTGAAAGACGAAGGCATCCGCGCGATCGAAAAGCACGGCCACTTCGAAATCCACGGCGACGCCTCCATCATGGGGCCGATGGACGCGCTGCTGGCATCGTTCGTCGCGCAGCACCGCATGAAGCTGGCGGGCAAGCACTACACCCCCTGCTACCGCGTGATCCAGTAACTCAATAATGGGGTACGTCCCCATTTCTGCGAATGGGGATGGAAAAATGGGGACGTACCCCTTTTCCGCTTTTCCAAAGAATGGGGTACGTCCCCATTTCTGCGTCCCCATTTCTGCCATTTCTGCGAAAAAGCCGCCCGATCTTGCGATCGGGCGGCTCTTCTTTTGGGATGACGCTGCGATTACTCTTCGCGGCGCAGGTGCGGGAACAGCAGCACGTCGCGGATGTTGGGCGAGTCGGTGATGATCATCATCAGACGGTCGATGCCGATGCCGCAACCACCGGCTGGCGGCATGCCGTATTCCAGCGCGCGGATGTAGTCGGCGTCGTAGAACATGGCTTCTTCGTCGCCGGCGTCCTTGGCCGCTACCTGGGCCAGGAAGCGGGCCGACTGGTCTTCCGCATCGTTCAGCTCCGAGAAACCGTTGGCGATCTCGCGGCCGACCATGAACAGCTCGAAGCGCTCGGTGATGCCGGGCACGGTGTCCGAGGCGCGCGCCAGCGGCGACACTTCGACCGGGTAGTCGATGATGTAGGTCGGCTCCCACAGCTGCGATTCAGCCGTCTCTTCAAACAGCGCCAGTTGCAGCGCACCCAGGCCCGAGTGGGCGTGCGGCTTGACGCCGAACTTGGCCAGTTCGGCCGTGATGAAGGCGGCGTCGTGCAGCTGCTCGTTGGTGTAGTGCGGTGCGTACTTGTTGATCGCGCCAACGATGGTCAGGCGGTGGAACGGCTTGGCCAGGTCCAGCTCGCGGCCGCCGTAGGTCAGGGTGGCGGTGCCGTGGGCGTCGATGGCGGCCTGGCGGATGACCGCTTCCGTGAAGTCCATCAGCCACTTGTAGTCGGTGTAGGCCGCGTAGAACTCCATCATCGTGAATTCAGGATTGTGACGGATCGATACGCCTTCGTTGCGGAAGTTGCGGTTGATCTCGAACACGCGGTCAAAGCCGCCCACCACCAGGCGCTTCAGGTACAGCTCGGGCGCGATACGCAGGTACATTTGCATGTCCAGCGCGTTGTGGTGGGTGATGAATGGCTTGGCCGCCGCGCCGCCGGGAATGGTGTGCAGCATCGGCGTTTCCACTTCCATGAAGCCGTTCTTGTCCATGAAGCGGCGGATCGACGAGATGGCGGCGGTACGGGCCTTGAAGGTGCGGCGCGTCTCTTCGTTCATGATCAGGTCCACGTAGCGCTGGCGGTACTTGGTTTCCTGGTCGGCCAGGCCGTGGAACTTGTCGGGCAGCGGACGCAGCGACTTGGTGATCAGGCGCAGCTCGGAAACCTTGATGGTCAGTTCGTCGGTCTTGGTCTTGAACAGGGTGCCGACCACGCCCAGGATGTCGCCCAGGTCGTAGTGGTGCAGGGCGGCCATGGCCGCTTCGCCCGTCAGGTCCAGCGTGGCGTAGATCTGGATGCGGCCGTCGGCGCGCGGGCCCGAGGCGTCCTGCAGGGTGGCAAAGGCGGCCTTCTTGCCCGCTTCGCGCTTGAGCATCATGCGGCCGGCCAGCACCACGGTGACGGGATTGGCTTCCAGCTCCTCACGCGACTTCTGGCCGTACTGCTCGTGCAGGTCGGCAGCCTTGTGCTCGGGCTTGAAGTCGTTGGGGAAGGCGACGCCCTGTTCGCGCAGGGCGGCCAGCTTGACGCGGCGCTCGGCGATGATCTTGTTTTCGTCCGGGGCGGCTGCTTGTTCTTGAAGATCCGTAGTCATGTTGTTCTCGTAGATTGATGTATTTAGATTGCGGTGGCTGCCGGTGCGGCGGCAAACAGCTGCTCGATATCGAGCTCGCTGAAGTCGCGCGCGATGCAGATCACGTTGTCGAATTCGGCAAAGGCTTCGGCGGGCAGCGTGGTGGTCAGCGCCACGGCGCGCATGCCGGCGCGGCGCGCCGCTTCCACACCCAGCGGCGCATCTTCGAACACGATGCTGTGCGCGGGCAGGGCGCCGCTGCGCTCGGCCGCCAGCAGGAACACGTCCGGGTTCGGTTTGCCGCGCGCCACGTCGGCGGCGCCCACCACGGCCTTGAAGTGGCTGCGCAGAGCCAGCCCGTCGAGCGTGAAGGTGATGTTGTCGTTGGGCGCGGCCGTGGCCACGGCCAGCGCCACGCTGCGACTCTTGGCGGCGGCGATGAACTGGTCGAAGCCGGGCACGGTGGCCAGGTGCGGTGCGTACAGTTCGCGGTACAGCGACTCTTTTTCAAAATCGAGCAGCGCGCTTTCTTCCTTCGTCAGGTGATCGCCCAGGTAGTGGCGCATGATCTCGTGCCCCTGGCGGCCGGCGGTGGCGCGGAAGAATTCGTCCGCATCGATCTGGTGGCCACGGCGTTCGAAAAAGGCGATCCACGACTGGGTGTGGAAGGCCATATTGTCGACGATCGTGCCATCCATGTCGAAGATGAATGCGCGCTGCTGATTTGCCATGCTTTATACGCCTTGCTTGAGGGAGGCCGAGATGAACTCGTCCAGGTCGCCGTCCAGCACACCCTTGGTGTTGCCGGTTTCGAAGTTGGTGCGCAGGTCCTTGATGCGGGACTGGTCCAGCACGTAGGAACGGATCTGGTGGCCCCAGCCCACGTCGGTCTTGGAGTCTTCCAGTTTCTGCTGCTCGCTCATGCGCTTGCGCAGTTCCTGTTCGTACAGCTTGGCCTTCAGCATTTCCATCGCTTCGGCGCGGTTGCGGTGCTGCGAGCGGTCGTTCTGGCACTGCACCACGATCCCGGTCGGCAGGTGGGTCAGGCGGACGGCGGAGTCGGTCTTGTTGATGTGCTGACCGCCGGCGCCGGATGCGCGGTAGGTATCGACGCGCAGGTCGGCCGGATTGACTTCGATGTCGATCGAATCGTCCACCTCAGGGTACACAAACAGCGACGTAAACGAGGTATGGCGGCCGTTGGCCGAGTCGAACGGCGACTTGCGCACCAGGCGGTGCACGCCCGTTTCCGTGCGCAGGTGGCCGTAGGCGTATTCGCCTTCCACCTTCAGGGTGGCGGTCTTGATGCCGGCTACCTCGCCGTCGGACTGTTCCATGATCTCGACCTTGAAGCCCTTGCGTTCGCAATAGCGCAGGTACTGGCGCAGCAGCATCGAGGCCCAGTCCTGGGCTTCGGTACCGCCGGCGCCGGCCTGGATGTCGATGAAGCAGTTGTTCGGGTCCATCGGATTGTTGAACATCCGGCGGAACTCCATGCCTTCGATGACCTTGCGGATTTCCTCGGTATCGCCGATGACCGCTTCCAGCGTGTCGTCGTCGTTTTCTTCCTTGGCCATGGCGAACAGGTCGTTCATGTCGGCCAGGTCGGCGTGGGCCTTGGTGAGGGCGAACACCACCGATTCCAGCGACTTCTTCTCTTTACCCAGGTCCTGGGCGCGCTTGGGATCGTTCCAGACCGTGGGGTCTTCCAGTTCTTCGTTGACTTGCTCTAGTTTCTCTGACTTTTTATCGAAGTCAAAGATACCTCCGAAGTTCGGCTTCGCGCGTCGTGAGATCGGCGAGCAGGGCGGAGAGGGCGTTGATGCGTTCGGCTTCCATATTGGATCTTTTCTAGGCTGAAATCAAACCTGAGATTATACCCTAGCGGGGGCCGCCCTGGTCCATAGACGTGGCACGGGCGCTAGACCGGTGCCCGTGGCGGGCGTATCATGCGGCCGATATTGCGAAAATCATACGAGCCAGCCGCCCATGCACCACAAAGTCTCCTTGTCTGTACTATCCCTGCCATTGTTGCTGTCCTGTGCGGCGGTGTTGGCTGCGGACGGCGCCGCACCGCCGGCCGGCAGCACCGCCACCCTGGCCGTACTGGAGACGACGGACCTGCACGCGACCGTGCTCAGTTACGATTATTACAAGCTCAAGCCGGAACCGGCCATCGGCCTGGAACGCACGGCCACCCTGATCCGCCAGGCTCGCGCCGAATTCCCCAACACGCTGCTGCTCGACAATGGCGACGCGATCCAGGGCACGGCGCTGGCCGACTACCAGGCGCTGGTGGCGCCGCCGCCCTGCGACCGGGCGCTGGCCATCTACCGTGCGCTCGACGCGCTGGGCGTGGAGGGCGGCGGCATCGGCAACCACGAGTTCAATTACGGCCTGGCCTACCTGAGCCGGGTCACAGGCAGCGCGTTCCAGGTGGACGGGGTGGACCCGGCCGCGCCCCGCTGCGTCGGCCCCCATTTCCCGCTGGTGCTGGCCAATGTGTACAGCGCGCGCACGCACCAGCCCCTGTTCGCTCCTTACCGGATTCTGGAAAAACAGGTCAGCGCCACGGGGCCGGACGGCAAGCCGTTACGGACCACGATCCGGATCGGCATCATCGGCTTGACCCCGCCGGCCATCCTGGACTGGGACAAGGGCGCGCTGGAGGGCAAGGTCTACACGGAAGGCGTACGCGAAACGGCACAAAAATACATACCGAGGATGCGGGCCGAAGGCGCCGACCTGGTGGTGGCCATCGCCCACGGCGGCATCGACGGGGCGCACTATACGCCAGCCATGGAGAACGCCGGCCTGTACCTGGCCCAGGCGCCCGGCGTGGACGCGATGCTGATCGGCCACGCGCACCAGACCTTCCCGGATGCCGCCAGCACCGCCCCGGCCTTCAACCTGCCCGGCGTGGACAAGGTGCGCGGCACCGTCCACGGCGTGCCGACCGTGATGGCCAGCCTGTGGGGCAAATACCTGGGCGTGATCGGCCTGCACCTGCGCTACGACGGCCATCGCTGGCTGGTGGACAAGGAGCGCACCACGGTGGAAGCGCGCAGCATCCAGCATGCGGACCGCAGCTTCGTCGCGCCCGATCCGGCCATCGCCGCGCTGGTGGCGGACGAGCACGCGGCCACGATAGCCTACGTGCAAACGCCGCTGGGCAGCAGCGACTTTCGCATGGCCAGCTATTTCGCCGACGTGGGTGACCCCGGCGCGATCGAACTGGTGAACCGCGCCCAGACGGAATACGTGCGCCGCTACGTGCAGGCCAACCTGCCGCAATACGCCGGCCTGCCCGTGCTGTCCATGGCCTCGCCGTTCAAGACCGGGGCGGCCGGGGTGGGCGATTACACCGACGTCAAGCCCGGCCCGGTGGCGCTCAATAACGCGGCGGACCTGTACCTGTACCCGAACGCCCTGTACGCGGTCAAGGTGACGGGCGCGGAACTGCGGGCCTGGCTGGAAAAGGGGGCCGGCCGCTTCCGCCGCATCGATCCTGCCGTGAGCACGCCGCAGGAACTGGTCGATACGGCTTTCGCCGGCTTCAATTTCGACATGCTTACCAGTCCGGACGTGCACTATGAGATCGACGTGACCCGCCCTGTGGGCCAGCGCATTGTGGACCTGCGCTACCGGGGCGCTCCGGTGGCGGCGGAGCAGTCCTTCGTGGTAGCCACCAACAGCTTCCGCGCCAATGGCGGCGGAGCATTTCCAGGCCTGGACGGCAGCAAGACCATACTGGCCGCGCCGGACGCCAGCCGGGACGTATTGATCGCCTATATACGCGCCACGCACAGCCTGACCCGCGCCGCCCATGGTTCGGCGCGCAGCTGGCATTTTGCGAAAGTGGTGCATCAAGGGCCGGTGGTCTTTCACACGGCGCCTGGCATGGTGGCGCTGGCGCGCGAGGCGGGGTTGACCAACATAAGGCAGTTGCTGGCCGACGACGGCAGCGGCAAGGGCTTTGCCCTTTACGGCATTGACCTGTCCCATTGACCGTTTGACGCCGCCCGCCGTCCGTTCAGCATCTTCTTGCAGGCCTCAAACCACAAGGTGCTGACCAGGCCCACCCCGACCGCCATCGTCAGCAACGGCCAGGTGGGCAGTGTGAATCCGAACAGGGTGCGCACCTGCGGCACGCCAAGAACCAGTGCCAGCAGCGCCAGGGTAGCGGTGCTGCTCCACCGGTAGGCGTGGTTGACGGCGCCGGTCTTGTTCCAGCCGTTGCCGGACCACGTCCGGTTGGCGTAGATCAGCCCCAGGTTAGCGCACACCAGCGTGACGAAGGTGAGCGCGCGCGCCAGCGGATCGGCGGCCCCGGCGGCGCGCAGCGCCAGGTTCAGGGCCAGCAGGATGGCGAGCAGGCCGGCGCCCTGTATCAATCCCCGCAGCAGCACTTCCCGGTCGAACAGGCGTGCCCCGGCCGCGCGGGGTGGTGCGTGCATGGCGCGCGGTTCGATCGCTTCGGCTTCAAAGACGACCGAGCAGGCCGGGTCTATGATCAGCTGCAGGAACAGGATATGCACCGGCATCAGCAGCGCCGGCCAGCCAAACAGCACGGGGAAGAACGACAGCCCCACGATGGGCACATGCACCGCCACGATGAAGGCAATGGCCTTGCGCAGGTTGGCAAACACGCGCCGTCCGTGGCGCACGGCGGTGACCAGCGAGGCAAAATCGTCGTTCAGCAGCACCAGCGCGGCCGCTTCGCGCGCCACGTCCGTGCCGCGTACGCCCATGGCGACGCCGATATCGGCCGCCTTCAGGGCCGGTGCGTCGTTGACGCCGTCGCCCGTCATGGCCACCACGTCGCCGCGCGCGCGGAAGGCTTGCACCAGCCGCAGCTTCTGGGCCGGCTGGACGCGGCAAAAGATGTGGGTGTCGGCCAGGCGCGCGGCCAGGGCTGCATCGTCCATGGTTTCCAGTTCGGCGCCGGTGATGGGGGCGCCGTCGGCCGTCAGGCCGGCCTGGCGCGCGATGGAGCGGGCCGTGGACGGATGGTCGCCCGTAATCATCACCACCCGCATGCCGGCGCGGCGGCATTGCGCGATCGCCTCGGGCACGTCGGCGCGTACGGGATCTTCCAGCGCCACCAGGCCCAGGAACTCGAAATCGAAATCGTGCTGCTTGTCCGGCAGGCCTGGCGCGGCGACGGGCGTGGTAAATTCGGCGCGGGCCACGCCCAGCACGCGCAAGCCGTCGTTGGCCATGGCCGCCACCTGGCGCGCAATGGCGGCGCAGCGCTCCGGGGAAAGGTGGCACAGGTCCATGATCGCTTCCGGCGCGCCCTTGGCCGCAATCAGCAGGGCGCGATGGTCGGGCGACTGCCAGACGCGCGACATGGCCAGCATTTCGGGCGACAGCGGATAGTCGTCCACCAGCGTCCAGTCGTCATGCAGGTGTTCGGTATTGGCCAGCAGTTGCTGGCCGGCCGCCGCGATGGCCGTTTCCATCGGGTCGAAGGCGCGGCGGTGGCTGGCCAGCACGGCATATTCCAGTACGCCGTGCAGTTCCTCCTGCAGCGGCAAGGCGGCGTCGGTCACCGTGTCGTAGGCGGCGTCGTCGCACCACAGGGCGCGCAGCTGCATGTGGTTCATGGTCAGCGTGCCGGTCTTGTCGACGCACAGCACGGTGGTCGCGCCCAGCAGCTCGATGGCGGGGATGCTGCGCGCCAGGACCTTTTCGCGGGCCAGCCGCCATGCGCCCAGGCCCAGGAAGATGGTCAGCACGACGGGCAGCTCTTCCGGCAGGATGGCCATGGCCAGCGTCAGGCCGGCCAGCAGGCCGTGCAGCCAGTCGCCCAGGCGCAGCCAGTAGAACAGCGCCAGGCAGACGGCCAGGGCCAGGCCGGCAATGGCCACCTGCTTGACCACGCGCGCCGTTTCCGCCTGCACCGGCGTGGGCTGGGCGCCAATGCTGGCCAGCGATTGGCCGATCCGGCCCAAGGCGCTGCGCGGACCGGTGGCGATCACGCGCCCGCGCGCCGTGCCCTGCGTGACCAGCGTGCCGGAATACGCCTGGCACACCGCTTGCGGCGCGTCCGGTGCGGCAATGACCGGCTGCATGCCGGGTGTGCCGGGCGCGGCGGCGACCTTGGCGACGGGGACCGATTCACCGGTCAGCATGGACTCGTCCACCGTCAGGTTGGTGGCCGCCAGCAGCAACAGGTCGGCCGGGACCCGGTCGCCCTCGGCGATCAGGATGACGTCGCCGCACACGAGGGCCGCCGCCGGCACCTTGCCGATCTGGCCGTCGCGCATCACGGTGGCTACCGGATCGGAAAGGGCGCGCAGGGCTTCCAGCGAACGTTCCGTGCGGCGCTGCTGGACGAAGGAGATGGCCATCACCACGAACACGAAACCCAGCAGCATCCACGCTTCGTTCTGGTCCCCCAGCAGCAGGTAGATGGCGCCGCAGGCGACCAGCAGCAGGAACATGGGTTCGAATACCACTCCGCGCAACAGGTTCAGCGCGTTGCGCGGCTGGGAGACGGGGAGGGCATTCGGACCGTCCTGTTGCAGACGCCGCATGGCTTCGGCACTGCTCAAATCGTCGCGCGTCAAGTCTTCTGGCATGTTCCGGGCTGGCCGTGCGGCCTGTTCTCTGAATGCCGCCGCAGCGGCGCATGATTCGAGTCTAGCACGGCGCTTACTTAATTTGGCTGCGTAAGAATTGCTTAATGTCGCGGTACCATCATCGCTATCATGACGGATCAGGCGTGGCCCGATCCAAATCGACCAAGGAGAGCAAGATGACTGAATTGAAGGGCACTGCCGCCGCCGCGGCGGATGGCAAGGTGCTGGTATGGGATGCGCCGGTACGCGTGTTCCACTGGCTGATGGTGCTGTGCTTTGCCGGCGCCTACCTGACGGCGGAGGAAGACAGCCTGCGCCTGCTGCACGTGACACTAGGCTACAGCATGGGCGGTCTGGTGCTGTTCCGGCTGTTGTGGGGCGTGGTCGGCACCCGCCATGCGCGGTTTACCGATTTCGTGCGTGGCCCGGCCAAGGCCATGGCATACCTGCGCAGCCTCGCGCAGCGCAAGCCGCAGCACTTCGTGGGCCACAATCCGGCCGGCGCGCTGGCCATCGTGGCCATGCTGGGCCTGACCCTGGTCATCGTCGCCACCGGCTGGATGCTGTTCCAGGATATGGGCGGCGACGCACTGGAAGAGACCCATGAACTGCTGGCCAACCTGATGGTGGGGCTGGTCGCGGTGCACGTGGCGGCCGTGGTGCTGAGCAGCCGGCTGCATGGCGAGAACCTGGCGGCGGCCATGGTCACGGGCCGCAAGCGTGGTACGGCGGGCGAGGCGATCCGCAGCGCATGGCGTCCGCTGGCCGTGGTGCTGCTGGCTGCCGTGCTGGGCTTCGGGGCGCTGCAGTGGTATTACGCGCCCGCCGGCATCCCCGCCCTGAGCGGCAAGGGTGAGCATGCTGCCGGGCAGAGCGAGCATCATCATTAACTCGCGCCGGCCGGCGGCCATCGTTTGGCCGCCCGGTCAGTTGCCGGCGGATTGACGCCGGCACTTGACCTTACTATGGTGGTAAGGTGCACACTGTAGGTCACGTGTTGCTACCGGAGTAAGTAATGAGTGCTGTCAGTCTCAAGGAACTGGACCTGCCCATCGCGGGCATGACGTGCGCCTCGTGCGCGGGGCGGGTGGAAAAGGCGCTGGGCGCCGCGCCTGGCGTGCACAGCGTGTCCGTCAACCTGGCCAATGAAACGGCCCGCGTGACGGGCGATGCCGGCATGTCCGCTGCCACCCTGGCCGGCGCGGTGCGCAAGGCCGGCTATGACGTTCCTACCCATGAATACACGCTGGCCATCGGCGGGATGACGTGTGCTTCCTGCGCCGGCCGCGTGGAAAAAGCCTTGTCGGCAGTGCCGGGCGTACTGTCGGCCACCGTCAACCTGGCCACGGAACGGGCCAGCGTGACAGTGGCCGGCGACGAAGCCGATGTCGCGCGGTTGGCCGCGGCGGTGGTCAAGGCCGGCTATGAAGCCAGCCCCGCCGATGCGCCCGGTGCGCCGGCAGCCGCATCGCGCCAGCTGCCGGAACCGTGGCAGATCGCCATCTCGGCCGCGTTCACCATCCCCCTGCTGGCACCCATGGTGGCCAATCTGTTCGGCGTCCACCTGATGCTGCCGGCCTGGCTGCAATGGGCGCTCGCCACGCCGGTGCAGTTCTGGATAGGTGCGCGTTTTTACCGCGCCGCGTGGAAGGCGCTGCTGGCGCGCACGGGCAATATGGACTTGCTGGTGGCGCTTGGCACCTCGGCCGCCTACGGCTTGAGCCTGTATTTGTGGCTGACCCAGCCGGGCGGCATGATGAACCTGTATTTCGAGGCGGCGGCCGTCGTCATCACGCTGGTCCGGCTGGGCAAGTGGCTCGAAGCGCGCGCCAAGCGCCAGACCACGGAGGCCATCCGCGCGCTGCAGGCGCTGCGTCCCGACACGGCGCGCGTGCGCAGCGGCGCCAACTGGCGCGAAGTTCCCGCCGCGGCGCTGCGGGTGGGCGACGAGGTGCAAGTGCGTCCCGGCGAACGCATTCCGATGGACGGCGTGATCCTGGAAGGCGGCACCCACGTCGACGAGTCCATGCTGACCGGCGAGAGCCTGCCCGTCAGCAAAGGCCCGGGCGAGAAAGTGATCGGCGGCGCCGTCAACGGCGAGGGCGTGTTCGTGGCCCGCACCAGCGCCGTAGGAACCGAATCGACGCTGGCGCGCATTATCCGCGCCGTGGAGGATGCGCAGGCGGCCAAGGCGCCCATCCAGCGCATGGTGGACCAGGTCAGCGCCGTTTTCGTGCCGGCCATCGTCGCCATTGCGGCCGTCACCTGCATCGGCTGGTGGCTGGCCGGCGCCGGCTGGAGTACGGCCATCCTCAACGCGGTGGCGGTGCTGGTGATCGCCTGCCCGTGTGCGCTGGGCCTGGCGACGCCGACCGCCATCATGGCCGGCACCGGCGTGGCGGCCCGTCACGGCATCCTGATCAAGGACGCCGAAGCGCTGGAACTGCTGCACGGGGTGCAGGTGGTGGCCTTCGACAAGACGGGGACGCTGACAGTGGGGCATCCGCGATTGGCGGCCCATGTCGCCGCCGATGGCGATAACAAGCGGCTGCTGGCGCTGGCGGCGGCCGTCCAGCAGGGCAGCGAACACCCGTTGGCGCGGGCCATGCGCGATGCCGCCCAGGCCGAAAACATCACCGCGGTGGCGGTGCTGGATATGAAAGCGGTGCCCGGCTATGGCGTGACGGCGCAGGTGGATGGGCAGCCGCTGGCCCTGGGGAACGAGCGCATGATGGCCCAGCATGGCATCAGCGTCGATGCCTTGCGCGCGCAGGCGCGCGAGCAGGAGCAGGGCGGCGCCACGGTGTCCTGGCTGGCGCAGCTCGGGCAATCGCCCGCGCTGATCGGCATGCTGGCCTTTGGCGACGCCGTCAAGCCGGAAAGCCGGCAGGCCGTGGACCGGCTGCATGCGCTGGGCGTACGCACCGTGATGCTGACCGGCGACAACCAGGGGGCGGCCGACCATATCGGCCGTGAGCTGGGTATCGACGAAGTGCATGCCCAGGTTCTGCCGCAGGCCAAGGGCACGGTCATCGCGGAGTTGCGCAAGGCCGGCCAGCGGGTGGCCATGGTGGGGGACGGCATCAACGATGCGCCCGCGCTGGCGGCGGCCGACATCGGCGTGGCCATGGGCAGCGGCACCGACGTGGCTATGCAGACGGCCGGCGTGACGCTGATGCGGGGCGATCCGCGCCTGCTGGTGGATGCCATCGACATCTCGCGCCGTACCTACAGCAAGATTCGCCAGAACCTGTTCTGGGCATTCATCTTCAATATCGTGGGGGTGCCGCTGGCCGCATTCGGCCTGCTCAACCCCATGATCGCCGGCGCCGCGATGGCGTTCTCCAGCGTGACGGTGGTGAGCAACGCCTTGCTGCTCAAGCGCTGGCGGCCGGCGCCACCGTCAGCCTGAGCGTGCCCGCTCGCCCACTCGATCAGTCGTCCAGGTGCAGCAGATGCGCATCGCCCGATGGCGACGTGCCATGGTCGTACGGCCGCGCCGTCAGCATGTAGAGCAGGCCCAGGCCCACTACGGCGGCCGTGCTGATGATCATGCCGTAGTTGCTGAACCAGGGATCGCCCGGGCTGCGCGGCCACACCATATCGACAATGGCCAGCACGCCGTAGCCCAGTGCCGCCACGTTGACCACCCAGCCCCAGCGGCCCAGCGTGAAGGCGCCGGCGGGGCGCCAGCCTTTCCAGCGTGCGATCAGCGCGGCCAGTACCAGCATCTGGAACGCCAGGTAGATACCCACCGCCGCGAAGCTGATGATAGTGCTGACGGCGTCCGCCAGCCACAGCCCGCACAGGGCCAGGGCAGCCGGCACCAGGCTGGAAACGAGCAGCGCCACCACCGGCACCCGGGTCTTGGCGGACAGCTTGCTCAGGTAGCGGCTGCCGATGATCATCTGGTCGCGGCCATAGGCGAACAGCAGGCGGCTGGCCGCGGCCTGGAGGCTGAGCAGGCAGGAAATGAACGATACCAGCACCACGGCCAGCACGGCGCGGAAGCCCATCTCGCCCATGGCGCTGCGCAGGATGGTGGCCACCGGGTCCTTGTCCTTGCCGCTCAGGACCTGCGCCATGTCGGGCACGGCCAGTACCAGCGCCAGGCAGACGAAGATGGCCGAGGCGCCGCCCACGTAGATCGTCATGCGCATCGCCTTGGGGATCATTTCGCCGGGGTTCGGGGTTTCTTCGGCCACGTCGGCGCACGCTTCGAAGCCGTAGTAGCAGAACATGCCGCCCACTGCGGCGGCGGCAAAGGCCCACAGGTAGCTGCCGTTGGCCTGCACGCCGTGGGTGTCGAACACGGCGCCCCATGGCTGGTGACGGGCGAACAGCAGCAGGTAGCCGCCGACCAGGATGGCGCCGATCAGCTCGCAGATAAAGCCGAACATGGCTACGCGCGCCAGCAATCGGGTGCCGCTCAGGTTAAGCGCGGTGGTCAGCACGATCATGGCGATGGCCACCACGGTGTTGATGACCGGGCCCGGCTCCATGCCCAGCGCCTGGCTGAGGAAGGGCGCCGCGCCCGTGGCTACGGCGGCGATGGTGGTGCACAGCGCGCAGGCGTAGACCCAGCCCGCCATCCACGCCCAGCGCTTGCCCACCAGCCGCCGCGCCCATGGGTACAGGCCGCCTGAGATGGGGAACTGCGACACGATCTCGCCGAACACCAGGCATACCATCAGCTGGCACAGGCCGATCAGCAGGTAGCTCCAGAACATGGGCGGGCCGCCGGCAGCCAGCGCGTAGGCGAACACGGTGTAGACGCCCACCACGGGCGAGAGGTAGGTGAAGCCGAGCGAGAAATTCTCCCACTTGCTCATGGTGCGGTCGAAATTGGAGCTGTAGCCTAACGCCCGCAACTGTTCGCTGTCGTCCACCAGCTTGATGTTATCCGTGATCTTCATCCGATTGCTCGCTCTCAAAGTGGTCTGCCATGCCGGGTGATGCGGGGCGGCGTCCGCACGCCGCCCCTTTGGTTCAGTGCTTGATCATGACGTGCCGTACCAGGCTGTAGTCGTCCAGCGAATAGCCTGACATGTCCTTGCCGTAGCCGGACTTCTTGACGCCCCCGTGCGGCATCTCGCTCACCAGCGTGAAGTGGGTGTTGACCCAGGTGCAGCCGTACTGCAGTTCGGAGGTGACGCGCATCGCCTTCGATATGTCCGGCGTCCAGACCGAGGAGGCCAGGCCGAAGTCCGAATCGTTGGCCAGTTCGATCGCCTCGTCCACGCCGTTGAACGGGGTGATGGACACCACGGGCCCGAACACTTCGCGCCGCACGATTTCATCGGTCTGGCGCGCATGGGCGATCACGGTGGGGGCATAGAAGAAGCCTTCCCGGTCCAGCGCATGGCCGCCGCAGGTCACCTCCATGTGGTCGCTGTCGGCGGCGCGCTGCACGAAGCTGGCCACGCGGCCCCGCTGACGCTCGCTGATCAGCGGCCCCATTTCCACGCCGGGGTCGTCCGGCCCGCCGGCCCTGATGGTGGCGACGGCGGCTGAAAAATCGGCCACGAAGCGGTCGTAGATCTTCTTTTCCACATACAGGCGGCAGGCTGCCGTGCAGTCCTGGCCAGCGTTGTAATAGCCGAAGGTGCGCAGCCCTTCAATGGCAGAAGCGATGTCGGCATCCTTGAAGATGATGACGGGCGCCTTGCCGCCCAATTCCAAATGGGTGCGTTTCATGCCGTTCGAGGCGCTTTCCAGGATGCGCTGGCCGGTCGAAACGTCGCCCGTGACGGAAATCATGCGCACCTGCGGCTGCGTAATCAGCGGCACGCCGACCGTCTGGCCCCGGCCCAGCACCACGTTGACGACGCCCGGCGGGAAGATCTCGGCCATGTACTGGGCCAGTTGCAGCGTGGTGAGCGGGGTTTGCTCGGACGGCTTGAGCACGCAGGTGTTGCCGGCTGCCAGCGCCGGGCCCAGTTTCCAGGCCGCCATCATCAGCGGATAGTTCCACGGCGCGATGGAGGCGACCACGCCCAGCGGGTCGCGCCGTATCATGCTGGTATGGCCGGCCAGGTATTCGCCCGCGACGGAGCCGTGCATGTTGCGGATGGCGCTGGCGAAGAAGCGGAACACGTCGGCGATGGCCGGGATTTCGTCGTTCAGCACGGCCAGGTAAGGCTTGCCGCAATTGAGCGATTCCAGCCGCGCCAGCAGGGGGCCGTTCTGCTCGATCTTGTCGGCCAGGGCCAGCAGCATGGCGGCCCGCTCGCGCGGCACCTTTTTGGCCCAGGCCGGAAAGGCGCGCTGCGCCGCTTCCACCGCCAGCGTCACCTGTTCCGGCGACGCCTCGTGCATGTGGACGATGCTCTTGCCGGTGGCCGGATTGATGATGTCTTCCAGTTCGCCTTCGCCGGTGATGAATTGACCGTCGATGAACAACTGCTGGTGCAAGGTGATCGATTCCATGTCTCTCCTGTCCTGTTATGAGGGGGTGTTCAGTCTGAAAAAGACGCTTATCGGGCGCCGCCTGCCGAGCCTTCCATGTCGCGTGTGAGGTAGTAGGCGCCCAGTATCGGCAGCGCCGTGACGCAGATGACCATTAGCGCGACCACGTTGGTGACGGGCCGGTCGCGCGGACGGAACAATTCGTTCATGAACCAGACCGGCAGCGTGACCTGGTCGCCGGCCGTGAAGATGGTGACGATTACCTCGTCGAACGACAGGGCGAACGACAGCATGGCGCCGGCCAGCAGCGCCGTGGCCAGGTTGGGCAGCACCACGTGGCGGAAGGTCTGGAAGCCGTCGGCCCCCAGGTCCATCGACGCTTCGATCTGGCTGGCCGGGGTGCGCTTGAGCCGGGCATACACGTTGTTGTAGATGGTGACGATGCAGAACGTAACGTGGCCCAGCACCACCGTCCACAGCGATGGCGTCAGCTCCAGCAGTTTGATCGAGGCCAGCAGGGCGATACCGGTGACGATGCCGGGCAAGGCGATGGGCAGCACCAGCAGTACGGTAAAGCCGCTCTTGCCGGGAAAGCGCTCCAGGTGCATGGCGCCGGCGGCCAGGCTGCCCAGCACCATCGCCGCCAGCGTGGACAGGGCGGCGATGCGCAGGGACAGCCCCAGCGCCTGCCAGATGTCGTCGCGCTGCATCAGTACGTGGAACCAGTGCAGCGTCAATCCGGGCGGCGGGAACTGGAAGGTCTTGTCGTCGGTGGTGAACGCATACAGGGCGATCAGCAGCAGCGGCAGGTGCAGGAAGGCGATGGCCAGTGCGGCCATGCATTTGAGCGCCAGCGGCGCCTTGCGGTCAGAGTGCATCGAACGCTCCCAGGCGCTTGGCCAGTACCAGATAGACGGAAATGAGCACCACCGGCACCACGGAGAAGGCGGCCGCCAGCGGGATATTGCCCGCCGTGCCCTGCTGGACGTACACCATCTGGCCGATGAAATAGCCGGGCGCGCCGACGATGCCGGGGATGATGTAGTCGCCCAGCGTGAGCGAGAAGGTGAAGATGGAGCCGGCCACCACGCCCGGCAGCGACAACGGCAGCAGCACCTTGAAGAAGGTCTGCGACGGCCGCGCCCCCAGGTCGCTGGACGCCTGCAGCAGGTTTTCCGGCACCCGCTCCAGCGCCGCCTGGATAGGCAGGATCATATAGGGCAACCAGACGTAGGTGAACACGACGAACATGCCCAGGTAGGAAGTGGACAATGCAGGTCCGCCCAGCACCGGCATGGCCAGCACGGCATCGAGCAGCCAGCCCAGGTGCAGCTGCCCGGCCACCCAGCTGACGATGCCTTCCTTGGCCAGGATCAGGCGCCAGGCGTACACCCGCACCAGGTAGCTCGACCACAGCGGCACCATCACGGCCAGGTACAGCAGGGCGCGCGTGCGGCCGCGCGCGTAGCGGGCCATGTAGCAGGCCAGCGGGTAGGCCAGCAACACGGAGGCCAGCGTGACGGCGCAAGCCATGGCCACGGTGCGGAAGATGATGTCGAGGTTGGACGGTGTGGTCAGCAGGTTGCTGTAGGTGGACAGCGTCAATTGTGGCAGCACCTGGCCGGAAAATTCGTCGAGCGTATAGAAGCTTTGCAGCAGCAGCACGAACAGCGAGCCGGCATACACTACGCCGAACCACAGCAGCGGCGGCAACAGCAACAGCAGCAGGAACAGCGTGCGGCGCCGGTACAGCAGCGACGACAGCGCGCGCAGCGGCGCCGGACGTGGCCGGGCGACGACGTTGGCCTCCATGGTGGCGCCGGCCCCGTTCATGGCCGCGCATCCAGGAAGCGCAGGGCCGGCAGCGGAATGCCGATCTCGATCTGCTGTCCCACGGCGGGCAGGCTGCCATGCTGGTCGTGGCCCACGGTGGCGATCACGGTCTGGTCGCCGTCCAGTGTGACCATGGCGCGGCTGACGGCGCCCAGGAACTGCAGATCGCTCAAGGTGCCGTGCAGGCGGATCTCGCCCTGGCCGGCGGGGCCCAGGCGCACATGCTCGGGCCGCACGGTGGCCGGCGCCCGGCCCAGCGTGCGCTGCCAGAAATCGCCCTGCAGCAGGTTGGAGGCGCCCACGAAGTCGGCCACGAACAGCGTGGCCGGTGCATTGTAGATGTCGTGCGGCGTGGCGATCTGCTCGATGCGGCCACGGTTGAAGATGCCCACCCGGTCCGACATGCTGAGCGCCTCGCCCTGGTCGTGCGTGACGTAGATGAAGGTGATGCCCAGCTTGCGGTGCAGCGCCTTCAGTTCGAACTGCATCTGCTCGCGCAGCTTGAGGTCCAGGGCGCCCAGCGGCTCGTCCAGCAGCAGGATCTTGGGCTGGTTGATCAGGGCACGGGCCAGGGCCACGCGCTGGCGCTGGCCCCCGGACAGGGCGGACGGGGCGCGGTCGCCCAGCTCGGCCAGGCGCACCAGTTCCAGCATCTGGTCGGCGCGCCGCAGCCGTTCGTCCTTGGCCACGCCGCGCACCATCAGGCTGTAGGCCACGTTGTCGCGCACATTCATATGGGGGAACAGGGCGTAATCCTGGAACACGGTGTTGATGTCGCGCTCATAGGGCGGTGCGCCGGCGGCGTCCACCCCGTTGATGAGCAACTGGCCGGCCGTGGGCTGGTCGAAACCGGCGATCATGCGCAGGCAGGTGGTCTTGCCGGAGCCGGATGGGCCCAGCATGGAGAAGAACTCGCCCTGTTCGATGGAGAAGCTGACGTCATCGACGGCGCGCATGGCGCCAAAGGCACGGCTGACATGGTTGAATTCGATCGCTTTCAAAAGGCTACCTTTTTCGATGACATCGTTGCACGTGGCGGAGAGTGCGCCGTCGCTGGCGGCCGCAGGGGCTGTCAAACTGGAAATGATTGTACGAGCAGGGGCAAGCCCCTTACCAATACTGATTTCCAAAAACACATATCGAAAAAAGCGATATCGCCCCCGGCGCCGGGCTGGGCCGGGATGGGAACGGGACAAAAACAGGGCGGGCTGGGGATCAGGCCGTGAGCTGGCGGCTGTATTCGCGGGCGATCAGGAGGAAATTGCGGGTGGCGTCGGACAATTCGTAGCCGCGGCGCCACGCCACGCCGATTTCCACATTGGGCAGTTCTTCGGCCACGGGGCGCGCTTCCAGGCGGTCGCCTTCGAGCGACCAGGGGCGGTAGATAAAGTCGGGCAGCAGCGTCACCCCGGCGCCCGTGGCCACCAGGCTGCGCACGGCTTCGACCGAGGTGGTGCGCATGATATTGGCGTTGTTGCCCACGTGGCGGCGCATCAGGGCGCCCGTCATTTCATCGATGGCGTCGTTTTTCAGCATGATGATCGCGTGTTCGCGCAGCTGTTCCAGCGATATCTTCTTGTGCTCCAGCAGGGCATGGTGGATGGGCAGCCATACCCGCCACTGCGACTGGGTCAGCATCTCGGTGCCGATGGAATAGGGGTCCTTGACGTTGGAGATGATCATGATGGCGACGTCGATCTCGCCATTAATCAGCAGATCCTGCAGGAATTCAGGCTTGTCCTCGATGACGTTGACCGTCACATGGGGCAGCACGCGGCGGTAGCGGTCCAGCAGATAGGGCAGGTAGTAGCCGATCATCAGGCCTGTCACGCCGATGTTGAGCGTGCCCGATACCGTGTCCGGCCGCTCGGTGATGGCGTTGCGGGCCCGCTCGATGGCGGCCATGATTTCGTGGCAGTGCCGCAGAAACTGGTGGCCGGCGTGGGTCAGCGACATGCCGCGCGCGTGGCGGTCGAACAGGCTGGTGCCCAGGTCTTCTTCCAGGCTGCGGATCGATTCCGTGATGGCCGATTGCGAGATATTGAGTTTCTGGGTGGCGCCCGTGATGGATTCAGACTGGGCCACGGCAGCGAAATAGCGAATATTGCGTATCGAGATGGACATGGAACCGCGCCGCAAGTGAAGGTACTTTAATTATGCATCAATTATTCCGATACCTCGTATAGAAATTAAAATCTTGTGACTATTCCGCAATATTCATAGAATCAATTCACTTTGGCAAGGTACTAACAAAAACACGTCCGCCTTGCCGAATCGTTCTACCGTCGCCTGTCCGTAGCACGGCATGACACCCGCAGAGGTGGCCGGGGATGGGAGGCGCAAGCTGGTCCAATAATTCCAATAAACAGGATGAAGGGAACGCAGATGACGACGGAAAACAAGCCGCAGTTGCGGCTGAGGATGGTCGTATTGGCCGCCGTGGCGGCAGCGACACTGGGCGCCGCGGCGCTGGGGCAGGCGGCCGTGAACCAGCCGGCCGGCGAAGGGCAGGTCAGCATCATCGCCTGGCCCGGCTATATTGAACGGGGCGCTTCCGACAAGGACTACGACTGGGTCACCCCGTTTGAGCAGGCCAGCGGCTGCAAGGTGTCGGTCAAGACGGCCAACACGTCCGACGAAATGGTGTCGTTGATGAACCAGGGCGGTTACGACCTGGTGACGGCATCGGGCGACGCTTCCTTGCGCCTGATCCGCGGCAAGAAGGTGCAGGCGATCGACGTGGCGCGCATACCCAGCTACGCCGCCATCGACAAGCGCCTGGCCAGCGCCCCCTGGCACACGGTGGACGGCAAGCACTACGGCGTACCGTACCAGTGGGGCCCGAATGTGCTGATGTACAACACCAAAGTCTTCCCCACGGCGCCCACCAGCTGGTCCGTCGTGTTCGAACCGGGCAAGCTACCGGACGGCAAGGCCAACAAGGGCAGGGTGCAGGCGTACGACGGCGCCATCTACATCGCCGACGCCGCCATGTACCTGATGAACAAGCGTCCCGAGCTGGGCATCAAGGATCCCTACGAATTGAACGAAGCCCAGTACCAGGCCGTGCTGGCCTTGCTGCGCCAGCAGCGCCCGCTGGTGGCGCGCTTCTGGCATGACGCCAACGCCCAGGTACAGGACTTCACCAACGAAGGCGTGGCCGCCTCGGGCGCCTGGCCGTTCCAGGTCAACACGCTGCGCGGCAACAAGCAGCCCATCGCCAGCGTGATCCCGAAAGAAGGGGCCACCGGCTGGGCCGACAGCACCATGATGCACGCCCAGGCCAAGCACCCCAGCTGCGCCTACCAGTGGATGGAATGGTCGCTCAACAAGAAAGTACAGGGCGACCTGGCCGCCTGGTTCGGTTCCGTGCCCGTGGTGCCGGCCAGCTGCGACAACAAGCTGCTCGGCCCCAAGGGCTGCGCCGACAACGGTATCGCCTACCTGGAAAAGCTGCACTTCTGGCGCACGCCTGAAACGCAGTGCAAGAGCCAGGGCACCTGCGTTCCCTACAGCCGCTGGACCACCGACTACATCGCCATCATCGGCGGGCGTTAGCGGCGCCTTCCACTCCACCTGCAGCGGTGCCTGACCGTCCGGCCTCCAGCCGGATGGTGGGGCGCTGCACGCCCGGGGCCTGACACGGCCGCCGGCACCGATCCAAGCACACCGGATGCCGCGGCATCCACCGTATCGCGTAGGCGAGCCTGGCGTTCGTCCACTGTTTTGCATCACTGCTCGGTACAACACATTACAAGGGGAAAACATGAAACTCAAAAAATTGGCGCTTTGCATGGCACTGGGATATGGCGCTTGCGCCGGGGCGGCGGTTGACCTGACCCCGGTCGGCGCGGAAAAGGCGGGCAACAAGGACAACACCATCCCCGCCTGGAGCGGCGCCACCGACAAGCCCCAAGGCAACTGGGCATGGGGCAAGCCGCGCGGCGACTTCTCCCGTTACAAGGATGAAAAGCCGCTGTTCGTGATCGACGCCGACAACGTGGACAAGCACGCCGACAAGCTCAGTCCCGGCCAGGTGGCCATGGTCAAGCAGATGAAGGGCTACCAGATGCAGGTCTACCCTTCGCACCGGGGCTGCTCCTATCCCGACTTCGTCCTGAATAACACCACCAGCGGCGCACCCAAATCGAAGATCGCGGCCGACGGCTGGTCGCTGGAAGAGGCCAGCCTGCCGGGCGTGCCTTTCCCGCAACCCAAGGCCGGCATCGAAGTGATCTGGAACTACCTGATGCGCTACCAGGGCGTGGGCGTGGAGTGGCAGGATGCGCACACCACCGTGTCGCCGCGGCCCGGCTCCAGCACTGGGGTCGATACGCGCTGGGACCAGGCCGCCTACTTCCCATGGGGGAAAAAGGGCACCACGTCGCCGTCCCAGGTCAAGGGCGTGCAGCAGGGCTTCTACTACGCCTTCAAGGAACCGCCGGCATTGGCGGGCCAGGCCCTGATCCAGAACTACTTCCTGGCCAAGGATGCGGAATCGTTCTACTACTTCACCGGCCAGCGCCGCGTGCGCCGCCTGCCCAACTACGCCTACGACACGCCGCTGATCGGCTTCGAGAACCAGCTGCCGAACGACGGCTTGTTCATGTTCTACGGTAACCCCGACCGCTTCAACTGGAAGATCGTGGGCAAGAAGGAGATGTACATCCAGTACAACAACTTCGGCTCCACCAGCATCGCCCTGCGCGCCCAAGGCATCAAGCAGCCCTACGTGGACAACGACGCGCGCCGCTATGAGCTGCACCGCGTGTGGGTGGTGGAAGCGACCGTCAAGCCGGGCGTGCGCCACCTGACGCCGAAGAAAGTGTTCTATTTCGACGAGGATACCTGGCTCGCCTCCGACAGCGAGGACTACGACGCCCAGGGCAAGCTGTGGCGCCAGAAGGAGTCGGGCGTGTATCCGGCCTGGGAAATCGGCGCCTGCACCAATACGGCACTGTACTACCTGAACGACTTCGTCAGCGGCCGCTATGTGACGGACTCCAACGTGAGCGGCGGCGGCAAGGACTTGCGCTTCTATCCCGAACCGGGCAACAACCCGCGCATGCACGACGACTTCTACACCTCGGAAAACCTGCGCGCCATCAGCGACCGCTAGGACCCGGACCGATCCGAACAATTTGATACAGGGGTAGCAAATGAAGAGGAAAGTGATAAGTGTACTGGTGCGTGGCGCGGTGTACGCCATGGCGCTGGCGACTGTACCGGCACAGGCGGTGTCGGTCAAGAACGAGTCGGGCTCCGTGGAGGGGGCCTTCGATTCCACCCTGACGATGGGGTTCGGCAAGCGCCTGCAGGGCCAGAACTGCGCGCTGGTGGGCGATCCGTCCGTGTGCGGTGCCAACGCCAACACGGCTCAGTGGTCGGCCGGTGACAACGGTGACCTGAACTACAACAAGGGCGACATCTTCAGCGCCTATCTGAAGGGCACGCACGAACTGCTGCTGTCCATGCCGGAAGAGAAAATCAAGTTCATGGCCCGCGCCAGCTGGATGAAGGACTTCAAGGCCGACGACACGCGCCGCACCGACCTGTCCGACAGCGCCCGCGACCAGGTGGTCAACGACGTGCGGCTGCTGGACCTGTGGGTCAGCAAGGAAGTGCGGGTGGGCGAGCAGAATGCCCGCATCCGCTTCGGCAACCAGGTCATCAACTGGGGCGAGAGCCTGTACGGCATCGGCGGCCTGAACGTGACCAACGCGCTGGACTTGCAGCGCCTGATGGTGCCGGGCACCCAGATCAAGGAAGCCGTGCTGCCGGCGCCCATGCTGAGCGTGGCCAGTGCGCTGGGCAATGGCCTGAACATGGAAGCCTACTACCAGTTCCGCTGGAACCGCAACCGCGTGCCGCCCGTGGGCAGCTATTTCTCGGTGGCCGACTTCTACGACCGCGGGCGCGAACCGGTCAGCTACATGGGCACCAACTACAACCAGACGGCGCTCGATCCGGCCGCCGTCAGTCATTCGCGCAATCCGCCCGGCGCCGACGTGCTGGCCACGCTCAGCCCCGACTTCTGGATGCCGGTGCTGGCCGACCGCACACCCAAGAACAACGGCCAGTACGGCCTGGCGCTGCACTACAAGCCGCAAGGCTCGGTGTTCGACCTGGGCTTCTACGTGCTCAATTACCACGACAAGTCGCCCGTGCTCAACATCGTCAACAGCGGCACGGCCTTCCAGTGGCAGTTCCTGGAAGACCGCAAGATGTACGGTGTGAGTACCAATTTCCCGCTGGGGAACTGGGCGGTGGGGGCGGAACTGTCTTACCGGCCGCGCGATGCCGTCTCGCTGTCGGGCTGCTTCCTGTCCGGCGGCGCGCTGGACGCCAATACCAACGGCGCCGTCGTCAGCGCCTGCCCGCTGTGGGCCGACAACAAGAAGTATCAGCTGCACGTGACGTCGCAGCTGCAGCTCACGCCGGGCGACCACAAGCCGGTGCTGGACTTCCTGGGCGCCGACGCCGGCTTTGTAACGGCCGAACTGGTGGCCATCAACTACCCCGGCATCGGGCGCAACACCCGCATCACGCGCGTGATCGACGGCGTGACGGTGGACCAGGTGCCGGCCGCCGGCTACCTGACCTTCCTGGACCGCAGCGATCCGGCCAACCCGATCGCCAAGGGCGGCGGCACGGCCACCTCGTTTGGCTACGTGCTCGACTTCAACTGGACCTACGACGGCACCGTGATCGACGGCTGGCAGCTGACGCCGGGCGCCACCCTGTCGCATTCGGTCAAGGGCGATACGCCCAACTTCACGGCCAACTACCTGGCCGGGGCCAAGTCGGCCAATTTCTATCTGCTGTTTAACCAGAACCCGATCAAGTGGCAGGCCGGCATCAACCTGACCACCTATTTCGGCGGCAAGAGCGATCCGATGCGCCAGGTGTACAAGGATCGCCGCTTCATCGGCGGTTTCGTCTCGTACAGCTTCTGAGACGCGGGCGTCCGTCCCGGCGGACGTCCTGTTTGAATGGAAGGAATGACCATGCTGGCCAAAGTAGTGCAATTTTTTGAATCGTTCCTGTTCCGGCGCCGCCTGGCGGTGCTGGTTTCGCTGTCAGCGCTCACGGCGCTGATGGCGTTTTTTGCCGTGCAGCTGAAAATGGAGGCCGGTTTCGACAAGCAGATGCCGGTCGGCCATGAATACATCGCCACGTTCCAGAAATACCGCGACCAGCTGTTCGGTGCCAACCGCCTGACCATCGTGGTCAAGGCGCGCCAGGGCACCATGTGGAACAAGCCGGCGCTGACCAAGCTCTACAACGTGACCCAGGCCGTCATGTTCCTGCCCTATGTGGACCGGGCCGGCGTGCAGTCGCTGTGGACACCCAACAGTTTCGTCAACGAGATCACGGAGGAGGGCTTCCGCGCCCAGCCCGTCATTCCCGGCACCGTGACGGTGGACAGCCTGACACCGGACGTGATCGGCGACATCCAGCGCGCCACCAGCCAGGGCGGCTATGTGGGCGTGCTGGTGGCACGCGACCAGGGCAGCGCCATGATTTCGGCCGAACTGGCCGAGGTGGGCGCCGACGGCAAGAAGCTCGATTACGTGGCCTACAACCATTTGCTGGAGCAGCAGATCCGCGCCAAATTCGAGGATGACAAATACGAGATCCAGATCATCGGCTTCGCCAAGCAGATCGGCGACATTGCCGACGCCGCATCGGGAGTGTTGAAGTTCTGTGCCGTCGCCGTGTTGCTCACCGCACTTGCAGTGTACTGGTACTGTCATTCTTGGCGTCTGACGTTGCTGCCCATCGTGTGTTCGCTCACGTCACTGGTGTGGCAGTTCGGCACACTGCATCTGATCGGCTACGGCCTCGATCCGCTGGCCGTGCTGGTGCCGTTCCTCGTGTTCGCCATCGGCGTCTCGCACGGGGTACAACAGATTAATTTCATCGTGCGCGAAATCGCCCACGGCAAAAGCACGCTGGAGGCGGCGCGCCACAGCTTCACGGGCCTCATCATCCCCGGCACGCTGGCGCTGGTGACGGCCTTCGTGTCCTTCATCACGCTGCTGCTCATACCCATCCCCATGGTCAAGGAACTGGCCGTCATTTCCTCCATCGGCGTGGGCTACAAAATCATCACCAACCTGGTCATGTTGCCGCTGGCCGCGTCCTACTTCAATTTCACCCAGGCCTACGCCGACAAGGCCATGCTCAAGCGCGAGAACCGCTCCGGCTGGCTGCGTGGCCTGGCGCGCGTGGCCGAACCGCGCAACGCCGTCGTGATGTGCTGCGTGACCGTCGTCGTGCTGGGGCTGGCCGTGTGGGGCAGCCGCGACCGCGTGGTAGGCACTGTGCAGCCGGGTGCACCGGAACTGCGCCCTGAAGCGCGCTACAACCGTGATGCACTGTCCATCGCCGCATCCTACGACCTGGGGCTGGACTGGCTCAGTATCGTGTTCGAGGCGCCCAGGGATTCCTGCGACAAGGTGGCCGTGGCCGGCTTCCAGGACGACTTTGTGGCCGAGATGCAGCAGCTGCCCACGGTGCAGGCGGTGAATTCCTTCGCCGGCCAGCTGCGCATCTACAACCAGGGCTACAACGAGGGCAGCCCCAAGATGGCCGTGCTGCCCATCGATAAAGGCAATTACGCGGGCCTGGCGACGGAAATCGGCCGCACCCGCGGCTACGTCAACACGGACTGCAGCATGACGGCAGTCCACCTGTACCTGACCGACCACAAGGCCAGCACGTTGAACGGCGTGATCGGCCAGGCCAGGGCTTTCCGCGCCAGCAACAAGCTCGATGGGGTGGCGATCCGCCTCGCGTCCGGTAATGCCGGTGTACTGGCCGCCATCAACGACGAAGTGGAGCGCAGCGAACTGCCCATGATGCTGTATGTGTATGGCGCCATCGCCTTGCTGGTGCTGCTGGCCTACCGCGACCTGCGGGCCGTCGTGTCCTGCTGCCTGCCGCTGACGGTGGCCACCTTCATCGGCTACTGGTTCATGAAGGAATTCGAGATCGGCCTGACGGTGGCCACCTTGCCCGTGATGGTGCTGGCCGTGGGCATCGGCGTCGACTATGCGTTCTACATCTACAACCGCCTGCAAAGCCACCTGGCGGCCGGCGACGACATCGTCAAGGCGCTGGAAGCGTCCATCCTGGAAGTGGGCATGGCCACCATCTTTACCGCCATCACGCTGGCCATCGGCGTGGCCACGTGGTCGTTCTCGGCGCTCAAGTTCCAGGCCGACATGGGCAAGCTGCTGGCCTTCATGTTCCTGATTAACCTCGTGATGGCCATGACGGCCTTGCCGGCATGCGCCGTGGTGCTGGAACGGCTGTTCCCCCGCAAGGGCCCGGTGCGCCTGCCGGGCATCCTCAATCATTAAAGGAGCGACCGCCATGAAGACTGCAAACTGGACCTGGCTGGCCGCCGCGTTGGCCGCCACGGCCGTGGCCACCGCGCTGGCCACCACCGCCCTGGCCGCTGCCGGCGCCCTGATCCAGCCCGACGGCGCGCCGGCCGAACTGCGCCAGCAAAGCGCCATGCACTGGAAGCATCCGCTGCAAACCATGATCCTGGGCGCAGCCCACGCCGGCAAGCGGCTGGTGGCCGTGGGCGACCGGGGCCTGGTGCTGCTGTCGGACGACGACGGCAAGAGTTATCGCCAGGCCCGCGCCGTACCCACCCGCGTCACGCTCACGTCGGTGTCGTTTGCCGATGCCATGCACGGCTGGGCGGCCGGCCACTGGGGCACCATCCTGCGCACGGTCGATGGCGGTGAGAGCTGGACCTTGCAGCGCGATGACCGTGACAACGACCAGCCGCTGCACACGATCTGGTTCAAGGATGGAGCGCACGGCATCGCGGCCGGCCTGTTCAGCCTGTTGTTGACGACGGACGATGGCGGCAAGTCCTGGGTGCCGGGCAAGCTGCCCGTCGCGCCGGGCGCCAAGCGGGCCGACCTGAACCTGTTCCGCCTGTTCCCCGACCGCCAGGGCAATGTGCTGCTGGCCGGCGAACAAGGCTCGGTCTACCGCAGCGCCGACTTGGGCCACAGCTGGCAGCTGCTGGCCACGGGCAACAAGGGCACGCTGTGGGCCGGGGTGGTGCTGGACGACGGCACCATCGTCGTCGGCGGCATCCAGGGCAAGCTGCTGCGCAGCAGCGACGGCGGCCAGCACTGGGCCGCCATCGACAGCGGCACCAAGAGTTCGATCACGGAACTGATCGAACTGCCCGGCGGGCAGGTGCAAGGCGTGGCACTCGATGGTGTTTCCCTGCTGAGCGCGGACCGCGGCCTCAGCTTTACCCGGCGCCAGCGCGACGATCAGCTGCCGCTGACGAGCGTGCTGGCCGACAGCCAGGGCCGGCCGCGGATGTATTCGCAGTCGGGCGTGGTGAGCGGCAACTGAGCCGGCTGCGCCGGACTAGGCGCGGTGCAGGCATCCATCCACCCACTTTGTCGGAGAGAACACGATGGCGCATTCCCCCTTGCTCAATAAGCTGCTGGCGATCAGCCGCCTGGCCGAAGCTAGCCGCGGCCTGGATTTGAACTACGAACAGGCGCGGGCCGCGGCGGCCGGCCGGCGCCGCTTCCTCAAGACGGCGGCGGGCGGCGTGGTGTCGGCGCTGGGCTGGCCGGCCATGGCCAGCGCCATGAGCTACAAGGCGGCCCGGGTCGTCATCGTTGGCGCCGGCCTGGCCGGCCTGCGCGCGGCTTACGAGTTGAAGAAGGCGGGCATCGCGTCCACCGTCTACGAGGCCAACCCCAGCCGCATCGGCGGGCGCTGCTACTCCAACACCTCCGCCTTCGGCCCGAACGTGACGGAAAATGGCGGTGAATTGATCGACACGGCCCAGACCAACATCCAGAAGCTGGCGGCTGAATTGGGCCTGGTGCTCGACGACTGCGGCGGCTGGAGCGACGACCTTGGGCTGGGCGAACTGTATTACGTGAACGGCCATATGTACACGGCGGCCCAGGCGTTTGACGACTTCTCGCTGATGGCCAACCAATTGAACCAGGACCGCGCCCACGCCCAGTTCCCCATGACCTGGGATAATTACTCGGCCCGGGGCCAGGAGCTGGACTTCATGACGGTGGCGCAATACATCGCCGCCTACGCGCCCGGCGGACCGGATTCGGACTTCGCCAAGGTGCTGAACGTGGCCTACACCATCGAATACGGTGCGGAACCGAGCCAGCAATCGGCCTACAACCTGGTGTCCCTGCTCGGTTACTCGAACACCACCACCCACGGCATCAACCGCTTCTACCTGTTTGGCACGTCGGACGAGCGCTATCACATCCGGGGCGGCAACGACCAGCTGGTCACGCGCATGGCCGCGCGGCTCGATCCGGGCCAGATCCAGCTTGGCTACGAACTGAAGAAGATCGTCCACAATGCGAACGGCAGTTACACGCTGAGCTACCGTCACGGCAGCGCCAACGTGGACGTGGTGGCCGACCACGTGGTGATGGCCATCCCGTTTTCCATCCTGCGCAACAGCGTCGATTTCAGCGGGGCCGGTTTCGACGCGCGCAAAACCCTGGCCATCAACACCATGCCAATGGGCAATAGCTGCAAGTTCCAGCTGCAGTTCAACCGCCGCATCTGGCAAGACTACCAGGCCAGTGGCGAAACCTATGCGGACACGGGCTACCAGAACACGTGGGAACCGACGCGGGCGCAACCGACGGCCACGGGCGTGATCAACAATTTCACCGGTGGCAATACGGCGCTGGCCTATGCCGAGCAGACCGACCTCGATGCGCAGGCGCGCCACTTCCTGGCGCAGTGGGAACTGCTGATCCCCGGCTGCACGGCGCAGTGGAACGGCAAGGCCATCCTCAACAACTGGCCCAAGAATCCCTGGACGAGGGGTGCCTACGGCTACTACGCGCCGGGCAACTACACCAGTTTTGTCGGCTACGAAGGGACGCGCCAGGCCAACTGCCATTTCTGCGGCGAGCACACCTCCATCGTCGCGCAAGGCTACCTGGAAGGGGCGGTGGAGACGGGCCAGCGCTGCGCCAACGAAATCATGGCGGACCTGAAAAACGCCTGATGGCTGATCGGGGGAAGGGCTGCACCGCAGGCCGGCAACGGCCCGCGGTGCTTTTTTTTGGAAAAAAGGGCGTGCCCAAGACAGCCCAAGCAACGAACTAAATGGGGAAGCGAATTAAATGGGGACGTACCCCTTTTTCGTAAAATGGGGTACGTCCCCATTTTTTCGTCATACCATCTTTGCGGCTTGGTATCGTTTGAATGCTCAGACCTCCGACGGCGGCGGCGAGGCCGCATCGATCAGGATGGCGCGAAAGTCGTTCACGTTGGTCAGCGTGGGCCCGCATACCACCGAATCGCCCAGCGCCTGGAAGAAGCCGTGGCCGTCATTGTTGGCCAGCGCATCGCGCGGCTTGATGCCCAGCGCCCAGGCCCGTTCCAGCGTGTCCGGGCCGAGCAGGGCGCCGGCGATTTCCTCCTGCCCGTCCACCCCGTCCGTGTCGCAGGCGATGGCGTGGATGGCTGCTTGGCTGTTCAACGCAATGCCCAGCGATAGCAGGAATTCCACGTTGCGTCCGCCGCGCCCCAGGCCGCGCACGGTGACCGTCGTTTCGCCGCCTGACAGCAGCACGCAGGGCGCGGCGAACGGCTGGCCCCGCGCCGCCACCTGGCGCGCCATGCCGGCCATGACGATGCCCACGTCGCGCGCTTCGCCTTCGATGCTGTCGCCCAGGATGTAGGGCGTGACGCCGGCAGCACGCGCCACCCCGGCAGCCGCTTCCAGCGCCATCTGCGGTGTAGCGATCATGCGGATGTCGCTGCCGGCCAGGCGCGGGTCGCCCGGCTTGACGCTTTCCCCGGCGCCGCTTTCGAGCAGTTGAACGATGTGGGGCGCCGCCTCTATGCCGTAGCGGCGCAGGATGGCCAGCGCGTCGGCGCAGGTGCTGCGGTCGGCGCAGGTGGGGCCGCTGGCGATGTCGGCCGGGTCGTCGCCCGGCACGTCCGAAATCAGCAGCGTGACCACGCGCGCGGGATGGCAGGCCGCCGCCAGCCGTCCGCCCTTGATGGCCGACAGGTGGCGCCGCACGCAATTCATCTCGCCTATGGTGGCGCCGCTTTTCAGCAGGGCCGTGTTGATGGACTGCTTGTCGGCCAGCGTGAGCGCGTCGTCCGGCAGCACCAGCAGCGACGAGCCGCCACCGGAAATCAGGCAGATCACCAGGTCGTCCGCCGTCAGCCCGTCCACCATGGCGCGGATGCGGCGCGCCGCCTGCAGGCCCGCTTCATCGGGCACCGGATGGGCCGCTTCCACGATTTCGATGCGCTGGCACCACACGCTGTAGCCGTAGCGGGTGACGACCAGCCCTTGCAGCTGCCCCGGCCAGTGCTGCTCCAGCGCGCGGGCCATTTCGGCCGATGCCTTGCCGGCGCCGATCACCAGTGTGCGGCCCTTGGGTGGGGCCGGCAGGTGGGGCGGCAGGCACAGGGATGGCTGGGCGGCGGCGACGGCCGCGTCGAACATGCGGCGCAGCAGTTGGCGGGGATCGTTCATGGCGCTGTTCCTTGGCTGGGCCGCATTTCGCGGCGGGGAAAGCGCTAGTGTGCCACGAGGCGGATGTTTGCGCCTTTACTTGTCTCCTGCCTGTTGTACCCGGCCGGCCCAGGGGGTATTTACTTGGGCAGTTGCGGCCTTGCCCCGGAAAGCGCACCGCTGCGGCGCCGCTCGAAAACTTCCGCGTTAGCCGGGTAAGTACGCGGTGACCCGCCCCTGGCTGCGCTTACGCCGCCTGGGCGCACAGCACGGGCATGGGCCTGGCCAGCATGGCCGGCATCGCGATGGGCGCCGCATGCAGATGGCGCTGCGCGCCCGCCTGCGTGCCGCGTTGCAGATCCCGGTACAGGTCGTAGGCGGCGCGGGCCGGCCAGTCGTCGGGCAGGAATTCCAGCGGCAGCATGGGGTCGTGGTGGCGGCACTGCTGCCAGGCCAGGCCCACCAGCACCCGGATCACGAATGCCTGCTCGGCCGTTGGCGCGCTGCCGGCCAGCAGGGCGTCGCGCAGGGGGCCGCACTGTTGCAGGAAGCGGTCGTAGTCGGCGCGGGCCGCGCTCAGGTCCCACGCTTCGCGTCCGAATTCGGCCGGCGCGCGGCCACCCGTCACTTGCTGGCCGCTGACCTTGAAGATCTCCAGGTGCGGTTCCTCGCCCAGTGCCGTCAGGTCGTCCTGGCCGCGCGTTTCATGATCGGTCGGCCGGGCCAGCACGTTGGGCGCCAGCGCGCAATAACCGTGGTTGGCCAGCGCCTTGCGCAAGGTGGCGTAGGTGGCGGCGCCGATGCGGCCGCCGGAATTGATCAGCAGCGTCCAGTTGCCGTCCCAGTGGCGCTCCGGCGCCGCATTGAGGCGGCGCCAGGCCGCGCGCAGCGATTCGGCGGCGGCCGGCGCCACCTCGTAGCTGGCGCGCCGGCCATGGCGGCGCGATTGAAGGCAGCCTTGCTCGGTCAGGCGGAACACGCTGGTGCGGGTGGCCCGCTCGTCCAGGCCGAACGGCGCCATCAGCCGTATCAGCTCGTGCAGCCAGACCGGCTCGTCGCCGCCGAGATCGGGGTCGCTGAAGATCAGCTTGAGCAGGGCCGTGGAGCGGGGCGCCATCTGGCGGGTGGAAGCGCGTATCCAGTGTTCTAGTGTCATGATGTTCTCGTTCGGGACAGGACGTTCAGGCCGGCGCCAAATGCTTGCCGGTTTGTGCTTGCCGTTGCAAGCGGCGGTACAGGCGCATGGCCTGCAGCAGGTTAAACCACAGCATCAGGCAGGAGGCGCACATGGCCGCGCCGGCCGGACGGGCCAGCTGCTGCGGCAGGTAGCACGCCGCCAGCAACAGCAGCAGGGCTGCCAGGTGCAAGGCAAACTGCTGGCGCGCGCGCCGTTCGGGGATGATCTTGTTGACGTTGGGCGCGCCGCGCCCTATCGATTCCTGCAAGTGATACCAGGTCAGGAAGGGCACGATCTTGTATAGCATGCCGTTGATGGTGGTGAGCGCGAAGCCTGCGATGAACAGTGCGCCCAGGGCCAGCGGCTGGGCGGCATCGCCGGTGGCGACGGGCAGCAGCCACAGGACCAGCGCGGCCAGCAGGCTGGCCATGGCGGTGCGCCAGAACAGCGTGGTGGGATCGGCCTTGGGCCGCTTGCGCCTGGCCAGCAGGGCCAGCGTGATGGCGGCGAACAGGCCGTAGCCGCCCACCACGGCCGCTTCGACGGCGGTGTGGAACCATTGGTCCTGCGGCCGTTGCAGCGTGGCGCCGATCGAGCAGGCCAGCAGCAGCAGGAACAGCACGGTGGTGAACGATCGGGTCAGCCAGGCCGGATACGGTTCCGTGACCTGGAACATGGGCACGACCTGGAACGCCACGCCCACCACCAGCAATCCGACCCAGCCGAACAGGCCCCACATGGCGTGCACGTCCGTCAGCAGGGGCAGGGGCAGGGCCAGCAGTTCGGGCCAGGCCAGCGAGCCGGCCAGCAGGCCGCCCAGTACGATGGTGATGGCCAGCGCCGCCAGCGACAGGCGGATGGCGGCCACGGTCGCCGTGGCGCCGCTCGAATGCTGCTGCCACAGGCCCACCGTGCAGGCCACCAGCAGCGCGCACAGCGCCGTCAGCAGCGCCCCGAGCGCCAGCTGGAACAGGGTTGGCGCTTCCAGCCAGAAGGCGGCCGCCAGCAGCAGCGTGCCGGTGCACAGCGCGATATGCACGACGATGGCCACCGGCCTGGCATGGGGCAGCCCGATGCCGGCCACCACGGGCAGCATCTGCAGCAGCGCGCCCACCATGGTCATGCTCAGGCAACCGAGCGTGAGCAGGTGGGTCAGCGCCAGCGTGGCCGGCGTCCAGCGCGAAGCGAGGGCGGCGTCGCCCTGCCACAGCAGCAAGGCGGCGGCCAGCGCGGCGAACAGGGACGCGCTGAGGAAGTAGCGCATGGGCAGCGCCAACGGCGGATTTTGGTCGAGCGACAGGGCGCGTTGCATGGTGTAGTCGGGCAGGTGGTTCAGGCGGCGCCGCCGGCCAGTTGCGGCTCCCAGATCAGCAGTTCATAGCGGTAGTCGGGGCGGGTCGAAATGCTGTGGGCGTAGCCGTTACGCTCCAGGACCCGGTACAGCGGGTGCGGTTCGCGGTCGATCAGCACGCGCAGGCGATGGCGCGGCTCCAGCCGGTCCAGCGCCTCCAGGATCAGCACCATGGGCTCGGGCGGTTCCAGCCCGCCCACGTCCAGATCCTGATCTTCCCATTGCACGCTAATGTCGTTCATGGCAGTACTCCTTGTTCGGCCGCCGCTTCAAAGGCACGCATCTGCTCCAGCAGTTCGGGCATGCGCTGGTCCAGGAAACGGTCGGCCATGGGGTAGAGGATGCCTTCCTCCTTGAGATTGTGCTGGCGCATCAGCATGCGCAGCGTGTCGGCATGGTTGAAAAAGTCATCGCCGGAGCGCTCGGCGATGGCGTCGGCCATGCCCTGCACCAGGTCGCGCATGTGGACGTGCTCGGCGCGCATCACGCCGGTGGGGCCGCCGCTGTGGCCCATGGCCTGCTCCAGTGCGGGGAACATCACCTGTTCCTCCATACCCAGATGGTGCTCCAGCATGCCGCGAAAGGCGGCGAAGTCGCTGGCGGCCAGCTCCCATTGGTTGCCCACCACGCGCGCCTCGGCCAGCGCGTACTGGTCGTCGCATTGCTGGTGGTCGCGTCCCAAAAAAGTGCCGATGCTGCTCATGTCTGTTCCTTGGCGAAGTATTGAACTGCATTGTCACATTCTGGCAAGCCGCAAATCTTTGATACACATCAAGGATTCCAACGATGCATGAGCGTTACAGTTCGGGCTCGCTATCAGGAAGGTCTTTTATGCTGTTGACTGTTTTGAATCGGTTCCGTATCCGGGACAAGCTGCTGCTCCCCATCGTGCAAGGCGGCATGGGGGTGGGCGTGTCCGCGCACCGCCTGGCCGGCAGTGTCGCGCGCGAGGGCGCGATGGGCACCATCGCCAGCGTGGACCTGCGGCGCCACCACCCCGACCTGATGCACAGCACGGGCCGCAGCCAGGACCGGGCCCTGATCGAGGCGGCCAACCTGACGGCACTCGACCGTGAAATCGGCATGGCGCGCGGCATCGCCGGCGGCAAGGGCATGATCGCCGTGAATGTGATGCGGGCCGTGAGCCAGTACGCCGACCTGGTACGCCAGTCCTGCGCCAGCGGCGCCGACGCGCTGGTGGTGGGCGCCGGCCTGCCGCTGGATCTGCCCGAACTGACGGCCGACCATCCCAACGTGGCCCTGATCCCCGTGCTATCGGACGCGCGCGGCATCGCGCTGCTGCTCAAGAAATGGATGCGCCGCAACCGCCTGCCAGACGCCATCGTCATCGAAAATCCCCGTTTCGCGGCCGGCCACCTGGGCGCGCCCAACGCGGAAGCGGTCAAGGATCCGCGCTTCGGCTTTGCCACCGTGCTGGAAGGGGCGCACGCGCTGATGCGCGAACTGGGCCTGGAGCGGGAACGCATTCCCCTCATCGCCGCCGGCGGCGTGCATTCGCACCAGCAGGTCAAGGACTTGATCGGCATGGGCGCCAGCGCCATCCAGCTTGGCACGCCGTTCGCCGTCAGCACCGAAGGCGATGCCCACCAGGTGTTCAAGGACGTGCTGCTGGAAGCGGGCGAGCAGGACACCGTCACCTTCATGAGCGCGGCCGGCCTGCCGGCGCGCGCCGTGCGCACGCCCTGGCTGATGCGCTACCTGGACAAGGAAACCAAGCTGCAGTCGAAAGCCCGTCCCAAGCCCTGCACGGTGGGCATCGAATGCCTGCAGCAGTGCGGCTGGCGCGACGGCGACGCGAAAGCAGGGCAGTTCTGTATCGATACCCAGCTGGCCTTTGCGCTGGAGGGCGACCGCAAGCGGGGCCTGTTCTTCCGCGGCAGCGAGGCGCTGCCGTTCGGCGCCGCCATGCGTCCCGTGCGCGAGCTGATCGACTACATGTTGAACGGCACGCATCCGCCGCCGCTGGCCGCCTGAGCGTGGCCGGGCGCCACCGCGCCCTGGCCGGCGCCACCATTTTTCCACCGGCCGCCGCGGGTGCGGCCGGTTCACCCTAGCCTTGACCTCGCAAACATGAGTAATTTATCCGTATCTTCCCGTCCGGCGGAACGCAACGCCGGCATAGAGCTGGTCTGCCCCGCCGGCAGCCTGCCGGCGCTCAAGGCCGCCATCGATAACGGCGCCGACTGCGTCTACCTGGGCTTTCGCGACGCCACCAACGCCCGCAATTTCGCCGGCCTCAATTTCGACGACGTGGCCATCGCGCAGGGCATCGAGTACGCCCACAGCCGCGGGCGCAAGGTGCTGCTGGCCCTGAACACCTATCCGCAGCCGTCCACCAGCGGCCTGTGGCGCACCGCCATCGACCGCGCCGCCGGCGCCGGGGTGGACGCCGTGATCCTGGCCGATCCGGGCCTGATGCAGTACGCGGCCGAGAACTTCCCCGACCTGCGCCTGCACCTGTCCGTGCAGGGTTCGGCCACCAACTACGAGGCCATCAACTTCTACCAGAAGCACTTCGGCATCCAGCGCGCGGTGCTGCCGCGCGTGCTGTCGCTGGCCCAGGTGGAATCGGTGGCCAGCAACACGACGGTCGAAATCGAGGTGTTCGGTTTCGGCAGCCTGTGCGTGATGGTGGAAGGGCGCTGCGCGCTGTCGTCCTACGCCACGGGCGAGTCGCCCAACACCCATGGCGTATGTTCGCCGGCCAAGGCCGTGCGCTGGCAGCAAAGTCCCAAAGGGCTGGAATCGCGCCTGAACGGGGTGCTGATCGACCGCTACGGCGAGGAGGAAAACGCCAGCTACCCCACGCTGTGCAAGGGCCGCTTCAACGTTGAAGGCGAAACCTATTACGCCGTCGAGGAACCCACCAGCCTCAATACGCTGGAACTGCTGCCGCAGCTGGTGGGCATGGGCGTACGCGCCGTGAAGATCGAAGGACGCCAGCGCAGCCCCGCCTACGTGGCCCAGGTCACGCGCGTGTGGCGCGACGCCATCGACCAGGTGCTGAACAATCCGGCCCGCTATTCCGTCAAGCCGGACTGGATGACGGAACTGAACCGGGTGGCGGAAGGCCAGCAGCACACGCTGGGCGCCTACCACCGTTCTTGGAAATGATGACCGCCGGCCCATGGCCGGCACTTTGGGAGCAAGCATGTTGAAACTCGCCCTGGGGCCCATTCTGTACTACTGGCCCCGCGACACCGTAATGAAGTTCTACGAGGAGATGGCGGCCACGCCGGTCGATATCGTCTACCTCGGCGAGGCCGTCTGTTCGCGCCGCCATGAGCTGCGCCTGGCCGACTGGCTGGATATCGCCGACAAGCTGGAAGCGGCCGGCAAGGAAGTGGTGCTGTCCACCCTGGCCCTGCTCGAATCGGGCTCGGACGTGACGGCGCTGCGCCGCCTGACCGGCAACGGCCGCTTTGCCGTGGAAGCGAACGACATGGGCGCCGTGCACTGTGTGGCCGGCGGCATCCCGTTCGTGGCCGGACCGCACGTCAACGTCTACAACCCGCCCACGCTGCAGCTGATGGGCCAGATGGGCGCGCGCCGCTGGGTGATGCCGCTGGAGATGGGCCGCGACGGCCTGGAGCAGATGCAGGCCGGCCGTCCGCAAGGGATGGAGACGGAAATCTTCGCCTACGGCCGCATGCCGCTGGCGTTTTCGGCGCGCTGCTTCACGGCCCGCAACCGCAACCTGCCCAAGGATAACTGCCAGTTCAGCTGCCTGGACTACCCGGACGGCCTGCTGATGCAGACCCGCGAGGATGCGCCGTTCCTGGTGCTGAACGGCACACAGACCCAGTCGGCCCTGGTCTACAACCTGATCGGGGAGCTGGACCAGATGGCCGCGCTGGGCGTGGACGTGGTGCGTATCAGCCCGCAGTCGCAGCACACGCGGCGCGTGATCGACAGCTTCGACGCAGTGCGCCGCGGCGAAATGTCCGGCGCGGCGGCCAACGCCATGCTGGCCGACTGGATGCCGGCCGAAGCGTGCAACGGCTACTGGTACGGCAAACCGGGACTGGAACAACAGGCAGGGAGGGCCGCATGATGCAAGCCGCAAATCCACCGATCAAGCGCGGCGGCCAGACGCTGCCGGCGCCCGTGGCGGCCATCTTCGGCAAGCTGCCGCCGTTCCCCGGTTCGCTGCTGTTCGTCACGGGCCTGAACCTGACCTTGCGCCAGCACCTGCCGGCCGACGTGCGCGCCATCCTGCAGGGCAGGAGCTTGCGCATCACCGTGCGCGACGCGGCCGTCTCGTTCGATTTCGAATGGCAGGGTGAACGCTTCGCGGCCCGCCGCCGCGCGCCGCAGGTGGACCTGGAAATCGCCGCCAGCGCGCGCGATTTCCTGGCCCTGGCGCGGCGCGAGGAAGATCCGGACACGCTGTTCTTCTGCCGCCGCCTCTCGATGGAAGGCGACACGGAACTGGGCCTGCTGGTCAAGAACACGCTGGACGCGATCGAAGCGCCCATGCTGGACCTGGCCCGCCAGGCGTTGCAACGCTGGCTGCAGGGGCTGCGCCCGGGTGCGGCCCGGCGCAGCTGATGTTCAACTGAGCACGGGGAGGTGCACGCCATGGCTGGAAAACGCAAGGATCTGCCGCTGGTCTATTCGTGTTCCGGCTGTTCCAGCGCCGCGCAGACCGCCAACTACGTGGCGCTGCAGCTGGACCGGCGCGGCGCGGCCGAGATGTCTTGCATCGCCGGCATCGGCGGCGACGTCCCCCCGCTGCTCAAACTGGCCCGGTCGGGCCGGCCCATCGTCGCCATCGACGGTTGCGCGCTGGCCTGTACCCGCCACTGTCTGGAACGGCACGCCATCGTGCCGGACCATCATGTGCTGCTGCAGCACATGGGTATCAAGAAACGGTTCCATGCCGATTTCGACCCGGCGCAGGCCGACCAAGCCGTCGCCGGGGTCATGGCCATGCTGGAGGGCGCCCGATCGGCCCCTCCGGCATCTCTCCCAAATCAAACCAAAGAGACAACAACATGAACCTTTCCCTCTCCCTGCTGCACGCGCTCAAGGCGCATGGCGCCCGTGAGCTGTTTGGCCTGCCGGGCGATTTCGTGCTGCCGTTCTTCCAGCAGGTGGAACAGTCGCAGGTGCTGCCGCTGTACACGCTGAGCCACGAGCCGGGCGTGGGCTTCGCGGCCGACGCGGCGGCCCGCTTTCAGGGCGGCGGCCTCGGTGTGGCCGTGGTGACGTATGGCGCCGGCGCGCTCAACATGGTCAACGCCGTGGCCTCGTCGTATGCGGAAAAGGTGCCGATGGTGGTCATCTCCGGCGCGCCCGGCGCGCACGAGCGCCGCAACGGCTTCCTGCTGCACCACCAGACCCGCACGCTGGACTCCCAGCTGGCCATCTTCCGCGAAATCACCTGCGACCAGATGGTGCTGAACAACGCCGAGACGGCGCCGGCCGACATCGCCCGCGTGCTGCGCAACTGCCAGAGCCAGTCGCGTCCAGTCTACATCGAACTGCCGCGCGACATGGTGGCGGTGCCGTGCGAGCCCGTGCCGCGCCTGCCCGCGCCCGCGCATGACGCCGAAGCGCTGCAGGCCTGCGTGCAGGAGCTGCTGGCGCGGTTGGCCAAGGCGCAGCGGCCCATGCTGCTGGTGGGGATAGAGATACGCCGCTTCGGCATCGAGGAAAAAGTGGCGCGGCTGGCCAAGCTGCTGCGCGTGCCGGTGGCCACCACCATCATGGGCCGCGGCCTGCTGGCCGAGACGGACGCGCCGTTGCTGGGCACCTATCTCGGCGTGGCGGGCGACCCTGTCATCACGGAGGCGGTGGAGCAGTCCGACGCGCTGCTGATGCTGGGTGTGCTCGTGTCGGACACCAATTTCGGCGTCTCCGAACGCAAGATCGACATGCGGCGCGGCATCCTGGCGCTCGACGGCCAGGTCACCATGGGTTACCACGTCTATCCCGACATCCCGCTGGAAGCGCTGCTGGACGGCATGCTGGAAAGTGCGCAATCGCTGGCGTTGCAGGCGCCGGAACACAAGGCGGCCCGCTATCCGTATGAGCTGCAGGCGGATGGCGCCCGCATCACGCCGATGGACATCGCCCGCGCCGTCAACGACGCGATGGCGCAGCATGGCCGCATGCCCATCGTCTCCGACATCGGCGACTGCTTCTTCACGGCGCTCGACATCGAGCACACGGCATTGCTGGCGCCGGGCTATTACGCCACCATGGGCTATGGCGTGCCGGCCGGCCTGGGGCTGCAGGCCTCGAGCGGCGAGCGTCCCATCATCCTGGTCGGCGACGGCGCGTTCCAGATGACGGGCTGGGAGCTGGGCAACTGCCAGCGCTATGGCTGGGACCCCATCGTCATCGTCTTCAACAACCGCGGCTGGGAGATGCTGCGCACCTTCCAGCCCGAAGCCCGCTACAACGACCTGAGTGACTGGCATTTCGCGGACGCCGCGCCGGCGCTGGGCGGCGACGGCTATCGTGCCGAGACGCGCGAGCAGTTGCAGCAAGCCTTGCAGAAGGCACTGGCCACGCGTGGCCGTTTCCAGCTGATCGAAGCGATGCTGCCGCGCGGCGCCCTGTCGGCCACGCTGGCGCGGTTTGTCGATGGTGTGCGTCGTTTGCAAACGACGGCAGCGACATCGTAAGTACTTCGGGGGGCAGTGCCAACCATCGTACACGAACCGGGCCGTAGTTCATTCTACGGTTGAGCTCTCGTATGATGGTTGGCACTGCCCCCCGATTTTGTTTTAGTGGGTACGCCGCATCGTGAAGTGGGGGAACATGGCCGACACCGCGCTGACGATGGCGGGGCCGGGATAGCCGGCTACCGCGCCCGCGCTCAACCCCGCATCGCTGCATCCTTGCGCGCGAAATTCCTGCAGCACGTAGTTCTTCACCCCCATGTCCGCCAGCGTGGAGGCCAGTTCGATGATGCCCTGCGGCTTGAGCAGCGTGGGATGCACGGTGGTGCGGCACTCGTACGGAATGCCGCTCTCCAGGATGGCGCGCGCGCACGCTTCGGCCTGGACGCCGCTGTCGGGCGCGCCCGTCACGGCCGCATAGTGCGCGAACGGCGCCTTGACGTCGAACCCCACCCAGTCCAGCCTTGGCAGCAGCTCGCGCAGCCGGTCCGGGTAGATGCAGGCCGTATGCAGACCCACCTTGAATCCCAGCGCTCGTACTTCCTCCACCGCCGCCGGCAGGGCCGGGTCGGTGGTCGGCTCGCCGCCGCTGAAGACCACGCCGTCAATCAGGCCGGCCCGCTTTTGCAGCACCTTCAGCACGCTGGACCAGGCCAGCGGGCTGCGCTTGGGACGCGATTGCAGGTGCGGGTTGTGGCAGTAACCGCAACGCCACGCGCATCCCTGCACGAAGACGACCGCCGCCAGATGGCCGGGGTAGTCGGTGGCGGTGAACGGCGTGAAGCCGCCCACCTTGAGCAGGCCGGCTTCCATGCTAGCAGGCCGCAGTGCTTTGCGGCTCCTGGAAGTACTTGCGCTCGTAGAACTCGCCCTTCTTGCCCGTGTTGAAGGACGAGACGGGACGGTGGTAGCCCATCACGCGGGTCCAGATTTCGCACGGCTGGCGGTCGGCGTCGTTCAATACGACGGCGCGGGGGATGATTTGCACGGTGTGGCTCATATTGTGGCTCATATCGTTCATGGCAGTTCCTTTCGTTTAGATGGCTGCAACGTCGCGTTGCTGGCGTGCGATCAGGTCGGCATCGCATTTGGGACAAAACTTGTGGCTGCCGCTCAGGTAGCCGTGCTTGGGGCAGATCGAGAAGGTCGGCGTGATCGTGATATAGGGCAGGCCGAAACGTCCCAGCGCGCGGCGCACCAGCGTGCGGCAGGCGGCGGGGCTCGACAGCGCCTCCGTCATGTACAGGTGCAGCACGGTGCCGCCCGTGTACTTGCGCTGCAGCGCGTCCTGCTGCTCCAGCGCCTCGAACGGATCGTCCGTGTAACCGACGGGCAGCTGCGAGGAGTTGGTGTAGTAGGGCATGTCCTGGGTGCCGGCCTGCAGGATCTCGGGATGGCGCTTGCGGTCTTCCTTGGCGAAGCGGTAGGTCGTGCCTTCGGCCGGCGTGGCCTCCAGGTTGTACATGTGGCCCGTCTCGTCCTGGAACTCCAGCATGCGCGCGCGCACGTGGTCCAGCAGGCGCAGGGCGAAGTCGCGGCCCATGGTCGTGGTGATGTCGTCGCTGTCGTTGGTGAAGTTGCGGATCATCTCGTTGATGCCGTTCACGCCCAGCGTGGAGAAGTGGTTGCGCAGCGTGCCCAGGTAGCGCTTGGTGTACGGGAACAGGCCGTTGTCCATGTGGCGCTGGATCACCTTGCGCTTGATCTCCAGGCTTTGCTTGCCCAGCACCAGCAGGCGGTCCAGCGCGGCCAGCAGGCCCGCCTCGTCGCCCCGGTGCAGGTAGCCCAGACGGGCGCAGTTGACGGTGACCACGCCCAGCGACCCGGTCTGCTCGGCCGAGCCGAACAGGCCGTTGCCGCGCTTGAGCAGCTCGCGCAGGTCCAGCTGCAGGCGGCAGCACATGGAACGGATCATGTTCGGCTTCAGTTCCGAGTTGATGAAGTTCTGGAAGTAGGGCAGGCCGTAGCGGGCCGTCATTTCGAACAGCAGTTCCGCGTTCGGGCTCTCCCAGGCGAAATCCTCGGTGATGTTGTAGGTCGGGATGGGGAAGGTGAAGGCGCGGCCCTTGGCGTCGCCCGTCATCATGATCTCGATGTAGGCGCGGTTGATCATGTCCATCTCGTCCTGCAGCTCGCCGTAGGTGAACGGCATTTCCTCGCCGGCGATCACGGGCACCTGTTCGCGCAGGTCTTCCGGGCAGACCCAGTCGAAGGTCAGGTTGGTGAACGGGGTCTGGGTGCCCCAGCGCGAGGGCACGTTGAGGTTGTAGATCAGCTCCTGCACGTACTGCTTGACCTCGGCGTAGCTCAGGCTGTCCTTGCGGATGTAGGGCGCCATGTAGGTGTCGAAGGAGCTGAACGCCTGGGCGCCGGCCCATTCGTTCTGCAGCGTGCCGAGGAAGTTGACGATCTGGCCGATGGCGCTCGACATGTGCTTGGGCGGGCTCGATTCGACCTTGCCCGGCACGCCGTTCAAGCCTTCGTTGAGCAGGGTGCGCAGCGACCAGCCGGCGCAATAGCCGGCCAGCATGTCCAGGTCGTGGATGTGGATGTCGGCGTCGCGGTGGGCCTGGCCCACTTCCGGCGGATAGACGTGATTGAGCCAGTAGTTGGCGATCACCTTGCCCGACACGTTCAGGATCAGGCCACCGAGCGAGTAGCCCTGGTTGGCGTTGGCGTTTACGCGCCAGTCCTGCTGGTTCAGGTATTCGTTGATGGACGATTCCACGTCCACCAGCGACTTGCGGTCCTGGCGCAGGTTGTTGTGCTGCTCGCGGTAGACCACGTAGGCGCGCAATGTCTTGCGGTGGCCGGCATCGTACAGCACCGATTCCACCGTGTCCTGCACGCGCTCCACGGTCAGTTGCGCCAGGTCGGTCATGTCGCTCAGGCGCAGTACGGTGACCTGGGCCAGGCGGTTGGCGCCGTCGGCGTCGAATTCGCCGGTGGCCAGGCCGGCGCTGTTCAGGGCGGCGACGATCTTGGCGGCATCGAAGTGCTGCCGCGTGCCGTCGCGCTTGATGATGTATGTTTGTTGCATGGCTTCGCCCACAATCCCTCCGGATACTATCTGTAGTTTGGAACTACAGATTAGCCACTAGATATGGTGTGGTCAATGAATCCCGGAACAACTTTTTAAATTCTTGATTCAGGTTAAGAAAGGG
>NZ_JBYSZG010000036.1:0-63351 GCF_058786935.1 Rugamonas sp. FW305-51
AAGTCCCTCACAACTCACTTTAGCCAACCCGCCTGCGTTTCGGCGGCGGGAGGCCGGCTAGATGATTTTCATACCCCATTTTTTGGGACGTACCCCATTTTTGAACCAACAGCCAGCAAAACCCGGGACGTAATACAGTTTCTGGAAAAATGGGGGGGGGAAATGGGGACGTACCCCATTTCTTCTAAAATGGGGTACGTCCCCATTTTCTTTGGTTGCTTACCACTTGATTTCGCCCTTGGCCACCTTGGCCGAGATGTCCAGCGCTCCGGCCAGGCCGGCGGCGGGGTAGGCGGTTTTCATCGCCGCGATCAGGGCGGCGGAGTCGGCGGCCTTCGGCGTTTCGGCTTCGAACCGTTGCAGATAGCTGCGGGTGTAGCCGATGCTGTCGGGCGTGTACGCGGCGCCGACCTGGAAGTGGCCAGGCACCACCGTGGCAGGCTTCAGTGCGCTGATGGCATCCAGCGTGGACTGCCACTGCTGGCGCGATTCCACGGTCTGGGTATCGGCCGTCCACACGTGCAGCTCGTTGAACAGCACCACGCCACCCACCACCGCCTTGATCGAGGGGATCCACACATAGCTGCGCTCGGGCGACTTGCCCTGCAAGCCTTCGATCTTGAGCGCCTGGCCTTCCAGCGCGATGGTGTCGCCCTGCAGCGGCTGCGGCATGACGATCGCTTGCGGCGCATTGTCCTTCAGGATCGGGCCCCAGTATGCGACCTTGGCGGCGGCCTTCTGCTGCATGGCGGCGATGGTCTGCGGCGTGGCCACGATGCGCGCGTCCGGGAAGGCGGCGTGGATTACGTCCAGCCCGAAATAGAAATCAGGGTCGCCGTGGCTCACATATACCGTGGTCAGGCGCTTGCCGCTGGCGCGGATGCGCTCGGCCAGCTTGAGCGCTTCGCCGCGCGAGAACTGGGCGTCGATCAGCACCGCGTCGTGCCGGCCCGCCACCAGTACCGAGGCGACGGGGAAGATGGCCGCTTCGCCCGGGTTGTAGACGTCCAGCGTCAGCGGCGCGGCGGGCGTGGCATGCTTGGCACCGGCGGCGGAAGCGGTTGGAACGATGCCCACGGCGGCGGTGGCGGCGGTGGCGGCGAGGGCGGCGGACAGGATGGTGTGCTTGAACATGATCGTCTTTCTGTCGAAATGGGAATGACGTCATCTTAAATTGCTTGCTTCGAGAGAAAAACGGGGTATCCTGCAACGATTAATTGCATAAATCGATCAAATCATGGACCGCATCACCGCCGCCACCGTCTTTGTCAGCATCGTCGAGCGGGGCAGCATGATCGCCGCGGCCGAGGCGCTGGACATGTCGCGCGCCATGGTCACGCGCTACCTGGCCGAGATGGAACAGTGGGCCGGCGCCCGCCTGCTGCACCGGAGTACGCGCCGCCTGAGCCTGACGGACGCGGGCGACGTCACGCTGGCGCGCTGCCGCCGCATGCTGGAACTGGCCGCTGCCATCGACGCGGTGCCGCCCGAGGATCCGGACTCGCCCCACGGCCTGCTGCGCATCAGCTGCGCCCAGTCGCTGGCGCAGGCGACGCTGGCGTCGGCCGTGCCGGCCTACCTGCGCCGCTATCCGCGCATGGCGGTCGACCTGCAGATGAATAACCGGGCCGTCAACCTGGTCGAGGAGCGCATTGACCTGGCGCTGCGCATCACCAATGCGCTCGACCCCAACCTGATCGCGCGCCGCCTGGGCAGCTGCGATTCCGTCGTCTGCGCCGCGCCGGCCTATCTGGATGCGCACGGCACGCCGCGCCGGGCCGAGGACCTGGCTGACCATAACTGCCTGACCTACAGCTATTTCGGCAAGAGCCTGTGGCAGTTCACGCGCGACGGCGCGGCGCTGTCCGTGCCCGTGGGCGGCAACCTGTCGGCCAATGAAGACCTGATCCTGCTGGCGGCCGCGATGGAAGGGGCGGGCATCGCGCTGCAACCGCTGTACAGCGCGGCCCCGCTGATCGCCGCCGGCAAGCTGGTGGCGCTGCTGCCGGACTGCCTGCCACAGCGGATGGGCATCTACGGCATCTACAGTTCGCGCCAGTATTTACCGCCGGCGCTGCGCACCATGCTGGACTTCCTGCTCGACTGGTTCGGCGGCCACCCCGGCTGGTCCGGCCAGGGCGGCGCGGCGGCCGGGGAGGGCGCCGCAATCCGTTAATCTTATGGCCATGTTTCGGCAGCATCCAGCATTGGCGCGGCCTGCGGGCGCAAAAAGGCCGATATTTTCGTGCGTATTTTTCACGCAGATTTGGTTGTTGAGATACAATGCCGCGTGCTATCCTGATTGACCGATTCTAGTTCGACTGAAAGAAACAGAGCCCTTCCCCACAACTTGATGTGCAATCCGCTAACCGGTCAGGCCGTGTCGCGGAAGGTTAGATTAACCCGCTAATCTCGCGAAGCGCGAAGAAAGGTGAGCAATATGATGCAACAAAATACGTCCAACTCCTACCTGTTTGGTGGGAACGCACCGTACGTCGAAGAGCTGTACGAAGCGTATCTCGACAATCCGGGTTCCGTGCCAGACAACTGGCGTTCCTATTTCGACGCCATGCAGCACGTGCCGGCCGTCGACGGTTCCAACAAGCCTGACGTGGCCCACGCCTCCGTGATCGCCTCGTTCGCCGAGCGCGCCAAGGCCGGCCCGATCCGCACCGTGACCGCTTCCGGCGACCCGGAAATGGGCCGCAAGCGCGTCGCCGCCACCCAGCTGATCGCCGCCTACCGCTACCTCGGTTCGCGCTGGGCCAACCTGGACCCGCTGCAGCGCCAGGAACGTCCGATGATCCCCGAGCTGGACCCCAGCTTCTACGGCTTCGCCGATGCGGACATGGACACCGTGTTCAACATCAGCAACACCTACTTTGGCCCGGAAACCGCGACCCTGCGCGACCTGACCAACTTCCTGCGCGACACCTACACCCGCTCCATCGGCGCGGAGTACATGTACATTTCCGACCCGGCCGAAAAGCGCTGGCTGCAGGAACGCCTGGAATCGATCCGCTCCACCCCCAATTTCACCGCAGAGAAGAAGAAGCACATCCTGGAGCGTCTGACGGCAGCCGAAGGCCTGGAGCGCTATCTGCACACCAAGTACGTCGGCCAGAAGCGCTTCTCGCTGGAAGGCGGCGAAACGTTCATCGCCTCGATCGATGAGATCATCCAGCGCGCCGGCGAAAAGGGCGTGCAGGAAATCGTGATCGGCATGGCCCACCGCGGCCGCCTGAACGTGCTGGTCAACACCCTGGGCAAGAGCCCGAAAGAGCTGTTCGAAGAATTCGAAGGCAAGCACGGCGACGACCTGCCGGCCGGCGACGTCAAATACCACCAGGGCTTCTCGTCCGACATCTCCACCGTCGGCGGCCCGGTCCACCTGTCGCTGGCGTTCAACCCGTCGCACCTGGAAATCGTCAACCCGGTGGTTGAAGGTTCCGTCAAGGCCCGCATGGATCGCCGCGGCGACACGCAAGGCGCGCAAGTGCTGCCTATCCTGGTGCACGGCGACGCTGCATTCGCCGGCCAGGGCGTGGTCATGGAAACGCTGAACCTGGCCCAGACCCGCGGCTACGGCACGGGCGGTACGGTGCACATCGTCATCAACAACCAGATCGGTTTCACCACCTCCGACCCGCGCGACGCCCGTTCCACCATCTACTGCTCGGACGTGGTCAAGATGATCGAGGCGCCGGTGCTGCACGTGAACGCCGACGATCCTGAAGCCGTGGTACTGGCATCGCAGATCGCCATGGATTACCGCCTGCAGTTCCAAAAGGATATCGTGGTCGATATCATCTGCTACCGCAAACTGGGCCACAACGAGCAGGACACGCCTGCCCTGACCCAGCCGCTGATGTACAAGAAGATCGCCCAGCACCCAGGCACCCGCAAGCTGTACGCGGACAAGCTGGCCGCGCAAGGCGTGATCGCTGCCGACGGCGGCGACAAGATGAGCGCCGCCTTCCGCGACGCGATGGACGCCGGCAAGCACACGGTCGATCCGGTCATCTCCAACTTCAAGAACAAGTTCGCCGTCGACTGGCTGCCGTTCCTGAACCGCAAGTGGACCGACTCGGCCGACACCGCCGTGCCGATGACGGAACTGAAACGCCTGGCCACCCGCATCACCACCGTGCCGGAAGCGTTCAAGGTGCACTCGCTGGTGGAAAAAGTGCTGGGCGACCGCGCCTCCATGGGCCGTGGTGAACTGAACCTGGACTGGGGCATGGGCGAACACCTGGCCTACGCCTCGCTGGTATCGTCCGGCTACGCCGTGCGCCTGACCGGCCAGGACGCCGGCCGCGGCACCTTCGTGCACCGCCACGCCGTGCTGCACGACCAGAACCGCGAGCGCTGGGATGCCGGCACCTACGTGCCGCTGCAGAACATCGCCGAAGGCCAGGCACCGTTTACCGTGATCGACTCCGTGCTGTCCGAAGAGGCGGTGCTGGGCTTCGAATACGGCTACTCGACCGCCGAGCCGAACACGCTGACGATCTGGGAAGCCCAGTTCGGCGACTTCGTCAACGGCGCGCAAGTGGTGATCGACCAGTTCATCAGCTCCGGCGAAGTGAAGTGGGGCCGCGCTTCGGGCCTGGTCATGATGCTGCCGCACGGTTACGAAGGCCAGGGTCCAGAGCACTCGTCGGCCCGTCCCGAGCGTTTCCTGCAGCTGTGCGCGGACAACAACATGCAAGTGGTGCAGCCGACCACCGCGTCGCAGATCTTCCACGTGCTGCGCCGCCAGATGGTGCGCCAGTTCCGCAAGCCGCTGGTGATCCTGACGCCGAAGTCGCTGCTGCGCAACAAGGATGCTGGTTCGCCGCTGACCGACCTGGCCAAGGGCGCCTTCCAGACCGTGATCGGCGAGGTGGACGACAAGATCGACGCCAAGAAGGTCAAGCGCGTCGTCGCCTGCTCGGGCAAGGTGTACTACGACCTGGTCAACGCACGCAAGACGCGCGGCCAGACCGATACGGCCATCATCCGCATCGAGCAGCTGTATCCGTTCCCGCACAAGTCGTTCACGGCTGAACTGAAGAAGTTCCCGAACCTGGCCGAAGTGGTATGGGCGCAGGACGAGCCGCAGAATCAGGGCCCATGGTTCCAGATCCAGCACAACATCTTCGAGAGCATGGAAGCGGGCCAGCGCCTGGCCTACGCCGGTCGTCCGGCGTCGGCTTCGCCGGCGGTCGGCTACTACGACAAGCACTACGCCCAGCAAAAAGACCTGCTGGAGACGGCGTTCTCGAAGCTCAAGGGTTTCATCCTGACCAAATAAGGTATTCGGCGCCGTGCCCTTCGCACGGCGCCTGACCTGATTAGCACACAATGACAGTGCGACGCGCGGCCCGGCCAGGCCGGCCAGCGCGACGCCGCAACAATAAAATATACGGAGTTTTACATGGCACAAATCGAAGTCAAGGTTCCCCAACTGTCCGAATCGGTCGCTGAAGCGACCATGCTGACCTGGCATAAGAAAGTCGGCGAGGCAGTGGGCCGCGACGAAAACCTGATCGATATCGAAACCGATAAAGTGGTGCTGGAACTGCCGGCACCTGCCGCCGGCGTCCTGGTCCAGATCATCAAGGGCGACGGCAGCACCGTCGTCGCCGGCGAAGTGATCGCCATCATCGACACCGAAGGTTCGGCCGCCGCCGCCGGTGCTGGCACTGCCAGCACGCAAGCCGCCGCTGCGCCAGCCGCCGCACCAGCTGCCGCCGCTCCTGCCGCCGCCAACAAGGGCGACGTGGCCATGCCTGCCGCCGCCAAGATCCTGTCGGAAGCGAACCTGTCGGCCTCGCAAGTAGCCGGCACCGGCAAGGATGGCCGCGTGACCAAGGGCGACGCCCTGGCCGCCGCCGCCAAGCCTGCTCCTGCCGTCGCGCCGCTGGCGCCAGCCGCTGCCAAGCCAGCGCTGCAGCAAGTGGCCGTGGCCGCTCCTAACCTGGGCGACCGTCCGGAAGAGCGCGTGCCGATGAGCCGCCTGCGTGCCCGTATCGCCGAGCGCCTGATCCAGTCGCAATCGACCAACGCCATCCTGACCACCTTCAACGAGGTGAACATGGCGCCGGTGATGGACCTGCGTAACAAGTACAAGGACAAGTTCGAGAAAGAGCACGGCGTCAAGCTGGGCTTCATGTCCTTCTTCGTCAAGGCCGCCGTGGCCGCGCTGAAGAAGTACCCGATCCTGAACGCCTCCGTGGACGGCAACGACATCGTCTACCACGGCTACTTCGACATCGGTATCGCCGTCGGTTCGCCACGCGGCCTGGTGGTGCCTATCCTGCGCAATGCGGACCAGATGTCGATCGCCGACATCGAGAAGAAGATCGGCGAATTCGGCGCCAAGGCCAAGGAAGGCAAACTGACGCTGGACGACCTGACCGGCGGCACGTTCTCGATCTCCAACGGCGGCACCTTCGGCTCCATGCTGTCGACCCCGATCATCAACCCGCCACAGTCGGCCATCCTGGGCGTGCACGCCACCAAGGACCGCGCCGTGGTTGAAAACGGCCAGATCGTGATCCGTCCGATGAACTACCTGGCGATGTCCTACGACCACCGCATCATCGACGGCCGCGAAGCCGTGCTGGGCCTGGTGGCCATGAAGGAAGCGCTGGAAGATCCAGCCCGCCTGCTGCTGGAACTGTAATTCACCGGCTGTACGGTCTACCCCCGGAGCGCCGCTCCGGGGGCTTCTGAAGGATAAGCCATGAACGCATCCGAAGAAATCAAGCGCCTGCACGAGCTGCACCAGGCCGGCGCGCTGTCCGACGAGGAATTCGCCCAGGCCAAGGCCAGGCTGCTGAGCAGCAGTCCGCCGCCCGGGAGCAGTACCGACGTCGACCTGTCGGGCGAGCTCAATCGCCTGCGCCGTTCGCGCAGCGACCGCTGGCTGGGTGGCGTGTGCGGCGGGCTGGCCAGGGCGTCCGGCATGGATTCCTGGATCTGGCGCCTGATCTTCGCGCTGTTTACGATCTCCTTCGGATTCGGACTGGTGGTCTACCTACTGTTATGGATCTTCGTCCCCGACGAAGAGCTGATTGGGAATTGAGAAAAATATGAGCACTAAACAATTTGACGTCGTCGTGATCGGCGCCGGTCCTGGCGGCTACATCGCCGCTATCCGCGCAGCGCAGCTGGGCTTCTCCGTGGCCTGCGTGGACGCATGGGAAAACGCCAAGGGCGGTCCCGCTCCAGGCGGCACCTGCACCAACGTCGGCTGCATCCCGTCCAAGGCGCTGCTGCAATCGTCCGAGCACTACGAGCACGCCGGCCACTCCTTCAAGGAGCACGGCATCGACGTCGCCGGCCTGTCGCTGAACCTGGGCCAGATGATCAAGCGCAAGGATACCGTCGTCAAGCAGAACAACGACGGCATCCTGTTCCTGTTCAAGAAGAACAAGGTCACCTTCTTCCACGGCCGCGCCTCGTTCGGCGGCGCCGCCACCGCCGACGGCTATCCTATCGTCGTCTCGGCACCGGCCAATGAAACCATCAACGCCAAGCAGGTCATCATCGCCACCGGCTCCAACGCGCGCGAACTGCCGGGCGCACCGTTCGACGAGAAGCTGATCCTGTCGAACACCGGCGCCCTGAACATCGACGCCGTACCGGCCAAGCTGGGCGTGATCGGCGCCGGCGTGATCGGCCTGGAAATGGGCTCCGTATGGCGCCGCCTGGGTTCCGAAGTGACCGTGCTGGAAGGCCTGCCTGTATTCCTGGGCGCCGTCGACGAGCAGATCGCCAAGGAAGCGGCCAAGCTGTTCGCCAAGCAGGGCCTGTCGATCAGCCTGGGCTGCAAGATCGGCAAGATCAGCACCGGCAAGAACAACGTCACCGTGGAATACGAAAACGCCAAGGGTGAAGCCCAGAGCGCCGTGTTCGACAAGCTGATCATCTCGATCGGCCGCACCCCCAACACCAACGGCCTGGCCGCCGACAAGGTCGGCCTGCAGCTCGACGAGCGCGGCTTCGTGGCCGTGGACGGCGACTGCAAGACCAACCTGCCCGGCGTATGGGCAGTGGGCGACGTGGTGCGCGGCCCGATGCTGGCGCACAAGGCGGAAGAAGAGGGCGTTGCCGTGGCCGAGCGTATCGCCGGCCAGCATGGCCACACCAACTTCAACACCATCCCCTGGGTCATCTACACCTCGCCGGAAATCGCATGGGTCGGCAAGACCGAGCAGCAGCTGAAGGCGGAAGGCGTGGCCTACAAGGCCGGCACCTTCCCGTTCCTGGCCAACGGCCGCGCGCGCGCGCTGGGCGACACCTCGGGCATGGTCAAGTTCCTGGCCGACGCGACCACCGACGAAATCCTGGGCGTGCACATCATCGGCCCGATGGCCTCCGAGCTGATCTCGGAAGCCGTGGTGGCGATGGAGTTCAAGGCCTCGGCCGAAGACATCGCCCGCATCTGCCACGCGCACCCGTCGCTGTCGGAAGCGACCAAGGAAGCGGCATTGGCTATCGATAAGCGCACCCTGAATTTCTAAGGAGACCGCCTCAAAAAGCCCGCGGCTTCGTTGCGGCTCCTCGTCGTACAGTCGTACTGTCTTCGTCGCCGCGCCTCGCCGCGCGCATTTTGAAGCAATCTCCAGGCAGTGCGCGGCGGGCTGCGGCCCGCCCTACGCAGTACCGGTAGGGCGGGCACAGGCCCGCCGTTTTTTTATGCGCAGTCGTCGCACACCGAAGTGAATTCCATGAATGTCCAAGAGTTTTACCAGCACGCGCTGCAGCAGCGCGATTTCAAGGCCGACGCCGAGCAGCAGCGCGCCGTCGACCGTCTGCAGCAGTGCTATGACGAATGGGTGGCCTACAAGGGCCAGCGCTCGAACAGCCTGAAACGCCTGATCAACCGCCCCGGCGTGCCGCGCGGCGTGTACATGTGGGGCGGGGTGGGGCGCGGCAAGTCCTTCCTGATGGACAGCTTCTACTCGGTGGTGCCGGTGGTGCGCAAGACCCGCTTGCACTTCCACGAATTCATGCGCGGCGTCCATCGCCAGCTCGACGAACTGACCGGCGTGGCCAATCCGCTGGACGAGGTGGCGCGCCGCATCGCCAGGAAATACCGCCTGATCTGCTTCGACGAATTCCACATCTCGGACGTGGCTGACGCCATGATCATGTACAACCTGCTGTCGGCCCTGTTCGACAACGGCGTGGCCTTCATCATGACGTCCAACTACGATCCGCAGCTGCTGTATCCGGACGGGCTGCACCGGGATCGCATCCTGCCCACCATCCGCCTGCTGTACGACAAGCTCGACGTGATGAATATCGACGCCGGCATCGACTACCGCGGCCGCGCGCTCGAGCAGGTGCAGTCCTACTACACGCCGCTGGGCGCGGCCACCGATCACGCGCTGCGCGAAGCCTACGCCAGCGTGGCCGAATCGGCCGACGAGGACCCGGTGGTGCGCATCGAGAACCGCGAAATCCGCGCCCTGCGCCGGGCCGGCACCATCATCTGGTTCGACTTCGCCACCCTGTGCGGCGGCCCCCGTTCGCAGAACGATTACCTGGAAATCGCCAGCCGCTTCCATACCGTGATATTGTCCGGGATTCCCATGATGTCGGCGGCGATGTCTTCCGAGGCGCGCCGCTTCACCTGGCTGATCGACGTGTTCTACGATCAGAAGGTCAAGCTGCTGATGTCGGCGGAAGTGCCGCCGGAAGAGTTGTACACGACCGGCATGCTGGCCAACGAGTTTCACCGCACCGTCTCGCGCATCGTCGAGATGCAGTCGCGCGAATACATGGATAAAGAGCAGCGCAGCGCGGCCGACGCGCTGGCGTAGCGCGTAACGGAAAATAAATATGACACCATCGACCATCCTGAAGCTGATCGTGCTGCTGGGGGCGACCCTGCTGGGAGCTGTCCGGGCCCAGACCATAGGCCAGGCGCCGCAAGGTGCGCCGGGCGTGCCGGTCAGCCATTCGATCGAGCAGGCCGACGCCACGCTCGTGCAAGTGGCGCGCGACCGCGCCGCCGTGCAGCAGCGTTACGCCCAGGAAGAGCAAGTCTGCTACGGCAAGTTCTTCGTCAACCACTGCCTGGACCAGGCGCGGGAAACGCGCCGCGCGGCGCTGGCCGAGTTGCGGGCGGTGGAAGTGGAAGCCAACCACTTCAAACGCAAGGATGCGGTGGACCGGCGCGACGCCGAGCTGGCCGAGCGGGTCCGCAAGGACGAGCAGGAGCAGGCCGCGCGGGCCGCCCAGCCGCCACGCCCGGCCAGGTCGCCGGCCGACGAGACGCCCGCACCGGCGCCGAAAGGCGGCCCGACGCTGGAGCAGCGCCAGGCCGCGCACGACGCGCACGAGCAGCGCCGCGCCGCCGAGGAAGCGGCCGGCGCCAGCCGGCGCGCCGCCAATGTGGCCGCCTTCGAACGCAAGCAGCAGGAATCGGCCGCACGCCAGGCCGCCATCGCGAAGAAGAAGCAGGAAGCGGGCGCCAAGCGCGCCGCGCGCGAGGAGGCCGAACGCAAGAAGGCCGCCGCCGCCGCTGCTGCCGCCGCATCGGCACTCAAGCAATAAGGCCGCCGGCGCGCCGCCGCTCCATCCAGGCCGGTGGCGCATGGCAGCATGGCTGATGCATGCGCGCGGCGGGCAGCGCTGGGCGCGCACAGGGCAAACACCGGGGGCGACCCCGGGCCAGTGGCCCTGGCGCGCTAGACGGCCCGTTTCAGGCGCTGCACCGTGTAGCTCGGTTTTTCCTTGGGCGGCGCGACCAGCTTGATGATGGCCATCGAACAGTTGTCGCCCTTGCCGGCGGCCCGCTCGATGGCTTTGTTGATCAGCAGTTCCGACGCCTGGCGCGGCGTGTTGCGCGCCAGCGCGGCGGCCAGTTCCAGGTCGGTGAAGTACTGCCACAGGCCGTCGGAACACAGCAGGAAGGCGTCGCCGGCCTGCAAGCCCTCGTGCCGGCCGACGGTGACGAAGGGTGGCTTGAGGCTGTTGCCCAGCACGTTGCTGAGCAGTTTGGAATTGCGATGTTTTTTGGCCGCTTCCAGCGGCAGCTTGTCGTTGGTCACCAGATGGTCGACATAGGCCGCGTCGTTGCTGCGGGCGGCGCAGGCCTGGCCGGCAAAGCGGTACAGGCGCGAATCGCCCACGTGGGCCCACACGGCCTGGCGCTGGGGCGTGAGCACCAGCAGCACCAGCGTGCTCTGCGGTTCGCTGCTGGCGGCGATGGGGTTCATCTGGATCACGTCGTGCGCCTCGCGCGCGATGTTGCGCAGCAGTTCTTCCAGGCGCTGCAGGTTGGCCGTGTCGCCGACGCGGAATTCGTCGAACAGCTGCTTGCTGGTCAGCAGTACCTGGTCGGCCGCCGTGGCGCCGCCGCTGATGCCGTCGGCCAGCACGGCCAGCACGTAGCCGGGTGCCTGGGCGGCCGTGTACAGGGCCACCCGGTCATTTTGCTGGGGCCGGTTGCCAATGTGCTGGGCGGTGCCGGCTTCGATTTTATAGGCGCTCATATGTCACACTGTATCCCGGTCGGGGCCGGCCGTGGCGTCCGTCACATCAATTCTGTTGGCGGCGGGGCTGGGGTAGATTAAACTATGCACCGTTACGCAGTTTTGTTGCAAGCATGGTTGTTGGCTAAGCGAAACTATTTGGATTGTATGCGTATCTGCCCGGAACGCACGGAACAATTTGTAACAGAAAACCTCACCATGACAGATGCACAAGAAATACAGCGACGCCTGATTGAACTCGACGTGGAACACCGCGACCTCGACGCGGTGATCGAAATGCTGACGCTGGACGGACACCACGACCAGTTGCAGCTGCGCCGCCTGAAAAAGCGCAAGCTGCAGCTGAAAGACTATATCACATTGCTGAAAATGCAATTAGTGCCGGACGTGCCGGCCTGACGCCAGGCGCCCCGCACGCCACCTCTAAGCTTATTTTGACCGAACACCAGTTACCGCTTGCGGCCGCGCAGGCCGAGACCGGCGCCGCCACATCGCCGCCGTCAGCGCCGGCCGCCGCCGCCGCATTGCCCGTTGCCGCCGCTACGCCTGGTGCGCCGGCAACGCGTTCTGGCGCCGGAACGGCTGGCGCAGCAACGCCTGGCACCGCAACGTCCGCCGCTGCAACGTCCGCCGCCGCGCCTGCTGCCGCCACAGCGGCCCCCGTGTCCCCCGCGCCGGGCCGTCACGATGCCGAGGTCGAACGCCTGTTCGGCGCCGGCGGTCCGCTGGGCCCGGCCGTGGGCAGCTACCGTCCGCGCCGCTCGCAGACGGAAATGGCCAAGGCCGTGGCCCAGGCCATCTCCGAACAGCAGACCCTGATCGCCGAAGCGGGTACGGGGACGGGCAAGACCTTCGCCTACCTGGTGCCGGCCCTGCTGTGGGGCGGCAAGACCATTGTCTCCACCGGCACCAAGAACCTGCAGGACCAGCTGTTCCTGCGCGACATCCCCACCGTGCGGGCCGCGCTGCAGGCGCCCGTGTCGGTGGCGCTGCTCAAGGGCCGCTCCAACTACGTGTGCCACTACCACCTCGAGCGCACGCTGCAGAACGGCCGCATGACCTCGCGCGACGACGTGGGCCACTTGCGCGAAATTTCCCGCTTCCTCAAGATGACCAGTTCCGGCGACAAGGCCGAGCTGGCCAAGGTGCCGGAAAACGCCATGATCTGGAACCTGGTCACGTCCACGCGGGAAAACTGCATGGGCGCCGAGTGCCAGTACTACCAGGACTGCTTCGTGATGAAGGCCCGCAAGGAAGCCCAGCAGGCCGACGTGGTGGTGGTCAACCACCACCTGTTCTTCGCCGACGTGGCCCTGAAGGACACGGGCGTGGCCGAGCTGCTGCCGTCGGCCAACACCATCATCTTCGACGAGGCGCACCAGCTGCCCGACACGGCCACCCTGTTCTTCGGCGACACCTTCTCCACTTCGCAAGTGCTGGAGCTGTGCCGCGACGTGCTGGCCGAGGGCCTGGCCCACGCGCGCGACGGCGCCGACTGGGGCAAGACGGTGACGGTGGTGGAAAAGGCGGCGCGCGACTTGCGCCTGACCTTCCCGCAAGACATCGTGCGCCTGTCGCTGCCCCAGATCGCCCCGTCGAGCGACTTCTTCCCAGCCCTGCAGACGCTCAAGGACGAGCTGGACGGACTGATCGCCGTGCTGGAAACCCAGGCCGTGCGGGCCGAGACGCTGGAACAGTGCCGGGTGCGCGGCATCGAGCTGGCCCAGCAGCTGGCCGCCTGGAAGTACGATCCCAAGGCCAAGGTGGACAAGGGCGAGGAAGCCGTGTTCTGGGTCGAGGCCTACACCATGTCGCTGCAGCTGCACAAGACGCCGCTGTCGATCGCGCCCATCTTCAACGGCCAGCGCGAAGGCGTGCCGCGCAGCTGGATCTTCACCTCGGCCACGCTGGCCGTGAAGAACGACTTCAGCCACTTCGCCAACCAGATGGGGCTGACCGACGAGCTGTCGATGTCCTGGCCCAGCCCGTTCAACTACGAGCAGCAAGGCATCCTGTACGTGCCGCAGGGTTTGCCCGATCCCAATTCCATCGGCTACACGGACGCCGTGCTGGACAAGGCCCTGCCCGTGATCGAAGCGGCCGGCGGCAAGACCTTCCTGCTGTGCACCACGCTGCGGGCCGTCAAGCGGGCCGCCGAGCGCCTGCGCGACGAGTTCGCCAAGCGCAACCTGCCGTTCCCCCTGTTCGTGCAGGGCGACAAGGGGCGCACGGAATTGCTGGACCAGTTCCGCAAGGCCGGCAACGGCGTGCTGATCGGCAGCCAGAGTTTCTGGGAGGGGGTGGACGTGCGCGGCGACGCGCTGTCGCTGGTCATCATCGACAAGCTGCCGTTCGCGCCGCCCGACGATCCCGTGCTGGCGGCCCGCATCGAAGTGATGGAAAAGCAGGGCATGAACGGCTTCATGCACCACACCCTGCCGGAAGCGATCATCAACCTCAAGCAGGGGGCCGGCCGTTTGATCCGCGACGAAGGCGACCGCGGCGTGCTGATGCTGTGCGATCCGCGCGTCATCTCCAAGCCCTATGGCCGGCGCATCTGGCAAAGCCTGCCGTCGTTCAAGCGCACGCGCGAGCAGGACGAGGTGCTGGCCTTCTTCCGCGACAAGGATGGCAGCGCCGACGCCGAACCGCAGTAATGGGCATTGGGGCAGTTTGAGGTGCCCCGCGCGTATGCTGCTTACGCTTCCGGCAGGATCACTACCTTGCCCGTCACCAGCCGCGCCGCCATGTCGTTCAGGGCCGATGCCGTGTCGGCCAGCGGGTAGCGGGCCGAGATGTGGGGCTGGATCTTGCCTTCCTTGAGCCAGCCCAGCAGCTGTCCCATGGCGGCCAGGCTGGCCTTCGGTTCGCGCTTGACGAACTCGCCCCAGAACACCCCCACCACCGACGCCCCCTTCAACAGCGCCAGATTGAGCGGCAGGCGCGGGATCTCGCCGTTGGCAAAACCCACCACCAGATAGCGGCCGCGCCAGGCGATGGTGCGGAATGCCGGCTCCGCGTAGATGCCGCCCACCGGGTCGTAGATCACGTCCGGCCCCTTGCCGTCCGTGGCGGCCTTGACGGCGTCGCGCCAGTCGTCGTTGCTGTAGTTGACCAGCACGTCCGCGCCGTGCGCCTTGCACACTTCGAGCTTGGCGTCGCTGGAGGCGGCCGCGATCACGCGCGCGCCCAGCGCCTTGCCGATCTCGATGGCGGCCAACCCTACGCCGCCAGCCGCGCCCAGCACCAGCATGGTTTCGCCCGCCTTGAGGCCGGCCCGGTCCACCACCGCGTGATGCGAGGTGCCGTAGGTGAGGGTGATGGCGGCCGCCGTGTCGAAGTGCATGCCAGGCGGCATGGGCATCAGGGCCTGCACCGGCACCGCCAGCTGCTGGGCAAAGCCGCCCTGGCCGGTGAAGGCGATCACGCGCTGGCCCACCTGGTAGCCTTGCACATCGTCCGCCATGGCCCGCACCACGCCCGCCACTTCGCTGCCCGGCGTGAACGGCAGGGCCGGCTTGACCTGGTATTTGCCCTGGATGATGAGCACGTCCGGGAAGTTGACCCCGGCCGCCTTGACATCCAGCACGACCTGGCCGGGGCCGGGCACGAGGTCCGGCAGTTCTTCCAGGGTCAGGGTGTCGGGCAATCCCCATGCCTTGCAGACGATGGCTTTCATTGTTGGCGTTCCTTGTTGGTGGGTGGAAATTAAAATAGTACGACCGTTAGATTTTTTTATTATGCCTGAAATGGCCATCCGTGCGCACCCGTTGTGCACGCTGGCGCCCGTTTGCGCCAGCGCAAAGTGCGGGGCGGGGGGAGGGCTAGAGTGGGTTAGCGCCTGACTGGTTGGAGGAAGAAACGGAGGGGATGTGATGACGATCCGCTACGGCTGTTTCTTTAGCTACGCGCATGGCCAGCATGCGTACATGAGCAAGTTCAAGAACGACTTGATCGACGCGCTCAAATGCTATCTGGAACCCCATTTCGACACGGAAAAAGAGCTGTTCGTCGACAGCGAACAACTGGGCGGCGGCGACGACCTGGACCAGCGCATCGCGCGCGCCATGTGCGAGAGCGTGTGCATGATCGTCATCTACACGCCCAAGTACGAGGCCCACGCCTACACCCGGCGCGAGTTCGCCGCCATGCAGCTGATCGAGGCGGAGCGCCGGCTGTGGTATCCGCTGCCCAGCCATCTGACCATCCCCGTCATCATGACGCGCCACCCTTTGAGCCTGCCGCCGCAGATCACGGAGCCGGGCATGTACGTGGACTTTTCCCGCTACACGCTGGCCAGCACCGACCTCAAGACCAATCCGGACTTCCTGCCCGATATCGAAAGAATCGTCCAGCGCATCGCCAGCCACTACCACTACCTGAAACGCTGCATGCCGCCCGAGCACGATTGCAGCCGCTTCGTGCTGCCCGACATCCCGCCGGAATGGCGCGCCATTCCGCCCCCTCACTTTCCACGCTAAAGGTTCGTCATGGAACTCTCCTCCCTGTCCCTGCCGCCGCTGACGGCGCCCGGTGAAGTCGTGACCTTCTATTCCTACAAGGGAGGGACGGGGCGCACGCTGGCCCTGTCCAACCTGGCCGTGCTGCTGGCCGGGCAACGCCACGCCACCACGCCCGTGCTGATGGTGGACTGGGACCTGGAGGCGCCCAGCCTGCACCACTACTTTCCCTGCCTGGAGCCGGGGCCGGGCCTGCTGGAACTGTTCGAGGCCTGCCGCGACCAGCTGCAGCGGCGCGCCATGCCGGGCCTGGACGAGGTGACGCTGGCGCACGACGTGTTGCAGGCCGTGGGCTGGGAACAATATGTGTGCCGGGTCGACCAGGCCTCGCCCCTGTACCTGATGCGGGCCGGGCACTTCGACGACAGCTATGCGGAGCGGCTGGCGGCCCTGCGCTGGGATGCGTTGTTCGACCGCTGTCCGGCCCTGTTCCGCTGCTTTGCCGACATGCTGGCGCGCCATTTCCGCCACGTGTTGGTGGACGCCCGCACGGGGCGGGCCGACAGCGCCGGCATCTGCACCACGCTGTTGCCGCGCAAGCTGGTGGTGGTGTTCACGCCCGACCGCCAGAACCTGGACGGCGTCCAGACCGTGGTGGCGCGGGCCGCCGCCTACCGTCGCAGCCACGAGGACGAGCAGCGCCCCTTGCTGGTCTATCCCTTGCCGGCGCGCATAGAGATGGCCGACAGCGCCCAGCGCGCCCAATGGCGCCGGGGCGACGCCCGGCTCGGCATCGCCGGCTACCAGCCCCTGTTCGAGCGCCTGCTGGGCGACTGCTACGGCTTGGCCGAGCTGAGCATGGAAAGTTATTTCGACGAAGTGCAGCTGCAGCAGAGCCGTGGCTTTGCCTACGGCGAGCAGCTGGCCGTGCGGCTGGAGCAGGGTGGCGACCGCTTCTCGCTGAGCCGCACCTTCGCCACCCTGCTCGAGTGGCTGGACGGCGACTATTTCCCCTGGCAATCGAAGCACGAAATCGGCCTGCTGGCCGCCATCGGCGCCGCCCGGCGCGACATGGAGCAGGGTGCCGCCCGTGGGCTGGCGCTGCCGCTGGCGGAGCAGTTGCACCGGCTGGGCGAACTGTATCGCGGCGAAGGGCGACTGGCCCAGGCCCGCGCCTGTTTCGACGAGAGCGTCGCCCTGCGCCAGCGCAGCCTGGGTGAAGACCATGCCGACACCCTGGCCGGCAAGGCCAGCCTGGCCGCCCTGATGCGCCAGCAGGGCCAGCTGGGCGAGGCCCGATTCCTGCAGGAGTGCATCGTCGACGCCAGCGCCGCCGCGCTGGGACGCGACCATCCCGACACGCTGGCGGCCCAGGTCCAGCTGGCCGCCACGCTGGCCCTGCAGGGCGAGGGCGCGGACGCGCTGGCCTTGCAGGAAACGGTGCTGGGCGCCTATCAGCGCCTGCTCGGTTCGCACCACCTGCTGACGCTCGACAGCCAGGCCGCACGCGCCGACATGCTGTGCCAGCGGGGCGACTACAGCCTGGCGCGCGACGTGCAGGAGCAGGTGCTGGCGGCCCGCATGCGCCTGCTGGGGGCCGAGCACGGCGATACGCTGCGCAGCAAGACGGCGCTGGCCGGCACCCTGGTCCAGCTGGACGAGCTCGACACGGCCCGCTGCCTGTTGGAGACGGTGTTGCGGGTCCGCCTGCGGCGCCAGGGGCCGGACCACGCGGACACGCGCCAGGCGCGGGCGCGGCTGGCCGACATCCAGCAGCGGCTGGGCGAGCCGGCCGGCCTGTACCGGGAAGGGGGCATGGACGAGGAGGGGCAGGGCGACCCCATGCTGGCGCTGGGCGCCATGGGCGGTGCCCTGCTGGGCGTGCGCGAGCCGGCCGCCGACACCTACCGGCACGACGCCTTGCTGGCGCTCGACGGGCTGCTGGCCGGGCCGCGCGGCGCGCCCCGCTAGCGGCCGACGGTCCCAAGTTCGACCGGCTGCCGGCGCCGGCGCGGCCGGCGCCCCGGCCGGAAATTTATCTGCGCCGCGATGGTCCGGCCATGCGCAGTACGGCCATTGCTTCAGGTAAAATTGTCGTATGAGAATACTGATCAGTAACGACGACGGCTACCTGGCACCCGGCATCAACGCCCTGGCCGAGGCGCTGGCGCCCATCGCCGACATCGTGGTAGTGGCGCCCGACAGCAACCGCTCCGGCGCCTCGAACTCGCTGTCGCTGGACCGGCCCCTGTCCGTCCAGCGGGCCGCCAATGGTTTCTATTTTGTCAACGGCACACCGACCGACTGCGTCCACGTGGCCCTGACGGGCCTGCTCGATTACCGGCCCGACCTGGTCGTGTCGGGCATCAACAACGGCCCCAACATGGGCGACGACACGCTGTACTCGGGCACGGTGGCGGCGGCCACCGAGGGTTATCTGTTCGGCATCCCTTCGATCGCGTTTTCCCAGGGTTCCTACGGCTGGGAACATGTGGCGGACGCGGCCCGCCACGCGCGCGACATCATCGAACGCTACGGCGCTGCGCTGCCCAGCCCCTACCTGCTCAACGTCAACATCCCGAACCGGCCCTATGCGGACTTGAACAAAGTGGTGGCCACCCGGCTGGGCCGGCGCCACCAGGCTGAGCCCGTGATCAAGGCGCTCGATCCGCGCGGCAAGGAAATTTTCTGGATCGGCCCGCCCGGCGCCACCCGCGACGCCGGCGAAGGCACCGACTTCCATGCCTGCGCCCAGGGCTGGACGTCGATGACGCCGCTCCAGATCGACCTGACCCACAAGAGCCAGCTGGACGTGCTGGCGCAAGGCCTGGCATGAACGACAAACCCCGCACCTTCCCCTTGCCCCTGTCTTCGGTGGTCGATGCGGGCGCCAAGAAACCGGCCGTGCGGGGACCGGTCGCCACGCCCCAGACGGCGACCCAGAACGCGGCCCTGAACGCGGCCCAGCATGCGGCCCAGCACGCCACCCGGGGCGGCGCCCCGCTCCATCCCCAGTATCCGGGCAGCCGGCCCGTCGCCTCGCCGTCCAAGTCGCACCGCGAGGCGCTGGACCGGGCCTTGCAAACGGCCGCCGCCCCCGTGCCGCGCCAGAATCCCCTGGTGTCGGATGCCGTGCGGCGCGCCATGGTGGAGCGGGTGGCCAAACAGGGCGTCAAGGACGGCCTGGTGCTGGCCGCGCTCGACAGCGTGCCGCGCCACCTGTTCATGGAGGAGGGGCTGGCGGCCCAGGCTTATATCGACGCCTCGTTGCCCATCGGCCACCACCAGACCATTTCCCAGCCCTACATCGTGGCGCGCATGATAGAAGTGATGCGCAACGGCGGCGAACTCAAGCGTGTACTGGAGATCGGCACCGGCTGCGGCTACCAGGCGGCCGTGCTGTCGTGCGTGGCGCACGAAGTATGGTCGATCGAGCGCATCAAGCCCCTGCACGAGCTGGCCAAGGCCAATTTGCGCCCGTTGCGCGTGCCGAACCTGCGCTTGCATTACGGAGATGGTATGCTAGGCTTGCCGCAAGCGGCCCCATTTGACGGTATCATTCTGGCCGCGGCGGGCCTGGAAGTGCCGCGCGCGCTGCTGGAACAGCTGGCCATCGGTGGCCGGCTGGTGGCGCCCGTGGGCGCCCGCGCCCAGCACCTGGAGCTGATCACGCGCACGGCCAAGGCCGAGTGGGTCAGCACCACGCTGGAAGATTGCCATTTCGTGCCGCTGCGCCCAGGCACCGTGTAAGCGGCCGGCGCCGCCGCCCATCCAGCACACACCAAGGTACCTGACCGTACCTGACCGTACCTGAAGTAGCCCAAAGTACCTTGAGTACCGAATACACAGATTAAGATGAGAATGACTAATAAAAGTTCCCTGCTAGTTGCGACCCTGACGCTTGCCTTGCTGAGCGCCTGCAGTACCACCCCCAACCAGGCGCCGGTGGTCGAGCGCAATCCCGCCCCCCAGCCCAAGCCCGTCACCCCCAGCGAAGAGGCGCAGAAGGAGCGCGACGAGCGGGGCCTGTACACGGTCAAGAAGGGCGACACGCTGATCCGCATCGCGCTCGAGCACGGCCAGAATTACCGCGACATTGCCACCTGGAACAACCTGGCCAATCCGGACGACATCAAGGTCGACCAGGTGCTGCGCGTGCAGCCGCCCGACAGCGCCGCCGTGCAGACGGCGGCCGTCGTCATGCCGCCGGCCGACACCAAGGTGCCGCCGGCCCCGCCCGTGCCACGCAAGACGGGCCCCAAGGGCGAGAAGCGGCCTTACACGGACGCCACCCTGGCCGAGCTGCAAAAGGCGGACGGCGTGCTGCCCGAGCGCACCGAAGTGGCGCTGGTCAAGCCGGCCGTGCTGCAACCGCCGGCCGCTCCCGTGCCCACTCTGCCGCCGCTGGCCGCCGACGAGGAAAAGCTGAGCTGGATGTGGCCGGCCGACGGCAAGGTGGTGGCCAGTTTCGACGAGGGCAAGAACAAGGGCGTGGACATCGCCGGCCGTGCCGGACAGCAAGTCGTGGCGGCCGGTGCAGGAAAAGTGATGTACGCCGGCAGCGGCATCCGCGGTTATGGTAATCTCGTCATTGTGAAGCACAGTAATAGTTTGCTGTCGGCCTATGCCCACAACCGCAACATCGTGGTAAAGGAAGGCCAGAGCGTGAACAAGGGACAAGTGATTGCCGAAATGGGCGACTCGGATACCGATTCCGTCAAGCTGCACTTTGAAATCCGGCAGCAGGGCAAGCCGGTCGATCCGTCCAAATTCCTGCCTAACCGTTAGCGTATCGCCATGACACACACGCCGCACGACCCGCTGGAAGACGACCCGGCGCCGGATGATTATCCGGACGAGCCGGGCGACGACATTGCCGTTGACACCATCGGCCACGCCGACGGCCCCGTCGACGGCGAGGCGGTGGCGGAAGTGGGCGCGGTGCTGGAGAGTGTCGACGAACTCAAGAAGGTGCTGGCGGCCGAGCTGTCGACCGACACCACCCAGCACTACCTGAACCAGATCGGCACCCGGCCCCTGCTGACGGCGCCGCAGGAAGTGCATTACGCCACGCTGGCCAAGCAGGGCGATTTCAGTGCCCGCCAGACCATGATCGAGCACAACCTGCGGCTGGTGGTGTCGATCGCCAAGCACTACATCAACCGCGGCGTGGTGCTGCTCGACATGATCGAGGAAGGCAACATCGGCCTGATGCGGGCCATCGACAAGTTCGAACCGGAGCGCGGCTTCCGCTTCTCGACCTACGCCACCTGGTGGATACGCCAGAGCATCGAACGGGCCATCATGAACCAGGCCCGCACGGTGCGCCTGCCGGTGCACATGGTGCGCGAACTGAACCAGATCCTGCGCGGCAAATACCACCTGGAAGCCCAGCACCACAACGGCAAGGACGCCACCGCCGAGGACATCGCCGAACTGGTGGGCCGGCCGGTGGAAGAGGTGCAGGACATCCTGGCCCTGTCCGAGCACGCCACCTCGCTCGACGCGCCGCTCGACAACGATCCCCAGTCCTCGCTGATGGACATGCTGCCCGGCGACAGCGAGGACAGCCCCGACGCCCGCGCCGAACACCACGAAATGACGGTGCTGGTGCGCGACTGGCTCACCAAGCTGCCCGACAAGCAGCGCATCGTCATCATGCGCCGCTTTGGCCTGGACAACGACGATCCGGCCACGCTGGAAACGCTGGCCGAGGAAATGGGCGTCACGCGCGAGCGGGTGCGCCAGATCCAGCAGGAAGCGCTGGTCAAGCTGAAACGGGCCATGGCCGCGCGCGGCGTGGTGCGCGACTCGCTCCTGTAAGCCGTCATTCTCCCGCGCATGATGGCGCGGACGCGCCCGCCATGGCGCCGCGCCGCATGGCCGTCGGCCCGCGGCGCACCGTCCGGCCGCCGCTTTCTGCTATCATACGGCCCGCCCTGGCACACCAGCGGCCCGCCTGTTCCCTCCTCATTTATTGAACGTTATGCAAGAAAATATCATCGACATCAAATCGCTCGACATGGACGCCCGTGGCGTCGGCCATTTGGACAATGAAGACGGCTCGCCGGGCAAGGTGGTGTTTGTCGAAGGCGCCCTGCCGGGCGAACGGGTCAGTTTCGAGACGTTCAAGAAAAAGAAGAACTGGGAAGCGGGCCGCATGACGGCCCTGCACCATGAATCGTCGCTGCGGGTCAAGCCCAAGTGCGTCCATTTCGACTACTGCGGCGGCTGCTCCATGCAGCACCTGGAGCCGTCGGCCCAGGTCGCCATCAAGCAGCGCGTGCTGGAAGATAACCTGTGGCACATCGGCAAGGTCAGGCCGCTGACGGTGATGCGCCCCATGTACGGCCCCACCTGGGGTTACCGCTACCGCGCCCGCCTGTCGGTGCGCCACGTGGCCAAGAAGAACACGGTGCTGGTCGGCTTCCACGAAAAGAAATCGATCTTCGTGGCCGACATGACGAGCTGCCAGATCCTGCCGCCGCATGTGTCGGACCTGCTGCTGCCGCTGCGCGCGCTGATCGGTTCGCTGACGCTGTACAACCAGATCCCGCAGATCGAAGTGGCGGTGGGCGAGGACGTGACGGCGCTGGTGCTGCGCATCATGGCGCCGCTGACGGCCGACGACGAAGTCAAGCTGAAGGCCTTCGCCGACCAGTACCAGATCCAGTTCTGGCTGCAGACCAAGGGCCCGGACACGGCCGCCCCGTACTATCCGCTGGAGCCCCAGCTGCACTACCTGCTGCCCGAATTCGGCGTGCGCATGCCGTTCAAGCCGGTCGACTTCACCCAGGTCAACCACCACATCAACCGCGTGCTCGTGCACAAAGCGCTGGGCCTGCTGGAAGTGCAACCGGACGACCGCGTGGCCGACCTGTTCTGCGGCCTGGGCAACTTCACGCTGCCGCTGGCCACCCAGGGCCGCGAAGTGGTGGGTATCGAAGGCAGTACCAGCCTGACCGAGCGCGCGCTCGACAACGCCAAGGCCAACGGCCTGTCGGCCAAGACGGCATTCTCGACCCGCAACCTGTTCGAGGTGACGGTGGAAGACCTGATCGCGCTGGGCAAGTTCGACCGCATGCTGATCGATCCGCCGCGCGACGGCGCCATGGCCGTCAGCCAGGCGCTGGGCGCGCTGCGCCAGGTGCGGCCGGACCTGCTGCCCAAGCGCATCGTCTACGTCTCGTGCAGCCCGTCCACGCTGGCGCGCGACGCCGATATCCTGGTCCACCTCGCCGGCTACACGTTGAGCAAGGCCGGCGTGGTCAATATGTTCCCCCACACCTCGCACGTGGAATCGATGGCCGTGTTCGACCTCGAATAGTCATTTAAAATCAATGTGTTGTGTTTGTTGCTCGTGAGTTGACGGGTATTGTGCAGATGCTCGCATGTTTCATTCTCGGAGACGTTCGTATCCCTTTTGGAGTCAAATGTCTCTTGTTGTGATACATTGTGTCCATGCTCGCAGATTTCCTCCTAGGCCCATTTCGTACTCGTATCCTGTCGGCCCTGCTGTTACACCCTGAGACCGCATGGCATGTCAGGGAGCTTGCGCGCCGTCTTGACGCACTGCCGGGTAGTATCAACCGGGAATTGGTGAAACTGGCGGACGTCGGCATCCTGTCGCGGCAGCACATAGGCAATCAAGTGCACTATCGTGCCAACCGCGGCTGTCCTGTGTTCGATGAACTTGCCGGCTTGTTGCGTAAGACTTCGGGCATGGCCACAGTGCTGACAGAGGCTCTTCAGCCTTTGGCTGGCCACATTCAAAGCGCGGTTGTATTTGGCTCGGTGGCGCGAGGTGAGGAGACGGCCCATTCCGACGTGGATGTGCTGGTGTTGGGTGACATCGGTTTTGGGGAAGTGGTCGAGGCTCTACATCCCGCGCAGGATGTGGTGCGGCGTGAAATCAACCCGGTAGTCTACAAAACGGACGACTTCCGTGCGAAGCTTGCCTCGAACAACACATGGGCGCGTGAAGTCGTTGAGAAGCCCAAACTTTTCCTGATCGGGAATGCAGATGACTTTGCAAAACTTGTTGGCTATTCATAGTCTCGTGGAGTTCGCCGCCCAGCGCGAAGACATCCAGCGGCTGTTGGCCGCGGCCGAACGAAATCTGAATGATTCCGCCGTAACGGCCATCAGCGACGAGAACCGCTTCGATGCCGCCTACAAATGCGTGATGCAGTGCGCAATGGCGAGCCTGATGGCCAATGGCTACCGCACATCAACCAGCAAGCCCGGTCATCACCAGACTGCGATTCAAGCCCTGACGTTGACGGTTGGCCTAGACGCCAAGACGGTCATCATCCTCGATGGCCTGCGCAAACAGCGCAACATCAATGACTATGACGGAGACCCTGTCAGTCCAACGGCGGTCGAGGAATGCAGGAAGCAGGCTCAAGCACTGCTGGCCCATGTCCGCGCATGGCTCAAAGCTAACCGCCCGGAATTCTGTTGAGGTGTTCAAGGCGGCGCGTCCGCCAATAGCGTGCGCCCGCATCCCATCGCGCTGCGTGACGTCGCATTTGTGATGGTTTTTTTGTAATTTTATTGACAGGCGCGGACGCGTTTGCAACACTGGCTCATTCCTCGCATTCCTGATGCATGCGCCAGGCCGGCAGTGCTTGTGCACCGTGAGCTCGGTGGTGCCATCACACCCTCATGGAGCCGGCATGTCCGCCTTGCGTCATCTCTTCGCCACGATCCTGCTGTGCTGCGCGGCCCTGTCCGCGCCGGCCACGCCGGCCACGCCGGCCGTGCTCTCGTTCTCGCCCAGTGGCGCCGCCAAGGCCGTGCGCCAGGTGCAGGTGCGCTTCAATACGCAGATGGTGGCGTTCGGCGACCTGGCCCTGGCCGACCCGTTCACCATAGCCTGTCCTGAGGCGGGCAGCGGCCGCTGGATCGACGGCGCCAACTGGAGCTACGACTTCGCGCGCGACCTGCCCGGCGGCGTGGCCTGCCGCTTCACGCTCAAGCCCGGCCTGAAGAACCTGGCCGGCCAGCCGTTGGCGGACGCCGGCCCGTTCAGCTTCAACACGGGCGGCCCGGCCATCGTGCAGGCCATGCCGCGCGAAGGCAACAGCTATATCGACGAGCAGCAGATCTTCGTGCTGGGCCTGGACGCGTTGCCGCGCGAGGAGACGGTGACAGCCCACGCCTGGTGCCGCGCCGACGGCATCAACGAACGCATCCCGGTGCGGGTGCTGGCCGGCGCCGAGCGCGAACAGATCCTGGCCCAGCGCAAGGACTTCACGCAACGTTACCTGTCCCTGTACTTCCGCGCCCGCGGCGTGGTCTGGCGCGCCACCACGGGCGTGCGCAGCAAGCGGCTGGAGCAGCTGCCCATCGTGGTCCTGCAATGCAAGCGCCGCCTGCCGGCCGAAGCCGGCGTGGCGCTGGTGTGGGGCGCCGGCATCGCGGCCGACAGCGGCGTCGCCAACGTGCAGGACCAGACCCTGAGCTACAAGACGCGGCCCGACTTCACGGCCCGCTTCAGTTGCGAACGCCTGCAGCCCAAGGGCGGCTGCATTCCCTTCCTGCCGGTGCGGGTGGACTTTTCCGCCCCCGTGCGCATGGGCGACGCCCTGGCCGTGCGCCTGGCCGGGCCGGGCGGCAAGACCTACAGCGCGGCCGTCGAGGCGAGCGAGAAGAAGGCGGGATACGTGAGCAGCGTCACCATCGCCGGGCCGTTCCCCGAGCTGGCCAAACTGACGCTGTCGCTGCCACCGGCGCTGAAGGATGACGCGGGCCGCGCCTTGCTGAACCAGGCGCGCTTCCCGCTGGCCGTACGCATGGATGCGCAGCCGCCGCTGGTCAAGTTCCCGGCCCGTTTCGGCATCATCGAAGCGCGCGGCGACCGCATGCTGCCTGTCACCGTGCGCAACGTGGAGCCGGCGCTGGCGGGCAGCGTGGCCAGGGTCGATCCGGCCGCCGTCAAGGGCGCCATGCTGCGCGTGGCCGACCAGCAGGACCAGCAGGTGATGGACTGGCTCAAGCGCCTGTCCTACGGCGAGGACAACTGGGAGCCCGGCGAACTGTACGCCCGCGACATGGCCCACCCCATGCTGGGCGGCGCGAGGGACGCGGCTATCGGCCGCTTCACGCTGCCCAAGCCGGGCGGCAAGCGGGCGTTCGAGGTGGTGGGCATCCCGCTGCGCAAGCCCGGCTTCTACGTGGTCGAACTGGCCAGCCCCAAGCTGGGCGCGGCGCTCAACGGGACGCCATCGACGTCCTACGTCAGTACGGCGGCGCTGGTAACCAACCTGGTCGCGCACTTCAAGCATGGCGCCCGTTCGTCGCTGGTGTGGGTGACCTCGCTCGACAAGGGCCAGCCCGTGGCCGGCGCCCAGGTGGCCGTGCGCGATTGCGCCGGCAAGCTGTTGTGGCAGGGCGCGTCGAACGCCCAGGGCGTGGCCGCCATCGCGCAGGAACTGCCGCCAGTGTCCTGCCACAATAACGACGGCTATTTCGTCAGCGCCCGCAGCGGCGGCGACATGACCTTCACGTTGTCGAACTGGAACCGCGGCATCGAGACTTGGCGCTTCAATGTGCCCACCGACGAATTCAAGGCCGACAACATCATCGCCGCCACCGTGTTCGACCGCACCTTGCTGCGGGCGGGTGAGACGGTGCACATGAAGCACTTCCTGCGCCGTCACGTGGAGCAGGGCATACGCTACGTGCGCGCCAGCGACGGGCCGCGTACCACCAGCCGCGACTGGCGCGCGCGCAGCCTGGGCGCGCAGGACCGGGCCGCGCTGCCGGAGAAGATGTTCGTTATCCACGAGGGCAGCGAGCAGAAATATGCGCTGCCGTTGCGCTGGAACGCCAACGGCACGGCCGCCAACGACTGGGTCATTCCGGCCGACGCCAAACAGGGCTGGTACGAAATCATGCTGGGCGGGCAGGGCGCCGGACGCTTCCGCGTCGAGCAGTTCCGCGTGCCGACCATGAAAGCCGTGCTGCAGGGGCCGAAGACGCCGGCCGTGCAGGCTGCCAGCGTGGACCTGGATGTGCAGCTCAGCTACCTTTCCGGCGGCGGCGCGGGCGGCGCGGCCGTCAAGCTGCGCACCGTCGTCGAAGGCAAGAGCGTGCAGTTCGACGATTACGACGGCTTCACCTTCAGCGCCGGCGATGTCCGCGTGGGCAAGGAGGATGATGCGCCCGTGTTCGACGAGGACGAGGGCGGCTTCGACGAGGGCGGCGACCAGCCGGCAGCCGGCGCCGCGCGCACGCGCGAGCTGACGCTGGACCGGGCCGGTGGCGCCCGCGTGACGCTGGATCAGTTGCCGCCATCGCCCGTGCCGCGCCAGCTGGTGGCCGAAATGTCCTACCAGGATGCCAACGGCGAAACGCTGTCCGCTTCCACCAACATCGCCCTGTGGCCGTCGGCCTACGTGATCGGCATCCAGCCCGACGGCTGGGTGATGAGCCGCGATGCGCTCAAGTTCCAGGTGGTGGTGCTGGACCTGCAGGGCAAGCCGGTGGCCGACGCGCCCGTCAACGTGGACTATTTCCAGCGCGAGAACTACTCGCACCGGCGGCGCCTGATCGGCGGCTTCTACGCCTACGAGAACAGCAGCGAAGTGAAGGCGCTGGGCGCCGCCTGCGAAGGCAGGACGGACAGCAAGGGCCTGCTGGTCTGCCAGGTCAAGGCGCCCGCGGCGGGCAACCTGATCTTGCGCGCCCGCACCCGCGACGGCGCCGGCCACGAGGCCGTGACCAACCGCGAGACTTGGGTGGCCGACGGCAGCGACTGGTGGTTCAAGGCCACCGACAACGACCGCATCGACCTGCTGCCGGAGAAGAAGCGCTATGAGCCGGGCGAGACGGCCAGTTTCCAGCTGCGCATGCCGTTCCGCGCCGCCACCGCGCTGGTGACGGTGGAGCGGGAAGGGGTGATCGATACCTATGTGCGCCAGCTGTCGGGCAGCGCGCCCGTGTTCACCATTCCCGTCAAGCCGCAGTACGCGCCCAACGTCTACGTGTCGGCGCTGGTGGTGCGCGGGCGCGTGAGCGGGGTGCAGCCGACGGCGCTGGTGGACCTGGGCAAGCCAGCCTACAAGCTGGGCATCGCGCCGCTGCGGGTGGGCTGGGCGGCCAATGAACTGAAGGTGCAGGTGCGCGCCGACAAGCCGGTCTACAAGATACGGGAGCGGGCCACGGTGGCCGTCAAGGTCACGCGCGCGGACGGCACGCCCGCGCCGGCCGGCGCCGAGGTGGCGCTGGCGGCCGTCGATGTGGGCCTGCTGGAACTGATGCCCAACGCCAGCTGGGACCTGCTGGAGGCGATGATGCAGCAGCGCAGCCTGCAGGTGCAGACGGCCACCGCCCAGATGCAGGTGGTGGGCAAGCGCCACTTCGGCCGCAAGGCCGTGCCCAGCGGCGGTGGCGGCGGCAAAGGCGCAGGCCGGGAACTGTTCGACACGCTGCTGTTCTGGAAGGCGCGCGTGACGCTGGACGCGAACGGCGAGGCCACGGTACAGGTGCCGCTCAACGACTCGCTGACGGCGTTTCGCATCGTCGCCGTCGCCAGCGCCGGGGAAGATTTGTTCGGCACGGGGCGCACGGAAGTACGCAGCACGCAGGACCTGATCCTGTTGTCGGGCCTTCCTGCGCTGGTACGTGAGGGCGACAAGTTCCACGCCGGCTTCACGCTGCGCAATACGACGGACGGCGAGGTGCAGGTGGACCTGGGCGCCAGCGTGGGCGGCAAGGCGCTGGCGCCGCAGAAGCTGGCGCTGGCGGCCGGGCAGGCGCGCGAGATCGGCTGGGACTATCAGGTGCCGGCAGGGGCGGGCGAACTGCAGTGGGACGTGAGCGCGGCCATCCACGGCAGCGATGGCGCCGTTGCCGGATCGGCCGACCGCTTGCGGGTGCGGCAGAAAGTGGTGCCGGCCGTGCCGGTGCGCACGGTGCAGGCCACGCTGCTGCAGCTCGATAAAACGCAGAACATGACGGTGCAGCTGCCGGCCGGCGCCATCCCCGGCCGGGGCGGGGTCGAGGCCACGTTCAGCGCGCGGCTGGGCAACGAGCTGCCCGGCGTGCGCGAATACATGCGCAGCTACCCCTACACCTGCCTGGAACAGCAGGCGTCGCGCGCCATCGCCTTGCAGGACCGCGCCCGGTGGCAAACGCTGGTGGGCACGCTGCCGGCCCACATGGACAACGATGGCCTGCTCAAGTATTTCCCGATGATGCTGGAGGGCAGCGACAGCCTGACGGCCTATGTGCTGTCGGCGGCCGACGAGGCGGGCTACACGATTCCGGCGGAGCTGAAGTCGCGCATGGAGGAAGGGCTGCTGGGCTTCGTGCAGGGCAAGGTGATACGGGGTTCGGCGCTGCGCACGGCCGATCTGGCCGTACGCAAGCTGGCCGCGCTGGAGGCCCTGTCGCGCAGCCGTCCGGTGGCGGCGCCGGAGCTGGAATCGTTCACGCTGCAGCCGGATCTGTGGCCCACGTCGGCCGTCATCGACTGGTATCTGATCCTGCAGCGTAGCGCCGGCCTGCCCCACCATGCGGAACGGATGGCGCACGTACAGCAGGTGCTGCGCACGCGGCTGAACCTGCAGGGCACGACGATGGGCTTTTCGACCGAGCGCAGCGACGACTGGTGGTGGCTGATGGCTTCGCCCGACGCCAACGCCAACCGGCTGCTGCTGGCCGTGATGGACAATCCGGCCTGGCAGGCCGACATGGGCCGGCTGGCGCGCGGCGCGCTGGGTCGGCAGCTGCATGGCCGCTGGCGCACCACGGTGGCCAATACCTGGGGTGTGCTGGCGTTCGACAAGTTCACCCGCAAGTTCGAATCAGCGCCGGTGACGGGCATCAGCAGCGCTTCGCTGGCCGATTCCAGCAAGAGCATCGCCTTCGACAAGAACGTCCCCGGCGGCAGCGCCTTGCTGCCCTGGCCGCGCAGCGGAGGCGAACTGCAGCTTGAGCACGCGGGCAAGGGCAAGCCGTGGGTGACGGTGCAAAGCCTGGCCGCCATCCCGCTCAGGAAGCCGCAGTCGAGCGGCTACGCCATCAACCGCACGGTGACGGCGATTGAGCGCAAGGTGCCCGGCGTATGGTCGCGCGGCGATGTGTACCGCGTGCGCCTGGACCTGGAGGCGCAGTCGGACATGACGTGGGTGGTGGTGGATGATCCGATTCCGGCCGGCGCCAGCGTGCTGGGGACGGGGCTGGGCCGCGATTCGAAGATATTGAGCAGCGGCGAGCAGCGCGGCGGCTGGACCTGGCCTGCGTTCGAGGAGCGCAGCTTCGAGGCGTTCCGCGCCTATTACGCCTTCGTCCCGAAAGGGAAGTGGAGCGTGGAGTACACGGTGCGCCTGAATAACGCCGGCCAGTTCAACCTGCCGCCCACCCGCGTGGAAGCCATGTACAGCCCCGAGATGTTCGGCCAGTCGCCCAATGCGGTGCTGGGAGTGCAGTGATGCGGTGGCGCGTGGCATCGACCGTCAGGCTGACGCTGGCGGTCGTGCTGGCGCTGGCCGGCGCGGCCGCTGCTGCAGGTGGTGCGGGTGGTCTTGTTGACGCCGCGGTCGCTGACGGTAGTGCGGCTGTCGGTCGTGTGTCTGCCGTAGCCGCCGATGTCGTGGCCAGGACGGTCGCATCAACTGATGGCGTGCCAACGCCCGTTCCAGTCGCACCCGGCGGGGCAGCCGCAAGTGTCGATAGCGGCGGCGCCGCCCGTCCGGCTGGTGGTGAGTCATTTGCGCCGGCATTTGAACGGGTGCGGGCCGCCTATCAGCCGTCCGATGCCCAACTGCTGGACCGTCACGGCCAGCCGGTGCAGTCGCTGCGGGTCAATTTGCGGGTGCGCCGCCTGCCGTGGGTGGCGCTGGACGATATCTCGCCCAGCCTGCCGGCCGCCGTGCTGCAGGCCGAGGACCAGCGCTTTTATCAGCACGATGGCATCGACCTGACAGCGATCGGCAAGGCTGCCTGGGACAACCTGTGGCGCAAGCGCGCGCGCGGCGCCTCCACCATTACCATGCAACTGGCCGCACAGCTGGACCCGGCGATACAGGGCGGCGTGGCCGGCCGCAGCTGGCGCCAGAAGTGGGACCAGGCGATGGCGGCCCGCCAGCTCGAAGCGCGATGGAGCAAGCCGCAGATCCTGGAAGCGTATTTGAACCTGGTGTCGTTCCGGGGCGAGTTGCAAGGCGTGGGCGCGGCCGCGCGCGGCCTGTTTGGCAAGGCGCCGTCCGGCCTCAATCAGACCGAAGCGGTGATCCTGGCCAGCCTGCTGCGGGCGCCGGCGGCGCCGGTAGGGCAAGTGGCCAGCCGCGCCTGCGCGCTGGCGCGCGAGATGCGCATGCCCGACAGCTGCACGGCCATCGAACAAAGCACGGTGCTGGCGATGAGTAGACCGCTGCTGGCGTCCACCCTGGCGCCGGCGCCGCAGGTGGCGCGCCAGCTGCTGAAGGAGGGCGCGGGTCCTGTGCGCAGCACGCTGGACGGCGACCTGCAGCGCTACGCCCAGACCGCGCTGCGCCAGCAGTTGATGGCGCTGCGCGCCCGTAACGTGAACGACGGCGCCGTCGTCGTGCTGGACAATGCGAGCGGCGACATCCTGGCCTACGTGGGCAACGCGGGCGGCAGCGATGTCGACGGCGTGACGGCGTTGCGCCAGGCCGGCTCCACCCTCAAGCCCTTCCTGTACCAGCTGGCGCTGGAGCGCCGCCTGATCACGGCCGCCTCGCTGCTGGAGGACAGTCCGATCGATATTTCCACGCCCTCGGGCCTGTACATACCGCAGAACTATGACAAGGAATTCAAGGGCTATGTCAGTGCCCGCACCGGCCTGGCCAGTTCGCTGAATGTGCCGGCCGTGCGCACGCTGCTGATGACGGGGCTGGACCGTTTCCACGACCGCTTGCACGCGCTGGGGCTGGACAGCCTGACGGAGCCGGCCGAATACTACGGCTACTCGCTGGCGCTGGGTTCGGCCGAAGTGAGCCTGCTTGAACTGAGCAACGCCTACCGCACGCTGGCCAGCGGCGGTCTGCAAGGGGCGGTCGGACTGCTGCCCCGTCCACCGCAGGCGCGCCGCCGCGTGCTCGACGCCGGCGCCGCCTTCATCGTCAGCGATATGCTGGCCGACCGCGCCGCCCGCAGCCTCACGTTTGGCCTGAAGAACGAGCTGGCCACCACCGTCTGGAGTGCCGTCAAGACGGGCACCAGCAAGGACATGCGCGACAACTGGTGCCTGGGCTACACGGAACGCTACACGGTGGGGGTCTGGGTCGGCAACTTCGACGGACAATCGATGTGGGACGTGTCCGGCGTGAGCGGCGCCGCGCCCGTGTGGCGCGACGTGATCGACTACCTGCACCAGCACGAGCCCAGCCGCGCGCCTGCGGTGCCGGATGGCGTGGTGCGGCGCCAGGTCGCGTTCCAGCCCGCGCTGGAAGCGCCGCGCGCCGAATGGTTCCTGGCCGGTACGGAAACGCCCGTGGTGGCGCTGGTGGAAGATGGGCGCCGCGTACCGCGTATTCTCTATCCTGGCCAGTCCAGCATCATCGCCATCGATCCCGATATTCCCGAGGCCAGCCAGTGCGTTAGCTTCCAGGCCCAGGCCGGGCAGGGCCTGCAATGGCAGCTGGACGGCGCCCTGCTGGGCCAGGCCGGCGCCGACTACGCCTGGCGCCCCACAGCCGGCCCGCACCAGCTGGCGCTGGTCGACGCCGACGCCCGCGTCATCGCCGAAACCAGCTTCCGCGTGCGTTGAGCGCGGCTTGCTAGAAAATGGGGACGTACCCCATTTTGGAAGGGGGAATGAGGAAGCGGGGACGTCCCTGAAAAAAAACGTACGTCTCAAGAAAAGGGATACGTCCCCATTTTTACGTCCCCATTTTGAAAAAAAGGCGGCGTCCCTGAAAAAGGGGTACGTCCCCATTTTGTCCGTCCCTATTTTGTCGGGGCGAAAAAAAGCCGGCGCGGGGCCGGCTTTCGGTTGGGGACGCGTGGCTCAGTCGCGGTTGCCGCCGGCGATGCCCAGCAGGGCCAGCAGGTTGACGAAGATGTTGTACACGTCAAGGTAAATGGCCAGCGTGGCGCGGATGTAGTTGGTCTCGCCGCCGTTGACGATTTGTTGTACGTCATACAAGATATAGGCCGAGAAGATGGCGATCGCGATCACGGAGATGGTGATGGCCAGCGCCGACAGACCCAGGAAGATGTTGGCCAGCGAGGCCAGGATCAGCACGATCACGCCGGCAAACAGCCACTTGCCCAGGCCCGAGAAGTCGCGCTTGGACACGGTGGCCACGCTGGCCATCACGGCAAACACGCTGGCCGTGCCGCCGAACGCGGTCATGATCAGGAAGCCGCCGTTGGAGTAGCCCAAGGTGCGCGACAGGATGGGCGTGAGCATCAGCCCCATGAAGAAGGTGAAGCCCAGCAGCAAGGCCACGCCCAGGCCGCTGTCCTTGTTGCGCTCGATACCCCAGATAAAGCCGAATGCAATGCCCAGGAACAGCAGCGCGCCCAGCCCGCCGCCCAGCATCGGCACGTGGAAGGCCACGCCGATGAAGGCGCCCAGCACGGTGGGCACCATCGACAGTGCCAGCAACCAGTAGGTGTTGCGCAGGACGTTGTGACGGACGGCCTGGCTGCTGCCGGCATAGTCATAGATGTTTTGCATTTGGTTCATAGTGCCTCCAATTCATTGGTGTTCAGTTAACGACCTGATAAAAGCATAGCACGCCGGAGCAAAAACGCGCAAAATCGCCCTCGGCAGAGGCAAATTCCGGGCCCGCACCGGGCCTGCGGACGCGCCGGCCAGCCCCCTTGCCTTGCAATATCCGTTATATGGGGTGTTCTATGGTAAAATCAAAGGTTGATTGAGTTATCAATACTTGTTTTAAACCTTTCTTTTTATTGGAGTTTTTATAAATGGCAATCGAACGCACCCTGTCGATCATCAAACCAGACGCAGTTGCTAAAAACGTAATCGGCCAAATCTACAGCCGTTTCGAAGGCGCTGGCCTGAAAATCGTTGCAGCACGCATGACCCAGCTGTCGCGCGCAGATGCCGAAGGCTTCTACGCCGCTCACAAAGAGCGCGGTTTCTTCAAGGATCTGGTGGACTTCATGGTTTCCGGTCCTGTCATGATCCAAGTGCTGGAAGGCGAAAACGCCGTCCTGGCACACCGCGATCTGATGGGCGCTACCGATCCGAAGAAAGCTGAAAAAGGCACCATCCGCGCCGATTTCGCTGACTCGATCGACGCCAACGCCGTCCACGGTTCGGACGCTGTTGAAGCTGCTGCTGTGGAAATCGCTTACTTCTTCCCAGCACTGAACGTTTACTCGCGTTAATTTTTAACGCCGGGCGGTGCCGTTTGCGGCGCCGCCGCTGATGTACCCCGTTCCCGCCTAGGCGGGGACGGATTTTTTGGAATTGCTTTGAATAAGATTATGGATACGACCCTCACCAACTTGCTGGACCTGGATCCCGCGCAGCTCATCGCCTATTGCGCCGAGTTGGGAGAGAAGCCGTTCCGCGCCAAACAATTGCAGCGCTGGATACACCAGTTCGGCGCCGCCGATTTTGACTCGATGACGGACTTGGCCAAGTCGCTGCGCGACAAGCTCAAGACGCGCGCCGAAGTGCGCGCCCCGGCCGTCATCAGCGACCACACGTCGTCCGACGGCACCCGCAAGTGGCTGGTGGACGTGGGCAACGGCAACGCCGTGGAAACCGTGTTCATCCCGGAAGACAACCGCGGCACGCTGTGCATCTCGACCCAGGCCGGCTGCGCCGTCAACTGCCGCTTCTGTTCCACCGGCAAGCAGGGCTTCAACCGCAACTTGACCGTGGCCGAGATCATCGGCCAGCTGTGGATGGCCGAGTTCGAGCTGCGCCGCACCAAGGGCATCGAGCCTGGCCCCAAAGGCGAACGCCAGATCACCAACGTGGTGATGATGGGCATGGGCGAGCCGCTGCTGAATTTCGAGCCGACCGTCACGGCCCTCAAGCTGATGCTCGACGATAACGCCTACGGCCTGTCGCGCCGCCGGGTCACCCTGTCGACCTCGGGCGTGGTGCCGATGATGGACAAGCTGTCGCAGGAAGTGCCGGTGGCGCTGGCCGTGTCGCTGCACGCGTCGAACGATGCGCTGCGCGACGGCCTGGTGCCGCTGAACAAGAAATACCCGCTGAAGGAGTTGCTGGCCGCCTGCAAGCGCTATCTGGAATTTGCGCCGCGCGACTTCATCACCTTCGAATACTGCATGCTCGACGGCTTCAACGACAGCGACGAGCACGCGCGCGAACTGGTGGCCCTGGTGCAGGACCGCCAGCACGGCGTCAACTGCAAGTTCAACCTGATTCCGTTCAACCCGTTCCCGGAATCGGGCCTGTTCCGCTCGAAGAATCCCCGCATCAAGGCCTTCGCCCAGATCCTGATGGATGCCGGCATCGTCACCACCATCCGCAAGACGCGCGGCGACGACATCGACGCCGCCTGCGGCCAGCTTGCCGGCGAAGTGCAGGACCGCACCCGGGTCCAGGAGCGGATGGAAAAAATGGCCGAATACCAGCAGAAATTCGGCCCCGACTTCGGCAAGATCGTGGAGATCCGGTCCTGATGACATCCCTGGTCCGCCGCTGCCGTCCGTTCCTGCCCGCCCTAGGCCTGGCAGCGATGCTGGCCGGCTGTGCGTCCGGCCCAGGCAGCAGCGGCAAGCAAGAACTGGCCACGGCGTCGGACCAGACGTCGGCCCAGCGCCGCGCCGAGATCCGCATGCAGCTGGCCGTGGGCTACTACGAGCAGGGCCAGTATCCGGTGGCACTGGACGAAGTCAAGCTGGCGCTGGCGGCCGATCCCCAGTACGTGGACGCCTACGGCATGCGGGCCCTGATCTACATGGCCATGGGCGAGACGGCGCTGGCCGAGGATAATTTCGTGCACGCCCTCAAGCTGGCGCCGCGTAATCCCGATCTGGCCAACAATTACGGCTCGTTCCTGTGCCAGCACGGCCGCGTGCCCGAGGCGCTCAAGCATTTCGAACAAGCCCTGGGCAATCCGGTCTACCAGTCGCCGGCCAATGCGCTGAACAACGCCGGTTCCTGCGCGCTGAAAATCAAGGACTACGCGACGGCGGAAAAGTACCTGCTGCGCGCCTTGCAGCTCACGCCGGACCTGGCGGCGACCAATGCCAACCTGGCGCAGGTCTATTACGTGCGGGGCGATTACACCCGCGCCGGATTTTTCATTACCCGGCTGGGCAAGTTAGCAAAGATGGAGAGCATGACGGCCGATGTGCTGTGGCTCGCGATTAAGGTGCAGCATAAGCTTGGCGACCGGGATGCGGAAGCCGGTTGGGCGACGCAATTGCGGCGCCACCACCCCGGCTCGGCCGAGTATGCTGCGTATCAACGTGGGGCGTTTGATGAATGAAACAGGGGTACCAATGAATTCAGAGTGGGCTGAACCGCCAAAAGACCAGGGCAGCAACCTGGCAACGCCCGGAGTACAACTGGCCGCCGCCCGCGAAGCGGCCGGCTGGACGATAGAACAGATAGCCGACCAGCTGAAACTGGCGCCGCGCCAGGTGGTCGCGCTGGAAAAGGGCGACTACGCGTCGCTGCCCAATATGGCCGTGGTGCGCGGTTTCGTGCGCGCCTACGCCAAGGTGCTGAAGATAGACGCCACGCCGCTGGTGGCCATGATCGAGGTGGTCTCGCCCACCAGCCACGAGGCCGCGCCGCCGCGCCGCGAACGCTCGCCCACCTTCTCCGAGTCGCGCTTTCCGACGCTGACGGAGCGCTCGTCCAAGCCCGCTGGCTGGATGATAGGCGCCGCCGTGGCCGTGGTGGTGGCCGCTGCCGGCGCCTACGCCTATCACGCCGGGCTGATCGCGCCGGGCATGCTGGGGCAGGGCAAGGATGGGGCCTCGGCTTCCGCTTCCGCCGTGGCCGAAAAAACGACGGACGCCGTGGCGCCGATCGAAACGACGCTGGTCAAGCCGGGCCAGGAAACGGCGCCCATCCAGTCGCCGTCGGTGCCGCTGATTTCCGTGCCGCCGCAAGGTGGCGCACCGGCCGCCGGCTCGCCCGGTGCGGGCGCCGCGCCCGCCACCGGCACCGCGCCGGCGACTGTGACGCCGCCAGCCACCGCGCCGGTCGCCGCAGCGCCGGCCGCGCCCGCGCCCGCGGCTGCCGCTGCGCCGGCACCTGCCGCGGCCAGCGGCAGCGCGCTGGTGCTGAAGGTGAACCAGGATTCGTGGATCGAGATCCGCCGTCCCGGCAAGTCGCCGCTCATTTCGCGCCTGGTCAAGGCCGGCGCGACCGAAACGTTCGACATCGCCGATCCGGCCCTGCTCATCGTCGGCAAACCGGCCGGCGTGGAAGCGACGCTGGGCGGCGCGCCGCTGGCGTTGCCCCCGGTGGCGGGCGGCACGATTTCGCGCGTGAACATCAAGTAATCACGTTTCAAGTACATAGCAAGAAACATAGTCAGAACAGTCATGTCCTCTACACAAACAGCCATTCCTTCCGGGCCGTCCGAGCGCCGCGGCAGCCGCCGCGTGCTGGTGGCCAACGGCAGCCGCCAGGTATGGGTCGGCGGCGACGCGCCCGTGGTGGTGCAGTCGATGACCAATACCGACACGGCCGACGTGATCGGCACGGCGATCCAGATCAAGGAGCTGGCCCGCGCCGGTTCCGAACTGGTGCGCCTGACGGTGGACAAGCCGGAAGCGGCAGCGGCCGTGCCCTACATCCGCGAACAGCTCGACAAGATGGAAATCGACGTGCCGCTGGTGGGCGACTTCCACTACAACGGCCACACGCTGCTCAACGATTATCCCGAGTGCGCCAAGGCGCTGGCCAAGTACCGCATCAATCCCGGCAACGTGGGCAAGGGCGCCAAGCGCGACAGCCAGTTCGCCCAGATGATCGAAGTGGCGGCCCGCTACGACAAGCCGGTACGCATCGGCGTCAACTGGGGTAGCCTGGACCAGGCGCTGCTGGCGCGCATCATGGACGAAAACGCCGGCCGCGCCGAACCGTGGAGCGCGCAGGCCGTGATGTACGAGGCGCTGATCACCTCCGCCATCGAGAACGCCGTACGGGCCGAGGAGCTGGGCCTGGGGCGCGACAAGATCATCCTGTCGTGCAAGGTGTCGGGCGTGCAGGACCTGATCGCCGTCTACCGCGAACTGGCGCGCCGCTGCGACTACCCGTTGCACCTGGGCCTGACCGAGGCCGGCATGGGCAGCAAGGGCATCGTGGCCTCGACGGCCGCGCTGTCGGTGCTGCTGCAGGAAGGGATCGGCGATACCATCCGCATTTCGCTCACGCCGGAACCGGGTGGCGACCGTACCAAGGAAGTAGTGGTGGCGCAGGAGATCCTGCAGACCATGGGCCTGCGCAAGTTCACGCCGATGGTGATCGCATGCCCCGGCTGCGGCCGCACCACCTCGACCACCTTCCAGGAACTGGCCGACAACATCCAGACCTATCTGCGCGAGCAGATGCCGGAGTGGAAAAAGACCTATCCGGGCGTGGAGGCGATGAACGTGGCCGTGATGGGCTGCATCGTCAACGGCCCCGGCGAATCGAAGCACGCCAACATCGGCATCAGCCTGCCCGGCACGGGAGAATCGCCGGCCGCGCCGGTGTTCGTCGACGGCCAGAAGGTGGCGACCCTGCGCGGCGAGCGCATCGTGGAAGAATTCCAGACCATCGTTTTGAATTACGTGCAGACCAATTACGGCCAGGCCGCCGCCTGAGTCGTCGCATAAGTTAAAAGAAGATCGAAATGTCCGAAACCAAAAAAGCTGAAAAAATCGTCGCAGTCAAAGGCATGAACGACATCCTGCCGGGGGACGCCCACCTGTGGGAACTGTTCCAGAACACCGCCCAGTCGGTGGTGCAGAGCTATGGCTTCCAGCAGATCCGTACGCCCATCGTGGAGAACACGGGCCTGTTCGCGCGCGCCATCGGCGCCGTCACCGACATCGTGGAAAAGGAGATGTATTCCTTCACCGATTCCATGAACGGCGACCAGCTGACGCTGCGCCCTGAAGGCACGGCCGGCGTGGTGCGCGCCGTGATCGAACATAACCTGGTGTACGAAGGCCCCAAGCGCCTGTGGTACACGGGCCCCATGTTCCGCCACGAGCGTCCGCAGCGCGGCCGCTATCGCCAGTTCTACCAGTTCGGCTGCGAGGCGGTGGGCTTCAACGGCCCGGACGTGGACGCCGAAATGATCATGCTGTGCCGCCGCCTGTGGGATGACCTGGGCCTGGAAAACATCCGCCTGGAACTGAACTCGATCGGCGACGCGGAAGAGCGCGCCCGCCACCGGGTGGACCTGATCGCCTACCTGGAGTCGCACGAGGCATTGCTGGACGCGGAAGCCAAGCGCCGCCTGCACAGCAACCCGCTGCGCATCCTGGACACCAAGAACCCTGCCATGCAGGAGATGGTCAACAACGCGCCCAAGCTGCTCGACTACCTGGGCGAGGAATCGCTGGCCCACTTCAATGGCGTGCGCAAGATCCTGGACCACAACAACATCCCGTACACCATCAACACCCGCCTGGTGCGCGGCCTGGACTACTACAACCGCACCGTGTTCGAATGGGTCACGGACCAGCTGGGTTCGCAGGGCACCGTGTGCGCCGGCGGCCGTTACGATCCGCTGATCGCCAGCTTCGGCGGCAAGCCGACGCCGGCCGTCGGTTTCGCCATGGGCATCGAGCGCCTGCTGGAACTGATGAAGGAAGCGGGCGAGCCGGAACAGCCCAACCAGTGCGACGTGTACCTGGTGCACCAGGGCGAGGCGGCCCAGCTGCAAGCGTTCGTGCTCGGTGAGCGTATCCGCGACGCCGGCCTGGACGTGATCATGCACGCTTCCACGGCCGCCGGTCCCGGCAGTTTCAAGTCGCAGATGAAGAAGGCCGACGGCAGCGGCGCTGCCTTTGCCGTCATCATCGGCGAAGACGAAGTGGCCAACCACACGGCCAGCGTCAAGGCCATGCGCGCGGCCGAAGGCGAGCAGCAGCAGTCGAACGTGCCGTTCGATGAGGTAGTGGACTTCCTGGTCGACCAGATCACCAGCGACGGCGGCCACTATCACGTGCACGACGAGCACTGCAACCACTAAGCAGCAAGCAGTACAAGCAGTACGCAGCACCGTTTCATCAACCCTAACAACTTGAACCTGACCTGAACTCATGGCATACGATCTCGAAGAACAAGAACAACTTGCTTCCCTTAAAGCGTGGTGGAATCAGTATGGCAACCTGACCTCGTGGGTGCTGATCGCAGGCCTGGCCGCCTACTCGGGCTGGACCGGCTGGAACTACTACCAGCGCAACCAGGCGGCCCAGGCTTCGGCCCTGTACGACGAGCTGCAGCACGCCGTCGATGCCAAGGACAGCGCCAAGGTGCTGCGCGCGGCCGGCGACATGGAAAGCCGCTACGGCAGCACGGCCTACGCGCCCATGGGTGCGCTGCTGGCCGCCAAGAGCGCGTTCGACGCCAATGACCTGAAATCGGCCAAGGCCCAGCTGCAGTGGGCTTCCGAGCACGGCGACGAGGAATACAAGTCGGTGGCCAAGCTGCGCCTGGCCGGCGTGCTGCTCGACGAGAAAGCCTACGACGAGGCGCTCAAGGTGCTGGGCAGCGGCATCGCGCCGCAGTTCGCCGGCGCCGTGGCCGACCGCAAGGGTGACGTGCTGGCAGCGCAGAACAAGCTGCCCGAAGCGCGCGCCGCCTACCAGGCCGCGCTGGACGCGACCGACAAGAAGAATCCCGGCCGCCAGCTGATCCAGCTGAAGTTCGAAGCCATCGGCGGCACCGTGCCGGCGGCCAAGGACGCGGCGTAAGCATCTTCGTCGTCCCCGCGCAGGCGGGGACCCCTGCAGCGCTGGCCTGGCGCCGCCTTCCGACGGACCAGGACCTGGCCCCGGAACGGCCGGCGGCGAAATGGCCGACGGCACGCCATGTTGGCGCGCCGGCCGCCGTGCCCGATCAGTAAGAACAAGGTTAAATTTATGCGTACCACCGAAAAAGTTATTGCAGTGAGCCTGCTGGCACTGATGTCCGGTTGCTCGCTGTTCTCGTCGAAAGAAACCAAGAACCAGCCAGCGCCGCTGGTCGAGTTCAAGTCCACCCTGGCGGCGCACGCGGCCTGGAAGTACGCGCTCGGCTCGTCCGGCCAGGCCGTGTTCACGCCCGCGCTGGTGGGCAACAGCCTGTTCGCGGCCGATGCCGGCGGCACCCTGGTGCGGCTCGATGCGGCCAGCGGCAAGGAAGTGTGGCGCGTCAAGACCGGCGCCGACCTGACGGCCGGCGTGGGCAGCAACGGCGACGTGACCGTGGTCGGCGGCGCCAAGGGTGTTATCCTTGCGTTCGACGCCAACGGCAAGCCGCTGTGGAAGGCGCAGGCGTCGAGCGAAGTGCTGTCCTCGCCCGTGGTGGGCGCGGACGTGGTGGTGGTGCGCAGTGTCGACAACCAGATCACGGCCTATGAGGCGGCCACCGGCGCCAAGCGCTGGTCCGTGGCCCGCACCACGCCGGCCCTGACGCTGCGCAACGCGCCCGGCATGACCATCAGCGGCCCCAATGTGTACGTGGCCCAGCCCGGCGGCAAGCTGCTGGCGCTGGCCCTGGCCGGCGGCCTGCCGCGCTTCGAAGTGGTGGTGGGCGAGCCGCGCGGCGCGACGGAACTGGAACGGGTGACCGACATCGCCGGCGCCCCCGTGGTGTACGACAAGGACGTGTGCGCCGTGTCCTACCAGGGCCGGGTGGCATGCTACGACCTGGCCACCGGTGTGCCGCGCTGGAACAAGCCCGCTTCGTCCGACGTGGGCGTGGCCGTCGACCAGCGATTCGTGTTCGTCGCCGACGACCAGGGCGCGGTGGCAGCCTACAGCCGTGAAACGGGCACCAGTGCCTGGAAAACCGACAAGCTGGCGTTCCGCCGCCTGTCTACGCCTGTCTCGTACGGCCGCGCAGTGGCGGTCGGCGATCTGCAGGGTTACATCCACTTCCTGAACCGGGAAGATGGCGCTTTAATAGGTCGCGTCAGCACCGACGGCAGCCCGATACAATCGGCACCGCAGGTGGCAGGCGCGAATTTGATTTTTCAAACCCAATCAGGGACAGTGACCGCCATCGCGGTCGAGTAATACAATGAAGCCGGTAATCGCACTAGTGGGTCGACCCAATGTTGGGAAATCGACCTTATTCAATCGTCTGACCCGCTCGCGCGACGCGCTGGTGGCGGACTTGCCTGGGTTGACGCGCGATCGTCACTATGGCGAGGGCCGTGTCGGCGAACGTCCCTTCCTCGTCATCGACACGGGCGGCTTCGAGCCGGTCGCCAAGGAAGGCATCATGCACCAGATGGCCCTGCAGACCAAGCAGGCCGTGGCCGAGGCCGACGTCGTCGTGTTCCTGGTCGACGGCCGCCAGGGCCTGACGCCGCATGACAAGACCATTACCGACTTCCTGCGCAAGAGCGGCCGTCCGGTGCTGTTGGTGGTCAACAAGTCCGAAGGCATGCGCTACACGGCCGTGGTGTCGGACTTCTACGAGCTGGGCCTGGGCGATCCGTACGCGATCTCGTCGGCGCACGGCGACGGCGTGGCCGACCTGGTGGAAGAGGCGCTGAACCTGGCCTTCGCCCAGCGTCCGGAAGAGCCGGAAGAGCTGGAGCCGGCCGAGCGCGGCATCAAGATCGCCATCGTGGGCCGCCCCAACGTGGGCAAGTCGACCCTGATCAACACCCTGGTGGGCGAGCAGCGCGTGATCGCGTTCGACATGCCGGGCACCACGCGCGACTCGATCGAGATTCCGTTCGAGCGCGACGGCAAGCAGTACACGCTGATCGACACGGCCGGTATCCGCCGCCGCGGCAAGGTGTTCGAAGCGATCGAGAAATTCTCGGTGGTCAAGACGCTGCAATCGATCTCGGAAGCGAACGTGGTGGTGCTGCTGCTGGACGCCCAGCAGGACATCTCCGAGCAGGACGCCCACATCGCCGGCTTCGTGCTCGAATCGGGCCGCGCGCTGGTGGTGGCCGTCAACAAGTGGGACGGCCTGCAGTCGGACCGCCGCGACGAGATCAAGATCGACCTCGACCGCAAGCTCGACTTCCTGTCCTTCGCCAAGACTCACTTCATCTCGGCCCTGAAGGCGACCGGCATCGGCCCGCTGATGAAGTCGCTCGACGCAGCCTACGCGGCCGCCATGTGCGACCTGTCCACGCCGAAGCTGACGCGCGCCCTGATCGAGGCCGTGGAGAAGCAGGAACCGCGCCGCAAGGGCTCGATCCGACCCAAGCTGCGCTATGCGCACCAGGGCGGCATGAACCCGCCCGTGATCGTGATTCACGGCAATGCACTGGACGCGGTGGGCGACCCCTACAAGCGTTACCTGGAAAAGCATTTCCGCGACACGTTCGCGCTGGTGGGTACGCCGCTGCGCATTGAATTGCGCACCGGCAAGAATCCATTTGCCAAAACACAGAAATAAGGCAAATCGCGCCGGCGCGGCCTGCAGAAAGTGCGAAAACAGGTTACAGTAGCTTCATAGCATGATTCCCCTCTGGGAGAATGAAGCTTGCACCCTGTTTTTGCATAGTGCAGCACTTGAAAACCGGCGTGTCGCCTCCAATTCAAACACTACAACATCAAACGGAGCTGTTATGAGCAACAAAGGGCAACTGTTACAAGACCCATTCCTCAATGCCTTGCGCAAAGAGCACGTGCCCGTCTCGATCTACCTGGTCAACGGCATCAAGCTGCAAGGCCACATCGAGTCGTTCGATCAATACGTGGTACTGCTGCGTAACACCGTCACCCAGATGGTCTACAAGCATGCCATTTCGACCGTGGTGCCGGCCCGCGCCGTCAATCTGAACATTGAAGCCGACGCGGAATAAGCGCTTGCCACACCGCTTCCTGCCCACCTGCCTGACCGCCGTATGCGCGCCGCTTTAGTCGGTATCGACTTCGGTCAGGGCGACTTTGCCGCCAGCGTCGAGGAACTGCAACTGCTGGCCCGCTCGGCGGGGGCGGATCCGGTCACGACCATCACGGCCAAGCGTTCCAGTCCCGATGCGGCCTATTTCGTTGGCAGCGGCAAGGCCGACGAGATCGGCCAGGCCGTGCTCGATCACCAGATCGAGATCGTCATCTTCAACCACGCCCTGTCGCCTGCCCAGCAGCGCAACCTGGAAAAGCGCCTCAACATCCGGGTGCTGGACCGTACCAGTTTGATCCTCGACATCTTCGCCCAGCGGGCCAAGAGCCACGAGGGCAAGCTGCAGGTGGAACTGGCCCAGCTGCAGCACCTGGCCACGCGCCTGATCCGCGGCTGGACCCACCTGGAACGGCAAAAGGGCGGTATCGGCCTGCGCGGTCCCGGTGAAACCCAGCTCGAGACGGACCGCCGCCTGATCGGCGAACGCGTCAAGGCGCTGCGGGCCCGGCTCGACAAGCTGCGCAAGCAGCACGAGACCCAGCGCCGCGCCCGTGGCCGCAGCCAGACCTTTTCCGTCTCGCTGGTGGGCTACACCAACGCCGGCAAGTCGACCCTGTTCAACGCCGTCACCAAGGCCGGCGTGTACGTGGCCGACCAGCTGTTCGCTACCCTCGACACCACGTCGCGCCGCGTCTACATGGGCGAGGACGTGGGCCAGGTCGTCATTTCCGACACCGTCGGCTTCGTGCGCGAACTGCCGCACCAGCTGGTGGCGGCGTTCCGCGCCACGCTGGAAGAGACCATCCACGCCGATCTGCTGCTGCACGTGGTGGATGCCGCTTCACCCGTGCGCATGGAGCAGATCGAGCAGGTCAACCTGGTGCTCAAGGAAATCGGTGCCGATCATATTCCCCAGATCCTTGTGTGGAACAAGATTGACGCGGCAGGGCTGGAGCCGTCCGTCGAGCGTGATGAATATGATAAAATTTCCCGCGTTTTCATCAGCGCCCGCACGGGAGCCGGCCTCGATCTGCTGCGCGACGCGATCGTGGAATGGGCCCGGGCCGCGCCAGGCGCACGCCTGCCGCAACCGCGCGACTACGGACAGGATCTGCACGACGACGACGCACTGGCGCCCGATGACGGCCAGCCAGACAGCATTCCAACCATCACTCATGTCGGATCACATTAAGTATGCGTGTCTCCTCTCTCATGCAACGACTGGGCCTGAAGCTCTCGCTCAACGATCCCCGCTGGGGCGCTGACAAGAAGGACGGCAACCGCCACGCCCAGGAAGGCAACAAGCCCGGCGACGGTCCGCCCGACCTGGACCAGCTGTGGCGCGATTTCAACCAGCGCCTGAACGCCATCTTCGGCCAGAAGAAGGGCCCCGACAATGGCGGCACGCCGTCCGGCCCCCGTCCCGACATGAAGGGCGCGGGCATCACGGCTGGCGCCGTGGCGGCCGTGGTGGCCCTGATCTGGCTCGCCTCCGGCTCCTTCATCGTGCAGGAAGGCCAGACCGGCGTGGTGCTCACGTTCGGCAAGTTCAGCCACACCACGCCAGCCGGCTTCAACTGGCGCTGGCCGTATCCGTTCCAGAGCGACGAGACGGTCAAGGTGTCGCAGGTGCGCACGGTGGAAGTGGGCTACCGCGGCAGCGTCAAGAACAAGCAGTCGCGCGAGGCGCTGATGCTGACTGACGATGAGAACATCATCGACATCCAGTTCGCCGTGCAGTACACGCTGAAAGACCCGGTGGCCTGGCAGTTCAACAACGCCGAGCCCGAGGAAACCGTGCGCCAGGTGGCCGAGACGGCCATCCGCGAAGTGGTCGGCAAGAGCAAGATGGACTTCGTGCTGTACGAGGGCCGCGAGAAAGTGGCCTTCGAGACCCAGCAGCTGATGCAGCACATCCTGGACCGCTATGCGGCCGGCGCGCAGATCACCAACGTTACCATGCAGGGCGTGCAACCGCCCGAGCAGGTGCAGGGTGCCTTCGACGACGCCGTCAAGGCCGGCCAGGACCGCGAGCGCCAGAAGAACGAAGGCCAGGCCTATGCCAACGACGTGATTCCGAAAGCGCGCGGCGCCGCCTTCCGCCTGGTGCAGGAGGCCGAAGCCTACAGCTCCACCGTGAGCGAGAACGCGGCCGGTAACGCGGCCCGCTTCAAGCAGGTGCTGGCCGAGTACCAGAAGGCGCCGGCTGTCACGCGCGACCGCATGTACCTGGAAACCATGCAGCAGATCTTCTCCAGCGCCAGCAAGGTGATGGTGGACGCCAAGTCCGGCAGCAACCTGCTGTACCTGCCGCTCGACAAGCTGATCGCCCAGGCGGCGGCCACCGATGCGGCGGCGGCGGCGGCCAAGGCTGCCGCGGCGGCGCCGGCTGCCGCGCCGGCGGCGCCGGTGCCGGCCGAAATGATGCCGACAGTGGAAATGACCCGCCAGCGCGACAGCCGTTCGCGCGATTCGTCACGTGACCGGGAGGGTCGTTAATGAATCGTATAGTTACTATCGTTGTGGGCGGCTTCATCGCCCTGATGCTGCTCTCGTCGACCATGTTCGTGGTCGACCAGCGCCGCTACGCCATCGTGTTCGCCCTCGGTGAGGTAAAAGAGGTGATCCGCACGCCGGGCCTGCACTTCAAGCTGCCGCCGCCGTTCCAGAACGTGCTGTACCTCGATAACCGCATCATGACCATCGAGTCGCCCGACGCCGAACGCTTCATCACGGCCGAGAAGATGAACATCCTGGTCGACACCTTCGTCAAGTGGCGCATCGGCCGCGGCGAAGACCAGCCCCGGAAGTATTTCGTCAGCTTCGGCGGCGACGAGGGCAGGGCGCGCGACCGCATGTCGCAGATCGTCAAGGCGGCGTTGAACGAGGAGATCACCAAGCACACCGTGCGCGAAGTGATCTCCGGCCAGCGCGGCCAGGTGATGGAAGCGCTGCGCACCAAGGTGGTGACGGAGGCGAGCCAGATCGGCGTCGAGATCATCGATGTGCGCCTGAAGCGGGTCGACTACGTGGAGCAGATCAACAACTCCGTGTACGACCGCATGAAGGCGGAGCGGGTGCGGGTGGCCAACGAGCTGCGTTCGACCGGTTCGGCCGACTCGGAAAAGATCCGCGCCGACGCCGACAAGCAGCGCACCGTGATCCTGGCCGAAGCCTATCGCCAGGCCGAGACCATCCGCGGCGAAGGCGACGCCAAGGCGTCGCAGATCTATGCCGAAGCGTTCGGCAAGAATCCCGAGTTCTACAAGTTCTACCGCAGCCTGGAAGCGTATCGCGCCACCTTCAAGAATCACGGCGACGTGATGGTGATCGATTCCAATTCCGACTTCTTCAAGTATTTCAAGGGTTCGGGCGCTTCGGCGGCCCCATCCGGCAAGAAGTAAGGCTGACCGTAACAGGGCGGCAGGGCCGGCCGGCGCAGCGTCAAGCTGCCCGGCCGGTTCCATGTGGGCCCGTCCGTGGCATGATTTTCTACCTTCCGCGGCGCATTTTCGCGTAAAATATCAGGTTCGGCTCTGCGCTTGATGATTGCGCCTGTGCGCCTCATTGTTCATTTTTCAATAACTTCCGTATCCAGTTTCCCATGCCGAATTGGCTTTTGCCCGAGAATATCGCCGACGTACTGCCGTCGGAAGCCCGCAAGATCGAAGAACTGCGTCGACTGATGCTGGATAATTTCCGTCTGTACGGATATGAACTGGTGATGCCGCCGCTGCTCGAATACCTGGAGTCGCTGTTGACCGGCGCCGGCCAGGATACCGATCTGCGCACCTTTAAACTGGTCGACCAGATTTCCGGCCGCATGCTGGGCCTGCGTGCCGACATGACGACCCAGGTCGCCCGCATCGACGCCCACCTGCTCAACCGCACCTCCGTCACCCGCCTGTGCTACGCCGGCAGCGTGCTGCATACCCGTCCGTCGGGCCTGCACGCCACGCGCGAGCCGCTGCAGATCGGCGCCGAAATCTACGGCCACGCCGGCCTGGAAGCGGACGCCGAGATCCAGGAACTGGCGCTGGCCTCGCTGGCCATGGCCGGCTTCACCGACGTGCGGCTGGACCTGTCCCACGTGGGCGTGCTGCGCGCGCTGATCGCGGGCGACGCGGCGGCCCTCAAGGACGAGGCGGCCCTGTACCTGCTGCTGCGCGCCAAGGACATGCCCGGCCTGCGCGAACTGACGGCCGACTATTCGCCCATGGTGCGCGACGCGCTGCTGGCCCTGCCCAACCTGTATGGCGACGTCGAAGTGCTGAAAAAGGCGCGCGCCGTGCTGCCCGACCTGCCCGGCATCGCCAAGGCGCTGGCCGAACTGGCCGCGCTGGCCGGCTCGGCCATCGGCCGCGCCGAAGTGGCGATCGACCTGGCCGACCTGCGCGGCTACCAGTACGAGAGCGGCGCCATGTTCGCGCTGTACGTGCCGGGCCTGCCGAACGCCGTGGCCCGTGGCGGCCGTTACGACCACGTGGGCGAAGCCTTCGGCCGGGCCCGTCCCGCGACCGGCTTCTCGCTCGACTTGCGCGAGCTGGCCCGCCTGCTGCCGACGGCAGAACGCAAACATTCGATCCGCGCGCCGTGGGGCAATGCGCCGGAGCTGAAAGAGAAAATCGCCGAGCTGCGCAAGTCCGGCGAAGTGGTGATCCAGTCCATGCCGGGTCACAGCAATGAACAGGACGAGTTCGAGTGCGACCGCGCGCTGGTGCTCGACGATGATGGTAGTAGCTGGATTCTTAAAAACTTAGGTTAGTGTGATGTCAAAGAAAAATATGGCAAAGAACGTCGTTGTCATCGGCACCCAATGGGGCGATGAAGGTAAAGGCAAGATCGTCGACTGGTTGACCGATCATGCACAAGGTGTGGTGCGCTTCCAGGGCGGCCACAACGCCGGCCATACGCTGGTCATCGGCGGCGTGAAGACGGCGCTGCAGCTGATCCCGTCGGGCATCATGCGCCCGGGCGTGGCCTGCTACATCGGCAACGGTGTGGTGGTGTCGGTGCCGGACGTGCTGCGCGAGATCGACAAGCTGGAAGCGGTCGGCGTGGAAGTGGCGTCGCGCCTGAAGGTGTCGGACGCCGCCCCCGTGATCCTGCCTTACCACGCTGCGCTGGACGCGGCCCGTGAAGCGGCCCGCGGTGCCGCCAAGATCGGCACCACCGGCAAGGGCATCGGCCCGGCCTATGAAGACAAGGTGGCCCGTCGCGCCATCCGCATCGCCGACCTGCTGAACGAAAAGCGCTTCTCGGAAAAACTGGCCGAGAACCTGGACTACCACAACTTCGTGCTGGAAAACTATTTGAAGGCGCCCAAGGTCGACTACCAGAAGACCCTGGACGACGCGCTGGCCTACGTGCCGCGCCTGCGCCCGATGGTGACCGACGTCTCGAGCGCGCTGTACGCCGCGCACAAGGCCGGCGCCAACCTGCTGTTCGAAGGCGCGCAAGGCTCGCTGCTGGACGTGGACCACGGCACCTATCCATTCGTCACCTCGTCCAACTGCGTGGCCGGCAATGCTGCCGCCGGTTCCGGCGTGGGTCCGGGCATGCTGCACTACATCATGGGCATCACCAAGGCCTACACCACCCGCGTCGGTTCCGGCCCGTTCCCATCGGAACTGCCGACCGATGCCGGCGTCGGCCATCACCTGGCGCAAGTGGGCCACGAGTTCGGCACCGTGACGGGCCGCGCCCGCCGCTGCGGCTGGTTCGACGCGGCCCTGCTGCGCCGTTCCGTGCAGATCAACGGCGTGACGGGCATGTGCCTGACCAAGCTGGACGTGCTGGACGGCCTGGAATCGCTCAAGCTGTGCACCGGCTACCTAGTGGACGGCAAGGCCGTGGACATCTTCCCGTCCGGCGCGGAAGAAGCGGCGCGCTGCGTGCCGGTCTACGAAGAAATGCCGGGTTGGACGGAAAGCACGGTCGGCGCCAAGTCGCTGGCAGCGCTGCCGGCCGCCGCCCGCAACTACATCAAACGAATCGAAGAGTTGGTCGGCGTGCCGGTTGACATGGTGTCGACTGGTCCCGATCGCGAAGAAACGATCGTGCTGCGTCACCCGTTCGAGTAATTCAAGCAACAAACTGAGGAGCCATCTTGACCACCCCACAATCGAACGACAAGCATCTCTGGGTGTCCTGGGACGAATACCATCGCCTGATCGAGCGCCTGGCGCTGAAGGTGTATGAATCGGGCTGGAAATTCGACCAGGTACTGTGCCTGGCCCGCGGCGGCGTGCGCCCCGGCGACATGTTCTCGCGCATCTTCGACGTCCCGCTGGCGATCCTGTCGACCAGCTCGTACCGTGAAGAAGCGGGCACCGTGCGCGGCGACCTCGACATCGCCAAGTACATGACGATGACCAAGGGCCCGCTGCAAGGGCGCATCCTGCTGGTGGACGACCTGGCCGATTCCGGCGTCACGCTGGTCAAGGTCATGCAGCACCTGAAGGACAATTTCGAAGGCGTGACGGAAGTGAAGTCGGCCGTGATCTGGACCAAGGGCAGCTCCGTATTCAAGCCGGACTTCCAGATGGAAGAACTGCCGCACAACCCGTGGATCCACCAGCCGTTCGAAGACTACGACGGCCTGCGCCCGCACCAGCTGGCGGCCTGGATCAAGAAAGGCGAAGCGGCGGCCTAAGCTGTCCTCGTCCCTCCCCAAAAGCGGCTCCGGCCGCTTTTTTTTCGTCCGCTGCAACACCTGAAGAGAAATGGGGACGTACCCCATTTTTCAGAAATGCGGACAGAAAAGGGGTACAGAAAAGGGGTACGTCCCCATTATCTCGTCCCCATTCTCTTTGCGTGCAACAGTTGCGATAAGCTAGTTACTGGCTATTGCCAGAATAGTCACATTCTCGCTTACAATGCCATAGGCAGTGTTGCGGAGCTGCCTGTATTGTCATGTCGACCGGAATCTCCCCATGCGCCCATCTAGACCGATAGCTGTTCCGCCAGCCCGCACGCTGTGTGTCGCGTCGCTGGCGGCCGCGCTCATGGGCTTGAGCAGCGCTGCCGGCGCGGCAGCCCAGCCGCCGGGCGACCTGGGCGAGCTGTCGCTGGAGGAGCTGGCCAATGTCGACGTCAGCGCGGCCTCGCTGCTGTCGGCCGGGTTGCTCGATACGGCCGCCTCGGTCAGCGCCGTCACGCCCCTGCAGTGGCAGCGCCGCGGCGCGCGCCGCCTGCTCGATGCGCTCGACACCCAGCCCGGCGTGCAGGTGCTGCCCCACACTAGCGGCAACCAGGTGCTGGCCATCCGCGGCTACGCCCGCAGCACTTCCTACACGGGCGTGGCCACCAGTTGGGATGGCGTGCCGCTCAACGACCTGTTCCGCTCCGGCCCCCAGTTCAACCTGCCCGCCATCAACCTCGGCGCATTGAGCCAGTTGCAGCTGATCGAGGGCCCCGGTTCCGCCCTGTACGGCAGTGACGCCTTCCACGGCCTGGTGGCCCTGCGCGGCTACGAGTCCGAGCGCGACCAGCGCAACGCGAGCGCGGCCGGCGCCAGCAACGGCTATTACGAAGCGGCCCTGCAGCAGAGTGCGGCCGTGGCCGCCGGCACGCGCCTCAACGTGGCCCTGGCCGCCAACGGCCAGCCGGATCAGGACCGCGTCGCCTATGCCGTCCACCCCGTCACGGGGCGGCCCCTGCGCAGCGAGCGCGAGAATAACTTCCAGGCCCAGACGGCTTCGTTCAAGCTGGCCGGTGCAGGGGAGGGTGGCCTGTCCTGGTTCGGCGGCCTGTACCTGCACCATTACGACGCCGACGCCTTCCAGGGCTCGGGTACGCGCCTGTCCGGCGGCGACGACCTCGGCTGGCTGGCCACCCGCTTCGCCATGACCCAGGCCGGCGTGCGGCGCGAACTGGAGCGGGGCGGCTCCGTCGAACTCAAGGGCTACTACTGGTGGGTCGACAACGACCTGGCCAGCAACCTGGGCACGGGCGCCGTGCCCATCCACCGCGACTTGTGGACGCGCCAGTTCCGTACCGGCGTGCAGGCCACATGGCGCGACGGCATCCCCGCCTGGCACACGGCCTGGGCCCTGTCGGCCGGACAGGAGCGCCTGGGCGTGCGCAGCGCCCGGGCCGAGGCTGTGACCATGGCCGGCCGGGTGCTGCCCACGACCATCAATCCGGCCGAAGGGGCGGGGCGCGGCGTGCGCAACCTGACGCTGGAGCTCAACAGCAACTGGGGCGAGCGCTGGGGCCTGGTGTACGGTGGCCGGCTGGACGAGTACTCCGACTTCGGCCGTCACGGTTCGCCGCGCCTGGGCCTGATCTACCATCCCCAGTCCGGCACCGCCCTCAAGCTGCTGTATGGCCAGGCGTTCCGGGCGCCGTCGGCGGTGGAAATGGGCGGCGCGGCCGGCAGCGTGCTGGGCAACCCCGACCTCAAGCCGGAGGTGATCGACAGCTACGAACTGGTGGCCCAGCGCCAGACGGCGCGCTACCTTGCCCAGTTCACCTTGTTCCGCACGCTATGGCGGGACGGCATTTCCGCCGTGCTGGCCCCGCCGGCCACGCTGACCCAGTACCGCAACGTGGGCCGCAACGACGCCTACGGCGCCACCGCCAGCCTGCAGGCCCAATGGCAGGGCTGGGGGCTCGACGCCAGCGCCTCCTACGTCCGCAGCCGCAACGCCGTGACGGGGATGGACTACAACATCTTCCCGGCCACGATGGCAAATGTGAGCATCAGCCGGGCGCTGGCCGATCCCGCCTGCATGCTGACGCTGAGCCAGCGCTGGCAATCGCGCACGGACGACATCTCGTCCGCCGAAGGCTTGCCCGTGCATACGCTGCCGCGTTACCTGCGCACGGACGTGGGCGTGGAGAAGCGCTATACACCGCGCCTGACGGCCTACGTCCAGTTGCGCAACCTGTTCAATCGCGACAACCGGCTGCCTTCGGCGCCGGCCTCCGTGGGCGGCATCCCGGACGAACATTTCAGCCTGAACCTGCGGCTCGATTACCGTTATTGAGCGGCGCCGGAGATTGCGCAAAAAGTTGTCTCGTGGCAGCATGGAGCCGCCAACCGGCACCCGTATGAAAGCCCTAGATGACCCAGAATTTTTTCCAGACCTTTATCCTGCTGTTGCTGGTCACCGACCCGTTCGGCAACGTCCCCCTGTTTGCCGCCGCGCTCAACCCGGTGGCGCCCGCGCGCCGGCCCCGCATCGTGATCCGCGAGTGTGCCATCGCGTTCGCCGTGCTGCTGATCTTCATGTTCTTCGGCCGCCACTTCCTGTCGGCGCTGCAGCTGTCGGAAGTATCGCTGCGCATAGGCGGCAGCGTGATCCTGCTGCTGATCGCGATCCGCATGATCTTCCCCCATCCCGACGGTGTGCTGGGCAAGACGGAAGGGGGCGAGCCGTTCATCGTACCGCTGGCCATTCCCGCGCTGGCCGGCCCGTCGGCGCTGGCCACGGTGCTGCTGTTCTCGCGCGAGAGCACGGGCGAAGTGCTGGTCCACGTGGCCGCGCTGGGCGCCGTGGGCGTGGTGTGGCTGGCCGTGTTCCTCGGTGCCGAGCGCTTGCAGAAAGCGCTAGGTTCGCAAGTCATGACGGCCTTCGAGCGCTTGATGGGCCTGATCCTGACGGCCATGTCGATCGAAATGCTGCTGGGCGGCGTACGCGAATTCGTCAAGACGCTGTAAAGCAAAAATAGACGGCGCCGAAAAATGGGGACGCGAAAAATGGGGACGTACCCCATTTCAGGGAAATGGGGTACGTCCCCATTTTTCGTTTGAAAACCGCGTTACGTCCCGGGTTTTTGCGGATGGCTAGAGGGTGATGGCGCCCAGGTGATCTTCGCCCGGGGCGCCGAACAGCTGCTGCTTGAGGACATGCAGCTGGTCGCGCACCTGGGCCGCTTTTTCGAACTCCAGGTTCTTGGCGTGGTCCAGCATCAGCTTTTCCAGGCGCTTGATTTCCTTGCTGATCTGCTTCTCGCTCATGGCCTCGTACTTGGCCGCCTCCTGCGCCACCTGCAATTCCTCGCGCGCCGTCTCGGGACTGTAGACGCCGTCGATCATGTCGCGGATCGACTTGCTCACGCCGCGCGGCACGATGCCGTTCGCTTCGTTGAAGGCGATCTGCTTGGCCCGCCGCCGCTCCGTCTCGCCGATGGCGCGGCTCATGGAGTCCGTCACCCGGTCGGCGTACAGGATGGCCACGCCATGCAGGTTGCGGGCGGCCCGGCCTATGGTCTGGATCAGCGAGCGCTCCGAACGCAGGAAACCTTCCTTGTCCGCGTCCAAAATGGCCACCAGCGACACTTCCGGCAAGTCCAGCCCTTCGCGCAGCAGGTTGATGCCGACCAGCACGTCAAAGGTGCCGATGCGCAGGTCGCGCAGCAGTTCCACCCGTTCCACCGTTTCGATGTCGCTGTGCAGGTAGCGCACCTTGATGCCGTGGTCGCCCAGGTATTCCGTCAGCTGCTCGGACATGCGCTTGGTCAGCGTGGTCACCAGCACGCGCTCGTTCCTGGCCACGCGCAGGGTGATTTCCGACATCAGGTCGTCCACCTGGCTCAACGCCGGACGCACGATGATCTGCGGGTCGACCAGGCCGGTGGGGCGCACCACCTGTTCCACCACCTGGTCCGCATGCGTGTTTTCGAAGTCGGCCGGGGTGGCGGAGACGAACACGGTCTGCCGCATCTTCTGTTGGAATTCCTCGAATTTCAACGGCCGGTTGTCCAGCGCCGACGGCAGCCGGAAGCCGTAATCGACCAGGTTGGTCTTGCGCGAGCGGTCGCCGTTGTACATGGCGCTGAGCTGGCCCACCAGCACGTGCGACTCGTCGAGGAACATCAGCGCGTCCTGCGGCAGGTAGTCGACCAGCGTGGGCGGCGGTTCCCCCGGCAGCGCCCCGCTCAGGTGGCGCGAGTAGTTCTCGATGCCCTTGGTGAAGCCGATCTCCGTCATCATTTCCAGGTCGAAGCGGGTGCGCTGCTCGAGCCGCTGTTCCTCGATCAGCTTGTTCTCCTTGCGGAAGAACTCGAGCCGCTCGCGCAGTTCGTCCTTGATGGTCTCGATGGCGCGCAGCACGGTGGCGCGCGGCGTCACGTAGTGCGAGCCGGGGTAGACGGTGAAGCGGGGGATCTTTTGCTTGACGCGGCCCGTGAGCGGATCGAACAGCTGGATCGATTCGAGCTCGTCGTCGAACATTTCCAGTCGCACGGCGAGTTCGGCGTGTTCGGCCGGGAAGATGTCGATGGTGTCGCCGCGCACGCGGAAGGTGCCGCGGCCGAAGTCCACTTCGTTGCGCGTGTACTGCATCTGGATCAGGCGGGCGATGATGTCGCGCTGGGCCACCCGGTCCTTGGCGCGCAGCGTCAGGATCATCTGGTGGTATTCGCTGGGATTACCGATACCGTAGATGGCCGACACGGTGGCCACGATCACCACGTCGCGCCGCTCCATCAGCGACTTGGTGCACGACAGGCGCATCTGCTCGATGTGCTCGTTGATCGACGAGTCCTTTTCGATGAACAGGTCGCGCTGGGGCACATAGGCTTCCGGCTGGTAGTAATCGTAGTAGCTGACGAAGTACTCGACCGCGTTCTCGGGGAAAAATTCGCGGAACTCGGAATAGAGCTGGGCCGCCAGCGTCTTGTTGGGGGCGAACACGATGGCAGGACGGCCCAGGCGGGCGATCACGTTGGCCATGGTGTAGGTCTTGCCCGAGCCCGTCACCCCCAGCAGGGTCTGGAAGAACAGGCCGTCGTTGATGCCTTCGCACAGCGCGTCGATGGCCGTGGGCTGGTCGCCGGCGGGCGCAAAAGGCTGGTGCAGCTTGAAGGGCGAACCGGGAAAAGTGACGATTGTTGCTGCGGAAGGGGTTTTTACATCTGCTGTGTCAGCCATCTTTTCAGACCTTTGATAGAATAATGGCCTGTCAGCGGCCTGAAGCACTTTATTTAATTCGGAGCCGCCGACTAAATCCGCCGCGTACTGCTACCAAACGACTCCAATCTTATCATGACGAATCCTTCCGTTTCTGCCAGCCTCTTCAGCGCCATCGACATGGCTCCACGCGACCCTATCCTGGGCATCACTGAAGCCTTCAACGCGGACCAGAACCCCGCGAAAATCAACCTGGGCGTGGGTGTCTATTATGACGACAATGGCAAGGTTCCGCTGCTGTCGTGCGTGCAGAAGGCCGAAGCCATGCTGATCGAGCAGCCTGCGCCGCGCACCTACCTGCCGATCGAAGGCCTGGCGGCCTATGACCAGGCCGTGCAGCAACTGGTATTTGGTGCCGACAGCGCCGTCATTCAAGAGAAGCGCGCCGTCACCGTGCAAGCGATCGGCGGCACGGGCGCACTGAAGATCGGCGCCGACTTCCTGCAGCGCTTCGCGCCCGGCGCCCAGGTCTACATCAGCGACCCAAGCTGGGAAAACCACCGCGCCCTGTTCGAGAGCGCCGGTTTCGTCGTCAACAACTACAGCTACTACGATGCCGCCACCCACGGCGTGAACTTCGCCGGCATGCTGGCCGACATCAAGGCCATGCCGCGCGGCTCCATCGTGCTGCTGCACGCCTGCTGCCACAACCCGACCGGCGCCGACCTGAGCTCGGCCCAGTGGGATGAGGTGATCGCCGCCGTGACGTCCGGCGGCCTGGTGCCGTTCCTGGACATGGCTTACCAGGGCTTTGGCGCCGGTATCGCCGAAGACGGCGCCGTGGTGCGCCGCTTCGCGGCCGCCGGCGGCCCGCTGCTGATCTCGAACTCGTTCTCCAAGTCGTTCTCGCTGTACGGCGAGCGCGTGGGCGCCCTGAGCGTGGTCGCCGCCAGCGCGGAAGAGGCCTCGCGCCTGCTGTCGCAACTGAAGCGCGTGGTGCGCACCAACTACTCGAACCCGCCTGTGCACGGCGGCAAGGTGGTGGCCACCGTGCTGACCACGCCGGCCCTGCGCCAGCTGTGGGAAGAGGAACTGGCCGGCATGCGCGTGCGCATCAAGGAAATGCGCGAAGCCTTCGTCACCAAGCTGAAGGAAAAGGCCCCTGGCCACGACTTCGCCTTCGTGCGCGACCAGGTGGGCATGTTCTCGTACTCGGGCCTGACCAAGGCGCAAGTGGAGCAGCTGCGCGCGCAGTCGATCTACGCGGTGGACACGGGCCGCATCTGCGTGGCGGCCCTGAACTCGCGCAATATCGATATCGTCATTGACGCGATCGCCAAAGTCCTTTAATATCCTGCTTCTTCGGATAGATCGAAAGATTGATCCGGAAGGCAACACGGAGTACGAAATAAGTTGCACTGTCAGAAAGCTTGATGGCGTGATCGAAACAGTATAAAATGTTGCCTCTAATCCCTGATAGCTCAGTTGGTAGAGCGACGGACTGTTAATCCGCAGGTCCCTGGTTCGAGTCCAGGTCGGGGAGCCAGAATATATGCAAAAAGCCCAGCCGAAAGGTTGGGCTTTTTGCTATGGGTCCGTCGTACAATGGCAAAGGTCCCGATGGTGTGGGTATTTTCTATTCTTGCCGAATCCACCTTGCACAAACCCGCCGCTACCGCTGCCGCCCGCCACGTTCCCCTGCCGAACGAACCGCGCATCTTCGACCCGGTGCGGCAGGCTGCGCTGACCGAGCGCTATCTGTTGCCGGCGCTGGCGGAACTCGAGGCATTCTTTCTTGCGGTACGGGCCCATGTCGATCCGGCGTTGCAGCGCCTGCAGCCGACCAAGCTGGGTAAAACGTATCCACTGGGGCAGTGCCTGGAAATCTCCAAGGCGGTGCAGCGCGAACTCCAGCAGCTGCAACCGGCTACGCTGGGTTTATCTCCATCCGGGGCAGCCGGTTATGCCGCATTGACTGCTTTTCGCAAGGCCGGCGGCGAGTGCCGTCAGGTGTGGGGGGATTTGCGCGGCGAGTTCTTCCAGAATGCTTTTCAGCTGGGCAGCCTGTACCTTGACGTGTCCAACGACACGGTGACACTGACCAAGCCCAAGGTGGAAATCCTGCCCTTTGCCGAGGCGCGCTTCGTGCCCATTGCCGACTTTCGGCACTTCGTCCGCATCGCCACGCGTTACTGGCAGCATCGCATCTATCCCAACCACGTGTTGCCGGAACTGGCGCCGTATTGCCCGCTGATCCATGTCACGGCCACTGGCGGCGTTATGGTGGGGGAAGGAACGCATTACATGGTGGCCATGGCGCAGGCTGGCCACTTCGAGCCGAGCGAGGTCATGCTGTGCGACCAGCCGATGCCGGATGCATTGTTCAAAAGTGTGCGGGCCGCGCTGGCGGAGACTGGGCAGTCTATGCCAGCCACGCCCGAGCAAGGGCGCGCCATGGCCTTGCGTGCCTGTCGCGAACACCGTCGCAAGCGGTGGCATGCGTCCCGGCACAGGGCCGAGCTGGCCATCCGTACCGTCCAGGAAATCAATCGCACGCTGGGCCGGCTGGCGATCAGCTTGGCCTCGCCAGGCTTATCCCAACAATCGCAGCTATCCATGGAGGAGGGCAGGATCATGAGTACACCTGAAAGTGTCCAGATCAACGGTACGGAATACAAGCTGAGCGATTTATCCGAACAGGCCAGGCAACAGTTGAACATGGTGCGTGCCTCCGACGCCCGGCTGGCGGAGTTGCAGCGCGACCTGGCCATTACCCAGACCGCGCGCAGCGCTTACGTTGCCGAGTTGGCGAAGCTGTTGCCGTCCGCGCCTAAGTGATCCCGTCGATGTGAGGCGGCGTTATTTCGCATCCAGATTGACAGAGAAACCGCTCTCGTTGCCCGATATCTGCACGCGGGTAATCTTGGGAACGCCTGCCGCCGATATTGCGTAAGTCGTGCTGGTGCTTTCCAGCAGCTTGTTCGAGGGATCGTAGGAATTGTTCAGCATTTGAAAATTGAGCGTATTGACGTCGCTGCCGGTCGTCGCGACAAACGAGATCTTGGTCGTGCCGAGCAAGATTTTCTTGGTGCGGTCGGCGTAGCAGTTCAACGTGGCGATATCGCCCGTCTGTCCGGCGGAAGCCGTTGCCGGATAGGCCGGGCTGCCGGCCGCCACGCAATAGCTGTTGCCGTTGTCCGTGCCGATGGGGGCGTACTGCGCGTTGACATACACGGTGTCGGTGATGGAAAGCGCTTGTGTTTGACCGCTTACCGACAGGCTGCCGCTGACCGTTTCAGTCGATTGCTGTGCGGCGCCACCCTCGAAGGTCGTGTTGGTCGCGGCGCTCAGCGAGTAGGTCAGCGTGCCGGTCACCGGCAGGCTGGTCGCGCCACTGCTTGCCGTGCCCGTGATACTTAACGACGATTGCAGGCCGTGCGTGAATGCAGCGGCCAGGGCCTGCTGAACGGGAAAGCTGGTGGTCACCGGCGTGGTGGATGTCGTTGTGCCGGACGAACCGCTGCCGCCACCGCAGGCGGACAACATCGCTGCCAGCAGGGCGGTCAGGGCCAGGGATGCTGTTTTTTTATTCAAATTCGTGCTCATGTTTTTCCCGTAAGTTGGTTCCTTGATGTCGCAGAAAAATGCTGGGGCAAGATAGCACTTGGGTACTATCTGAAATCTATTCAATTATTGTTACTTGCAATTTTTCAAGTTAATCAAGGCAGGCATGAGGACGGCAAGCGGCTGGCATGGCGGTCGCGGTGGCCGCGATAAAAAAAGTTGCGCCGGCTCTGGTCAATTCGAAATTGAGTGTATATAATTCGGGCCTCAATTCCCTGATAGCTCAGTTGGTAGAGCGACGGACTGTTAATCCGCAGGTCCCTGGTTCGAGTCCAGGTCGGGGAGCCAGAATTCAGCAAGCACAAAGCCCAGCCCTTATCGGTTGGGCTTTTTGCGTTTTCGCATCCAGGCATGGGGATGTCCTGTCCGGCCAGCTTGAACGGGTCCTGTCTTTGCGCGACAATCCATCGGCATGGTGCTGCCCGCAGGATGTCACTTGATTTATGGGAAGACAAAATGGATCCCATCGTCTGGAAGTTCGCGCCGGAGATACTCAAGAAGCTGGGCGGCAAGCTGCTCGAGATCAGAGAGTCGCGCAAGGACGAGCTGCAGCGGCTGGCCGACGATTTTGCCGATCCGGGCGAGCTGGTCAAGCTCTATGTCGAGCCGGACTGCCAGCAATTTCCCCCTGCCGACGAGAACGAGGACGAGAGCCCCTCCAGCTTGCGGGAACCGATCCTGAAGACGGTGGAACGCTACCTGAGCGGAAAGGATGAGATCTCCCGGCGCCATATGTTCATCCTGTCCGATGCGGGCATGGGCAAGACTTCCCTGCTGGTCGTCCTGAAGGTCATGCATCTGCAGGAATTCTGGCCCTCGCCGTATAACTGTGTGCTGCTGAAGCTGGGCGAGAATTCGCTCGAGCAAATCAGGCAGGTGAAAAACAAGAGCAACACGGTGTTGTTGCTCGATGCGCTCGATGAAGATCCCTTGGCATGGGGGAAGGTCGAGGCCCGCTTGAGCAGCCTGCTGCGCGAAACGCAGAACTTTCGCCGCGTCCTGATCACCTGCCGCACCCAATTTTTCAATGTCGGGGAAAAGCCCTACACCAGCCGGGGCCAGATCGAAGTGGCAGGCTTTGACTGCCCGGTAATCTACAACTCGCTGTTCAACGACGAACAGTGCCTCAGCTACCTGGAGCGCCGCGCCCGGGAATTCGACAAGAGCGAGGCATGGCTGGAACGGGCCAGGAGCATCGCATTTTCCATGGGCTCATTAAAAATGCGGCCTATGCTCTTGTCCCATGTGGATGAATTCATCGATGGCGACGCCAAGGACTGGACCGAGTACGGCCTGTATTACCGGCTGGTGCTGAGCTGGCTCAAGCGTGAGCAGCGCAAGATCCAGAATGAAGTGCTGCAATACCCATCCATCCGTGAGCTGCTGGGCGCCTGCAGAAATTGCGCCATTTTCTTACACAAGAACAAAACGCGGCATCTGAGCCAGACCGAGCTGGAAGAGCTGATCCTGGACGCACCGGAGACCCGCAATATCGAATTCATGCATATCGGCGGGCGCTCGCTGCTGAATCGGGATTCGGACGGCAATTACCGGTTTTCCCATTACAGTATCCAGGAATTCCTGGTGGTGAATGCGGTCGTTGAAGGCGAGTATGTCGAGCGCGAGGAGATGCCGGCGACCGATTTCATGAGGCGGCTTTTTTCAGTCTGGCTGCATGGCGCGCAGCAGACTGATCTGGCTAAAGCCAACCTGCACGCTTTTTCGATCAAGAACGAACGGTTCGCGCAAAGGGCACTGGCCGGCGCGGTCTTTGCCAGGATCGATTTGAGCGGCTGCGACTTCTCCGAGGCCAAGCTGGCCGGGGCCGATTTTTCCCACTGCCGCTTGACGGGGGCGGTGTTTTCGGGCGCCGATCTGGCCGGGGCAATTTTCAAGGGCGCCGATATGGCCGACGCCAGGCTCGATCATTGTGCCGCGCAAGGCGCGCAATTTCAAAGTGCGAATCTGCGCGGCGCCACCGTCAGGGACACCGATTTCCTGAAAAGTAACCTGAACTTTTCCATCCTGGCGGGCGCACGCTACGATCACGCGACCAGATGGCCGATCGGCTTTCAGCCCGAACGCGAAGGGGCGCTAGTGTGCCTGGCCTAGGGCTGCCAGTCCTGCTCGATGTGCATGCGCCCGCTTGCGGGGGCGGGCCGGGGCGCGAGTTCGCACGCCAGGCGGTCCGGTGAGCGAGCGCGGGCCGCTGTTACTTTACGGCGTGTTGCTCCACCACTTGCTCAGCTTCTTGCATTTTTGTGGAGTTAGTTCCGGCCGAAAATGGCAATCCAGTGCGAAAAAGAACTCGCGCGTCACGCCATAGTCGCGTTGGTAGTGCTCCAGGATTTGGTCGATCTCTCCCGTGGCATAGAGCTGCGCGATGCCACGCTCAAATGCGTCGCGCTGCGCCTCCGTGCGGAACCGCATCCAGTAAAACCTGCCCGGCCCCAGCACGTCATGAAACGCCAGCTCCGCCTCGGCATTGCGCTTCTGGGGCAGTTGCTGTTTGAGGTAATACCGGAACACATCGGGCTGCGAAATAATGACGTCTGTGCGGTCCAGGAACAGGGCGCCGGAAGGCATGGTGGCCGCTTCCCGGTAATTCGGATGATCCGCCGTCGCCGCGGCGTAGGCTGGCCCCAGCACCTTTTGCGCGTTGCGGAACGCCGTGACCCGGTATTTTTTCAGGTCGTTCACGCTCGATAGCGCGGGAATCTTGCTGCGCATGGTGATCGCCATGTTATGGAAATACGAAACCGGCCACCGGCTCATATAACCGTCCTCCGCTGGCTGGGCGAGCGATGCCGTCGTCACGTCGAACACGCCCTGGCGAAACTGCTCTTCGAAACGGACATTGGGCAAATAGAGAAATTCGACGGTGATTTGCTGCGACGCGTACGCGGCGCGCAGCACGTCGGCAAACAGGCCTGATGCGCGATCGGACAACACGAACGGCGCGATCACGCTTTGCAGGCCTATCTTGACGGTGGCGGGGCTGGGACTGTCGGGCACCGGCTCAGCGACAGGGCCTGCGGCGGCAGTGGCTGCAAACACTACGGCGGTGAACCACATCGCGCCCCCCTCAGTCCGGTTTCCTAGCTTCATTATATCCACATAGCTTCGCGGTTGAGGCGGTGTGCAAACGACGGCAGCCCTGATCTCGGCGCCGGCTCTTGCGCGATCCCTAGACTTGCGAAAATACTTTCCATAAAGGAAATTGATAGTGCCGTACTGCAATATTTTATATGATAGTGACTATCGCCCTGATCCGTGCCGCAATTGGAAGGAAATCCGCAATGTCCGCCCCAGGTAATACCCACGCCGTCAACCAGCATTACCTGAGCAAGGTGATGGACCTGGCCGAGCTGATGTCGGTCGAAGTGATCGTCGACGTGTTTGACGTGCGCGGCATGAAGCTGGTGGCCAAGGGTGCCCAGGTGACGCGTGCCTTGCAGGAACGCTTGATCGTGCACAAGTTGAAGGCGCCGCTGGAATCGTCCATCCGCGTGCCGGGCGGCGTCGATCCGCAAGCGATCGTGACGGCGGCCAGCCGCATCCTCGATGCCAGCGCGCCGCTGGCCCGCATCCTGCGCGCCACCGGCGTCGCCTCGGTGTTACCCATCCTGTCCGGGCTGGAATTTGGCAACGCGATGAGCATGATGCTGACCATCTCCCACCGGGCCGAGGCCCAGGCGTTGGAACATGCGGTGCTGGTGAGCATGCTCTCGATCTGCATGGCCAGGAAGTTGCGCTTGAGTGAGACGGAGCAGCGCGTGGCCGGCCTGGCCGGATTGCTGCACGATATCGGCGAACTGTATGTCGACCCTGCTTACCTGGTGCGCGGCAAGCGCCTGCAGCCGCACGAGTGGGCGCACGTCGTGGTCCATCCCCGCATCGGCGAAATGCTGATCAATGAACTGGCCGCGTATCCGGCGGCGGTGGGGCGGGCGG
>NZ_JBYSZG010000037.1:0-58905 GCF_058786935.1 Rugamonas sp. FW305-51
CCCTGTGCCACGCCAGCACGGAAGCCTTAATTCGTCCCTTGACAGCGGGCGGCTAATGGGCGTCCCCATTTTCACGAAAAGGGGTACGTCCCCAAAAAAGGGGTACGTCCCCATTTTTGTTCTCGAAGCCGGCTTAGAGGTCCTTTAACTTGACGGCATTACCGTCAGGCCGCCACTTGCACGCGCGGCGCGCCGGCTACCATCTCGCCGATCACGGCCGCCTCGCCGAAGCCTTCGTTGCGGAACAGGGCCAGCACCGCGTCCACGCTGGACGGATCGCACGATACCAGCAGGCCGCCCGACGTTTGCGGGTCCGTCAGCAGCATGTGCTGGGCCTGGGTGATGGACGGCGACAGCTGCACGTCCTTGCCGTAGGCATCCCAGTTGCGGCCCGAGGCGCCCGTGAAGTAACCGTCGTGGGCCAGCTGCTGCACGCCCGGTAGCAGGGGGATCTGCGCCATGTTCAGTTGCGCCGTGAGCTGGGCGCCGCGGCAGATTTCCAGCAGGTGGCCCAGCAGGCCGAAGCCGGTGACGTCCGTCAGCGCGTGCACGCCGGCCAGTTCCGACAGCGCCTTGCCCGGCTTGTTAAGCTTGGTGGTGTTGGCGATCATGGCCGCGTAGCCGGCCGCATCGAGCTTGTCCTTTTTCAGCGCGGCCGACAGCACGCCCACGCCCAGCGGTTTACCCAGGATGAGCACGTCGCCGGCGCGGGCGTCCGCGTTGCGCTTGACCTTGGACGGGTGGACCAGGCCCAGTACCACCAGGCCGTAGATCGGTTCCACCGAATCGATGGTGTGGCCGCCCGCGATGGGAATGCCCGCTTCGGCGCAAATGGCTTCGCCGCCCTTGATGATCTGGCCGATGGTTTCCAGCGGCAGCTTGTTGACCGGCATGCCGACCAGGGCCAGCGCCATGATGGGCGTGCCGCCCATGGCATACACGTCGGAGATGGCGTTGGTGGCGGCGATGCGGCCGAAGTCGAACGGGTCGTCGACGATGGGCATGAAGAAGTCGGTGGTGGCGATCAGGGCCTGCTCGTCATTGAGCTTGTAGACGGCGGCGTCGTCGGCCGTCTCGATGCCCACCATCAGTTCCTTGGGCACAGGGAAGCCGGACGAATTTTTCAGGATCTCCGACAGCACGCCGGGCGCGATCTTGCAGCCGCAGCCGCCGCCGTGCGAAAAGGAGGTGAGTTTGATGGGAGCGTCGCTCATGATGGTTTCCTCAAGGTGATCCGGCCGCCGTCGCTGCGGCCGTGGGTGTATGCGTCTGGAGCAGATTATCCACTAACTTGAGCAGGGCCGCCTGCTCGGCCGCCGGCGCGAACAGGGCGGCGCGCGCCGCGCACTGCCGCTGCAGGTGTGCGTAAAAGGCGGGATCGGCGGCGCAGCGTCCGATCAGGGCCGCCAGCGCGGCGTCGTCGCCGGTCGGGAAATAGCCGGCATAATCTTCGCCCAGCATGCCGCGGTTGCCGCTGATGTCGCTGGCCAGCACCGGCACGCCGCTGGTGACGGCTTCGATGATGACGTTGGCGCCGCCCTCCATGCGCGAGGTGATCGCCATCAGGAAGCTGCGCTTGAGGCGCTGGCGGGTGGCGCCATGAGGCAGGGCGCCCAGCCAGCGGTAGCACGGATGGTCGCGCGCCGTCGCCTCGGCCAGCTGGCCCAGGGCCGGATCGAGCGCGCCGCCGATATGCAGCAGGCGCACCCGCGCGTCCTGCACGCGGGCGGCCGCGCGCATGAAGGTGGCCGGGTCCTTTTCCTCGCGCAGGTGGCCCACCATGCACACGTCCAGCTGGCGGCGCGGGCCGGTGGCGGGGCGCAGCGTGTCGGCCGACTGGTAGATCACGCTGGCCTTGGCGCGCAGGGGCGCCGGCAGTTCGGCCAGGCCGGCCGGCTGCAGCACCACCAGCGCGTCGGCCTGGCGCAGCGACGCCTGGGCGCTGGCGTCGTGGGCGATGTCGCGATACAGGTCGGTGCCCGTCAGCAGCAGGATGGTGGGGCGCCGCGGGCAAGCGTTGACATAGGCGTCCAGCGAGGCGGCCGAACGGCGCGCATGGAGCGCGATGAGCAGGGCCGGCGCCTGCTCCGGCGTGGGGGCGGGGGCGTCCGGATCGGGCCACTGTTGCGCGATCGTCACGCGGTAGCGCGTGCGCAGGAAGCGCGCCCAGCGCCTTGCGCTTTGCCAGTTGCCGTTGTTGGCCTTGGCCGAAGCCGGGCTGATGATCCAGATGTGGGGTCGTTTCACTGCCGCCTGTCGTCGTGGTTGGTTGCCGTGCGCCGCGGCTTGATCGGGGCCCTGTATTTCAGCGCAAAAGCCGTTACAATCGAACGATGAGTGCTATCCATGCTTCGTTCCGCCACGCCCGCCCGATGCAACTGGCCGAGGCGCTCCATTCAGCGCGTGATTATACGCTGCGCCTGTTCGACTGTTTTGCCGCCGCGGGACTGGACGCGCCGGCGCGCGTGCCGCAGCTGGTGACCGTCAATCCGCCGTTGTGGGAGCTGGGCCACACGGCCTGGTTCGCCGAATGGTTCATCCTGCGCGAGGCCGCGTCCAGCCATCCGGCCGACGCCCTGTACAACTCGCTGCTCACGCGCGGCGACGACTGGTTCGATTCCAACACGGTGCCGCACCGCAGCCGCTGGAACCTGGACCTGCCCAGCACGGGCGCGCTCAAGACCTACTGCCACGAAGTGCTGGACCGCGTGCTAGACAAGCTGGCGCGCGAGCCGAATACGGACGCGGCCCTGTATCCGTACCGGCTGGCGCTGGCCCACGAGGACATGCACGGCGAAGCCTTCCTGTACACGCTGCAGACGCTGGGTCTGACGGCGCCGTCGCAGCTCACGCACGACGAACAGACCCTGTTTTCCCCGTCCGAGATCAGCTTCCCCGGCGGCACCATCCAGTTGGGCAGCGCGCAGGAGGGCGGCTTTGTGTTCGATAACGAGCGCGAGGCGCACCCCGTCTTCGTGGCGCCGTTCACCATCGACAGCACGCTGGTGAGCAACGCCCAGTATGCCGACTTCGTGGCCGACGGCGGCTACGACAACCGCCAGTACTGGAGCGCGGCCGGCAGCGCGTGGCTGATGCGCCAGGAACGCTGCGCGCCCCGCTACTGGCAGCGCGACGGCGCGCAGTGGCGCACCATGCGCTTCGGCCAGTTGCACACGCTGGCCGGGGCCGAGCCGGTCCGCCACATCAACCTGTACGAAGCGCAAGCTTATTGCGCCTGGGCCGGGCGGCGGCTGGCCACCGAGGCCGAGTGGGAATATGCGGCCCTGTCGGGCCATCCCGCGTTCCGCTGGGGCCAGCTGTGGGAGTGGACGGCCTCGCCGTTCGAACCGTATCCCGGCTTCCAGGCCGACCGCTACCGCGAGTATTCGGCGCCGTGGTTCGGCACCCACCAGACGCTGCGCGGCGCCTCGTTCGCCACGCCGGAGCGGCTGGGATCGGCCAAGTTCCGCAACTTCTACCGGCCCGAACGGGACGATATCTTCGCCGGCCTGCGTACCTGCGCCTGGCCCGGCTGAACGGCGGGCGGCCGCCGCGCCGCCTGTCGCGTCAACGGCATGGTTTGCCGCAAAGAATGGTATGTTAATATTGCTCAATTGGCATCTTGCTGGCGATGGCTTGATTGATAACCTTTGCGAAAGAAAGCGAAACATGAGTACATTCACCGACCTGTCCCCCATTCTGATCCCCGTAATTGCTCTGCTTATTCCGATCGTCGGCATTATCGCGTCGACCGTGCTGAAAGTGACCCGCCTGAATTTGCTGCATGAGACGGTCCGCACGCTGAGCGCGAATGGCCAGTCGATTCCGCCGGAGTTATTGAGCCAAATCGTGGACAAGGCAAAGTGAGCGGCAACGGCTTTTTCAAAATTGATGATTCGGCAATTGGGAGGGTAAATGAAAAAAATCATTGCGCTGTCATTGGTGCTGCTATCCGGTGCCTTGCATGCGGCACCGGTTCACCCTTGCGCGGCAGCGGCCAGCAAGCAAGCGCAACGCCTGTTGACGTTTCATTTTGGCCCGGATGAGCGTATCGAGATAGACAAGACGGTCAAGGTGTTGGCGCCGATGAAGAATCCTGCGAACAAGAACCAGATGTTCGATGTCCTTGAAGTCTGGGGGAATATTTACAAAGGGCAGTATCGTATGCACTTGATCTATGCCCAGGTGAAGGACGACTGCCTGTTGATGGGGCAGGAGTTGTTGGAGTATGCCAGCCTGTGAGGCAGTGCACGTGAATTGGATGCAAATGCAAGCTATGCTCTTCATCTGCAACGCAGATGGCGGGGCCGTAACCGGCCACAAGCAGTCCTCCCGGAATAGAGTGCTCAACTGCCTATGAATTTGATTCTTGAAAAGACAGACCAGGTTCGTTTCTTCACAGATATGAAGGAAGTATTTGCGGCAGCGGGAATCGCACCTCAGGATTACGACTGGTACGTCAGCGACATCGAAACCAATTTCACACCCGAAGAGCTTGGTGTGGGCGACCAATGGATGCGCGGTGAAGAACTGGCGTCTCTCATCAACAAGCAAGAAATTCAGTTCATTTGGGCCGTCTTTAGCGCAGTTCCTAAAGGTTCTCGTCCCACGGTATCGGAGCCGCCATACGTCGAAGGGAATCCAGACTATTGGAATGGTAAAGACCCTGAACCTCAATTGGAGGGGGCCTTATTTGAAATTGCTTGCTGGGATAGTAGCGCAACAATACTTATCAATCTTCCCGAGTATGCACAGCGTGCATTTATGGCCAATTACTCGGACACGCAGCCTCTTAGTAAAGCTGCGCGGGCGTAGGTCAATGAAGCGAACTTCCGCAATGCGGCGTTAGCCGCCCCTCACAGCCCCCATCAGATCGTTGCGGCCGTGAAAGATATGTCATGCACCTACCTGGTGGCCCGATCCGCTCCTTCCGGCAACGCCTCTCGTTTGCCCTGCCAGAGTTGTCTGGTTCTGTCTCGTTTTGTCTTTTTCGCTAGCGCAATTCAGGCCGAGGCAAAACCAGACAAAACGAGACAAAACGAGACAGGCAAACGAGACACGTTGCCAGAAGGAGCCCTCCGGGCACACCCCACCCTCTATGCGATGGACCAAGGACCATGGACTGCTGCGCGCCGTTTGCCGGTCGCGCCCGCCTCGCGCGCCGGCTCAGTTCCTGGCCGGATCGTACGACAGCACCACCTTGTAGCCTTCCGGCGCGATCGAGGTGTCGAACGGGTAGTTGGCGAAATTGAGCTGGTCGACCAGCCCCAGCTTGATCAGGATGGTGTGCGGCAGTTCCTTGTTACGTCCTTCGAGCGTGTTGACGGCCGCGTTGATGGCCACCCTGGCCTGGCTCACCCCCTTGGTGTCGGCGGCGGCGTAGATTTCCTTGTTGCGGATCAGGTGGGCGATGTCGCCCGTCAGGTCGTAGGCGACGATGCGGATCTTGCCGCCCAACCCGGCATCGCGCACCGGCGCCACGGCAGCGGGCGCGCAGCCGGTGCAGCCGATCAGGTAATCGAGCTTGGCGCCGTATTTGGCCAGCATCTGGGTGGCCAGCTGGGTCTGCCCAGCAAAATCGCTGTCGCCATAGCGGATGTCGATGATGTTGACCTGGATGGGCGCTTCCTGGGCGGCGATGCGGCTGCCATCGACTTCGCCCTTGACCCAGCCCGCGCCCATGGGGCCGGGCAGCAGGCCGATGTTGATCGATTTCAGGCCGCGCTGCTGGGCGTCGCGGATCACCCAGCGCGTCGCTTCCAGCCCCATCGCGCGCAGCGAAGTGGTGACTTTGATGGTCAGGTCGTCGCTGCGGCTGTCGTTGGCCAGTTCGAACACGGGGATGCCGGCCGCGCGCGCCTTGGCGATCGAGGCGTTATTGGCCGTCATGCCGATCGGCGACAGCACGATGGCGTCATATTTGGCGGCGATGGCCTGGTCCATCTGGCGCAGCTGGCCTGGCAGGTCGTCGTAGCCGTCGGCCGCCAGGATGTCGGCCGCCACGCCCAGCCGGTGCGCTTCGCTGATGACGCCGTAGGCGCAGCCGGTCCAGTACGGATCTTTCAGGTGCGGGAACAGGAAGGCAATGCGCCAGTGCTTGCTGGCCCGGGCCGCCATCGGGTAATGGCCGGCCACCACGCGCCCGCTGGCGATGGCGTCGTCGGCCGTGCCGTTGGCCTGCAGCGGACGGAAAATGGACAGCACCGGCACCGGCGCGAACTTTACCGGCGCCGGCACCGGCGGCGTCGGCTGGGCGCCGGCCGTGGCCATGCCCAGCGCCAGTGCGCCCACAGCGGCCAGTTGTCGTACGCGTGTGATCAGCATCCTGTCATTCTTCTTCCATGGCGTCAGTCGCTTGCGCCAGCGCAAGGGTGATGGAGGTTCCTGATTGCAATTCTACCCGGAGCGGGGCGATGCGCGCGCGTACCGTCGCATGGACGGCGGTGCCGGCTGTTGTGACGAGGCGACAGGCGGCCTGCAGGCCGCTTCCCGCTGCGCCGGCGGCGGCCGGGCGTCGCCCGCACCGGGCGGCGGGGTGGCGCGAATGCCGCATCGGCCCCTGGCGATTCTGCTATCCTTGCCGCCGGGGAAGTTTTTCGATCAAAAACCGGCACCCCCGGCCTCATACCAAGAAAGAGCGCATTCATGAAATTCAAGCATCTCGTCGTTACCGCCACGGCCCTGGGCATCCTGGGCGCGGCGGCGCCGTCGTTCGCCGCGGCGGTGCAGGCAAAAGTGCTGGCCATCCGGGCCGGCAAGCTGGTCGATGTGGCGGCGGGCACCGTGCTGGCCGACCAGACCATCATCGTCACGGGCGAGCGCATCACGTCGGTCGGCCCCACGGCCGCCGCCAAGGTGCCGGCCGGCGCCGAAGTGATCGACCTGTCGGGCCAGACGGTGCTGCCCGGCCTGATCGACATGCACACCCACCTGACGGCGGACCCCATGCAAAGCGGCTATGCGGCGCTGGGCGTGTCCGACATCCGCGCCGCCCTGTACGGCGCCCGCGCGGCCCGGCTCACGCTGGAGGCGGGCTTTACCACCGTGCGCAACGTGGGCGCGGGCGGCTTTGGCGACGTGGCCCTGCGCGACGCCATCAACGAGGGCGATGTGGTCGGCCCGCGCATGCGCACGGCCGGCCACGCGATCGGCATCAAGGGCGGCCATTGCGACAACAACCTGCTGCCGGCCGAGATGAACTTCACGGACCGCGGCGTGGCCGACGGCCCGTGGGCAGCCCGCGCCAAGGTGCGCGAGATGGCCAAGTACGGCGCCGACGTGATCAAGATCTGCGCCTCGGGCGGCGTGCTGTCCAAGGGCGACGAGCCGGGCGCCCAGCAGTACACGCTGGAGGAAATGGCCGCCATCGTCGACGAGGCCCACAAGCTGGGGCGCAAGGTGGCGGCCCACGCGCATGGCGCCAGCAGCATCCGCGCCGCCATCACGGCCGGCGTCGATTCGGTCGAACACGCCAGCCTGATCGACGAGCAGGGCATGCGCCTGGCGCGCGAGAAGGGCACCTACCTGGTGATGGACATCTACGACGACGACTTCATCCTGCAGGAAGGGGCCAAGGCCGGCATGCTGCCGGAGTCGATCGAGAAGGAGAGGGCGCTGGGCCAGCAGCAACGCGATAACTTCCGCAAGGCGTGGAAGGCCGGCGACCGGATGGCCTTCGGCACCGACGCCGGCGTCTACCCGCACGGCGACAATGCGCGCCAGTTCGCCTACATGGTGCAGTACGGGATGACGGCCATGCAGGCCATCCAGTCGGCCACGGTGCAGGCGGCCGACCTGCTGGGCTGGCAGGACCGGGTGGGCGCCATCGCGGCCGGCAAGTTCGCCGACATCATCGCCGTGCGCGGCGACCCGCTGGCCGACGTGGCCGAGCTGACCCGGGTGTCGTTCGTGATGAAGGGCGGCGCCGTCATCCGCCGCTGATGGCGCGGGCACGATGGCAAGCTGCCATTCCCGTGGCCTGCCTTCCGCGCTAGAATGGCCTCTTATCGTGCACGGGAAGTGGGGCGACATGGAGCGCATACTCGCATCGCTGGCAAGCACCGACAACATCCTGCGGCTGGGCCTGCCTAGCCGCTCGGCCTTGCTGGTGGCCACGCTGCGCGCGGCCCACCAGCTGCTCGACCATCCTCCCGTGTTTGCCGATCCGCTGGCCCTGCCCATCCTGGGGCCGGAACTGGAGCAGCAGCTGCGCGCCCACCTGGACCGCTATGCCAGCGGGCCGGCGCGCCAGCTGCGCGGCGCCACGGCCGTGCGCAGCCGCCTGGCCGAGGAGGAGCTGGCCTGCGCCATGGCGTGCGGCGTGGCCCAATACGTGGTGCTGGGCGCCGGCCTCGATACTTTTGCCTACCGTTCTGCCGGCGCGCCGCTGCGCGTGTTCGAGGTGGACCATCCGGCCACCCAGCAGTGGAAACGCGCGCAGTTGCGCGACGCCGGCATCGCCGCGCCGTCGTCGCTGACCTTCGTGCCGTTCGACTTTGAGCGCGACGCGCTGGACACGGCGCTGGCCGCGGCCGGCTGCCGGCTCGACCTGCCCGTGTTCCTGTCCTGGCTGGGTGTAACCCTATACCTGAGCGACGACGCCGTGTTCGACACACTGCGCGTGGTGGCGGGGCTGCCGGCCGGCAGCGCCATCGTGTTCGACTACGGCGTGGTGCCGGAACGGCTCGACCTGTTCGACCGCATGGGCATGGCTTATTTCGCCGCCAGGTTCGCGGCGGCCGGCGAGCCGTGGAAGTCGCTGTTCGCGCCCGAGGTGCTGCAAAGCGAGTTGCGCGCGCTGGGCTTCGGCGCCGTGACCGACTATGCGGCCGACGCGCTGCGCACCCATTATCTGGGCGGGCGCGGCGATGGCTGGCACCTGGGCGGCGCCATGCGGCTGGTGGTGGCCCGCACGGGGGCGCGCGCCACCTGAGGCGGCGCGATGCCCGGCCCTGGCCCGGCGTGGACTGCCGGGTCACGGCGATGGCTCCTGAGGCCATGTCGCCGCCGGCTGGCGCAAGTTGTCATCCTCTATACTCATTCCTTCATCACAGAATGCCGGGAATTCGTATGCGCCACCGCTTCAAGATCACATTCGCCGCCTTACTGGCCGCGCTGGCCCTGGCCGGCTGCGGTGGTGGCGGGGGCGGCGGCAGCAGCGCCAGCGTGGCCGGCGGCACGGTGGTCGATACGGGCGGCGACAAGGCCACCGTGGTCATCACCGTGGGCTTGCGGCAGGAAGTGCGGGCGGTGTCGCCCGATCCGGGCCAGACGGCCGGCGTGCCGTTGAGCCGCATGCGCGAAGCGACCGTGGTGGGCGACCACATCATGCTGCGCTCCGATTCGGCCGCCACCATCCAGGTCGACAACAACCTGATCCACCCCGGTACCCGCGTCTCGGTGCTGGACGCGCAAGGCAAGTTCGTGGCCAGCCACGATTACGGCAACACCCTGGCCAAGGATTATCTGGGCGAATGGACGCTGCTGCCCATGGCCGACGGCGTAGCCATGGTGCAGACGGGCGCCGGCTCCAAGCTGTTCCGCCTCGACAGCCAGGGGGCCATGGCCGGCGCGGCCGCCGGCATCGACCTGTACACGGTGCAGCCGTTCGAGTCGCCCCTGCCCACCGTGGTGGCCAGCGCGGCGGTCGTCGACGGCGGCGGCTTCTGGTACGCCACCACGCTGGTCGAACGGCCCATCCCCAACAGTGAAAAGAATGCCATCTACAGCCTGATGCTCGTCAAGCTCGACATCAACGGCAAGGAGCAGACGCCGCCGTTCAAGCTGACCATGTCCACCAAGCCCATACAGCCGCGCATCGTCGCCTCGGGCGGCGCCGTGCTGGTGACGTGGCTCGACAGCGGCACGCCCATGCAAGCCTATTGGCCCTATGGCACGGGCCGGCCGCTGGTGCATTCCGTGGCCGGCACGGGCGGCGGCGTGCCGGACCTGCTGCCGGTGACCATGGCCAGCACGGGCAAGGTGGGGATGCTGTGGAATTTGAAGGTGGGCCTGAGCAGCAAGCTGCTGGGCGTGGCGTTGAATGACAGCGGCTATCCGGTGCTCGAGGCCGGGCGCGCGGACTTGACGCAGGAATCGCTGTCGGACAAATGGAATTACCCCCGCCGCGACCGCGTCAACTTCGACGCACGCACGGCCGCCAACGGTTCGCTGCTGATCGCCGACGTGGTCACGGGGCGGCTCAAGGACAGCGACCCGCTGGGCGACCTGGTGCTGCTGGCCGATTACAGCTACGGCGCGGCACCCCTGTCGTCGGCCACCTTGAACGTGCTGCGCACGCGCGACACGGGTGCGCCGGCGCTGGGGCAGGCGCCCATCGTGCGCCAGATGCTGTTCGCCGACCACGCGGTGCTGCTGATCGGCGACGAAACCCACCTGGAAACGGCCATCGTCACCCGCCACTGAGCCCCGCCGTTACAGCAGCGAGGCGCCCAGTTCTTCCAGGTCGGCTGCGTATTCCGATTCGTCGAGCCGCTTGCGGGCCACGCCGCTGCGCACGGCGGCCGCCGCGATCTTGGGTGTGACGCCGCTCAGCAGGCGCGGATCGAGCAGGCCCGGCACCACATAGTCGTTGCCGAAGCGGGCGTCGGTGCGGGCCATCTCGGCCAGCGCCATCACGCAGGCGCGCTTCATGTCCTGGTTGATGGTCGAGGCGCCGCAGTCGAGCGCCGCGCGGAACAGGTAGGGGAAGCACAGCGCGTTGTTGATCTGGTTCGGATAGTCCGAGCGACCGGTGGCGATGATGGCGTCCGGCGCCACTTCGCGCACCAGTTCGGGCCGCAGCTCCGGTTCCGGATTGGCCAGCGTAAACACGATGGGCGACTTGCCCATCTTTTCCACGTCCAGCGGCGACAGCACGCCGGGACCGGACACGCCCAGGAACACGTCGGCGCCGGCCATCACGTCCGACAGCGTGCGCGCCGTGGTGTCCTGCGCCCACCGGGCCTTTTCGCCGTCCAGCGCGCGCGCCGTGGTCAGCACGCCCTTGCTGTCGCAGACGAAGATGTTCTCGCGCCGCGCGCCCAGGTCCACCAGCAGTTCCAGGCAGGCCATGGCCGCCGCGCCGGCGCCCGAGCACACCACCTTGGCGCTGGCGATATCGCGCCCGGTCAGGGCCAGCGCGTTGAGCATGCCGGCGCCGACCACGATGGCCGTGCCATGCTGGTCGTCGTGGAACACGGGAATGGCCAGCCGCTCGCGCAGCTTGCGCTCGATGTAGAAGCACTCGGGCGCCTTGATGTCTTCCAGGTTGATGCCGCCAAAGGTAGGGTGCAGCGCGGCGATGATCTCGACCAGTTTGTCCGGATCGCTCTCGTCGATCTCGATGTCGAAGGCATCGATGCCGGCGAACTTCTTGAACAGCACCACCTTGCCCTCCATCACGGGCTTGCCGGCCAGGGCGCCGATGTTGCCCAGTCCGAGCACGGCGCTGCCGTTGGTGATCACGCCCACCAGGTTACCCTTGGCCGTGTATTCGTAGGCCTTGGCCGGATCGCGTTCGATTTCCACGCAGGGTGCGGCCACGCCGGGCGAATAGGCCAGCGCCAGGTCTTCCTGGGTGCTTACGCTCTTGGTCACTTCGATGGCGATCTTGCCGGCGCCGCCGGCCTTGTGATAGGCCAGCGCCTTTTGTTCCATCGTGCTCATGCTAGCTCCTTGTCTGTCTCCGTGAATGCAAAAAAACCTGCACAAGCGTCGCTTGTGCAGGCACTTACTTATCGGGCCTGAACCCGTATTATGGGTACAAGCCGCGTACTTCGCGCGCCTGCAGCACGCGGGTGCAGGCCAGGATGAAGGTGGCCGTGCGCAGCGTGACCTTCTTCTCTTGCGCCACGTTCCATACCGCGTTGAACGCTTCCTGCATGATGCGGGTCAGGCGGGCGTTGATCTCGTCCTCGCTCCAGAAGAAGCTCGAGAAGTCCTGCACCCACTCGAAGTAGGACACGGTCACGCCGCCGGCGTTGGCCAGCACGTCCGGCACGATCAGCACATCCTTGTCGGTCAGGATGTCGTCCGCTTCCGGCGTGGTCGGGCCGTTGGCGCCTTCCAGGATGATCTTGGTGCGGATGCGCGGCGCGTTCTGGGCCGTGATCTGCTGTTCCAGCGCGGCCGGAATCAGGATGTCGGACTCGATGTCCCAGAACGCATCGCGCTCCAGGAACGCTTCGGCGCCGGGGAAGCCGGTGACGCTGCCGCATTCAGCCACATGCTGGTGCAGGCGGGCAATATCGAGCCCACCCTGGTGGACCACGGTGCCGGTATGGTCCTGCACCGCGATCACTTTGGAACCGGCTTCTGCGAACATCGTTGCTGCGACGCCGCCTACGTTGCCGAAACCCTGGACGGCGACACGCGCCCCCTCAATCTTGACGCCGCGCTTGACGGCTGCCTCGCGGCCCACCACGAACACGCCGCGGCCGGTCGCTTCGCGGCGGCCCAGCGAGCCACCCAGCGAGATCGGTTTGCCGGTCACCACGCCGGTCGACAGGTTACCTTCGATCATGGCGTAGGAGTCCATCATCCATGCCATCACCTGTTCGTTGGTGTTCACGTCCGGCGCCGGGATATCCTTGGTGGGGCCGATGATCAGGCTGATCTCGCTGGTGTAGCGGCGGGTCAGGCGCTGCAGCTCGCCCTTGGACAGGGTCTTGGGATCGACGCGGATGCCGCCCTTGGCGCCGCCGTACGGCACGTTCACGGCCGCGTTTTTCACCGTCATCCAGGCCGACAGCGCCATCACTTCCGACAGCGTCACGTCCTGGTGGAAGCGCACGCCGCCCTTGCCGGGACCGCGCGACATGTTGTGCTGCACGCGGTAGCCTTCGTAGTGGGCGATCGAGCCGTCGTCACGTTCGATCGGCACGTCCACGGTCAGGATGCGCTTGGGGCGCTTGAGCGTTTCGACCCAGCGCGACAGGTTGCCCAGGTGCGGGGTAACGCGCTCGATCTGTTGCAGGTAGACGCCCCAAGGACCGAGATCATCGGGATTGAGGTAGGAAGGCAGTGCGTGTTGGGTGGTCATGCTCGTAGCTCCTATGGATTCGTAAGTGACGCGGCGGTCGGCTGCGTTCAAGTGGAACGAATCATAGGCCCGGACGAGTTAGCCCGGCCAATGCTGTATGCGCATCCGATTATGCAAAATTTGCATAGTTATGCACTGTAACGGTGCATGGACGAACGTACTTTTCCGGGGTGGGATTTGCGGCGAATCCGCCCCGAAAGCGACGCAAAATCAACGCTCTACCGGCGCCGGGCCGGCGTCGCGTGCGGCCCGCAAGTCAGCGCTCCGAGACGGGGACGCGGCGCTTGCGATTGGCCTTTTTCTGCTGCGTTTCGAGGAACTCCCACAGCCGTTCGACGATCGGTTTGCCGCGCCGCTGCGGCGACGGGCGTTCGCGGTAGAGCCGAATTTCCATCTCGATTTCCCAGCCGCCGCTGCCGCCGTCGGCGCACGCCAGCTGCTTTTGCTTGAGCTCGCGCGTGACGGCCGACTCGGGCAGGAAGGCCATGCCGCGGCCTTCGAGCACCATCATCTTCAAGCCTTCGGCCATGTCGGTCTCGTAGCGCGGATCGAGGTAGGGATGCTGTTTGGCGTCGCCCAGGATCAGGTCCACCATGCGGCCCAGGTAGGCGTTGTTGGTGTAGGACAGGAAGGGCAGCGGCGCATCCGGCGCGCCGGGCAGCGCGTAGGCCGGCGCGCGCGTCTTGTCGCAGCGCGCGTACGGGCGCAGCGCTTCGCGGCCCATCACCAGCATGTCGTAGCGGCCCGGATCGAGCTGCACCGGCTGGCGTGGATGGTGGTAGCACAGCAGCAGGTCGCAACCGCCTTCGACCAGCTGCAGCACGGCGTCGTGCACGTTGAGCGCCATCAGGCGGCTCTTGATCGGCGCGAAGTCATGCTCCAGCGCCGACAGCCATTTCGGCACGAAGGTCAGCGACAGCGTGTGCGGCACGGCCAGGTCGATGCTGGTCATGGCGGCCGCGCGCTTGTTGCGCAACATGTCGCGCGCGCCGTTGATCTGGGCCAGCATTTCCAGCGCCTGCTCGTAGAACACGATGCCGGCCGACGTCAGCCGGGTGGGGTAGGACGTACGGTCGATCAGGTCCGTGCCGAGCCAGTTTTCCAGCGACTGGATGCGGCGCGAGAAGGCCGGCTGCGTCACATGCCGCAGCGCCGCCGAGCGGCTGAAGTTATTGGTTTCCACCAGCGAGATAAAGTCTTCCAGCCATTTGGTTTCCATCGTATTGCTCCTTGATGTTGGTGGGCCGGCGCGGCCACGGTGCTCGCCTCAGGAATTGGATGGCACCATGCCGGCGATCTGGCCCAGCGCGGACGACAGGGCGGCCAGCTGTTCGGGCGGGCAGCTGCGCAGCAGTTCGGCGCTGGTCTGCTGGGCGATGACGGTGGCGTTGGCCAGCAGTTCGCGGCCCGTGGCCGTGATGGCGGCATAGCCCACGCGCGCGTCGCGCGGGTCTTGCTGGCGGTCGATCAGGCCGATTTTTTCCAGCGGCAGCAGGGTGCGGGTGACGCCGGATGCCGTCAGGCCCTGACGCTCGGCCAGGTCGACCCGGCGCAGGCGGCCGCCCGGCGCGCGGCTCAGGTAGAACAGCAGCATGAAGTCGCTGAAACTGATGCCGTGGTGGCCGCCCAGCGTGGTGTCGAGCCGGCGCACCATCATCGCCTGCGCGCGCGCCAGCCGCAGGGCGACGTCCAGCTGTGGACTGATGCGGTCGGAAGTATCGCTGTTGTGTTCACTCATGATGTGCCTCGTCTGTTCTGGATACTTGCGGATTGTTTGATTTATTGTTGAATAATGCTTGAGTGCGCAAGTATATGCGATATGAAACGATTTGCAAGTATTTTTTCGCGTCATGTGCCGGGGCACGGCGGGCCGCATGCGCGCATTGTGAATTGAATCATCTTGATAAAAAAATATTTCGTGCCATCATATCCGTGCCGTCCCATCCGGGCCGGCGCCACCGCCAACCTGAAGGGAAACACGACCATGTCCCAACCCCGACATACCTGGTTCATCACGGGAGCATCGTCCGGCTTTGGCCGGGCATTTGCCGCGCACGCACTGGCGCGCGGCCACAACGTCGTCGCCACCGCGCGCAATGTGTCCAAACTGGCCGACCTGGCGGCGCAGGCGCCCGAGCGCGTCCAGGTGCTGCGGCTCGACGTCGACCAGGCCGGCGACGCGCAGGCGGCCATCGATGCCGCCGTGGCCCGCTTCGGCCGCATCGATGTGCTGGTCAACAACGCCGGCTATGGCATCGTGGGCGCGCTGGAGGAGACGCCCGAGGCGGAATTGCGGGCGCAAATGGAAACCAACTTCTTCGGCGCGATGGCGCTTACGCGGGCCGCCTTGCCCACTTTGCGCGCGCAGCGCAGCGGTGCCATCGTCAACATGTCGAGCATGGGCGGACAGATGTCGTTTGCCGGATTCGGCGCCTATTCGGCCTCCAAGTTCGCGCTCGAGGGGGCGTCCGAAGCGCTGGCGCTGGAGCTGGCTCCGTTCGGGGTGAAGGTGATGATCGTCGAGCCGGGGCAGTTCCGCACCGACTTTGCGGCCGGCGCGCTGCGCCACATGCCCCAGCTGGACGCCTATCGCGACGTGGTGGGGCCGACGCGCGCCTTCGCCGGCGAGATGCATAACACGCAGCAGGGCGACCCGCGCAAGGCGGCCGCCGCCATCGAGCAGGCGCTGCTGGCCGAGCACCCGCCGTTGCGGCTGCAGCTCGGCGCCGATGCTGTCGATGCGGTACGGGCCCACGCGCAGATGCTGCTGGCCGACCTGGCGCAGTGGGAGGCGGCTGCGCGCGCCACGGCGTTCGACGCGCGCGGCTGACGTGGCGACGGCGGGCGTGGCCGGGGCGCCGTAACGGCGACTGGCGCCGGAGTAGCCGGGCCGCGCGCCATCCCCGCCGGGGCCTGCCTTGGCCTAGCCCAGTTGCGCGGCAACAATCTTCGCCGCCGCCGCGAAAGACGTGCCCTGTGGCGGCATTGCGGCCGCGCCGCAAAAGAAATGGGGTACGTCCCCATTTTTGAAAAAGGGGTACGTCCCCATTTCTTGAAATTGGTAAGCATCGGGTTTTTTCGCGCCTTGCACTGCGCCCGATTCGGGCTAGACTGACCATGGGCAGCACATGTGCATATTGGAGCGGGAGTGCATTATGACAACGGTGACGGAACGCATACCTGTGCTGGTGACGAAGCAGGAGAAGGCCCGCATTACCCGGATGGCGCGCGACGCCGGCCTGTCGGTCGGTGAATATTTGCGCCGGGCCGCCGCCGCATTCCGGCCGGACGAGGATGAGCGGGTAGTGTTGGGGATGATAGATCAAGTGGTCAAGACGACGCTGCGGGCCAGTGCCGCCGTGGACGAGGCATTGCAGTTCGTCGAGGCGTCCAACCAGCGCATGGCCGCGCTCGAGGCCCGCCTGGCGCGGGAGCCATGATGGGCGTCACGGACAAAATGTGGGACGCCATTGCCACTGTCATCCGGATGAACGACAAGGTGGAACGCATGGCCGACACCATGAAATCGCAGCAGCAGAAGATAGAGCAATTGAACGAGCGCTTGCTGCGCCTGGAGCTGGCGGTGCAGTTCGGCATTGTCAGGGAAAGTATGCCGGAAGTGCGGGCCATCGCCGGCGCGGACAGTGGGCCGCCGGCGCCATCCGACGGTGCTGGCAGTTGAAGGTCATCCCGGCCCGGCCGGGGCGGCGGGCTCAACGCCAGCATTCATGCGCGAACTGAGCGGGATGTCGGCCGAGTCTGTACATGGATGCCGGCACGCGACCCCGTTGACTGGAAAATAGAAAAAGGGTACGTCCCCATTTTTGGCCCCATTTTCTCGGGACGTAAAAAAACCACCGGTCCGCGAGGACAGGTGGTTTTTTTGTAGTCGCTGCGGCCGTCAGGCCGGGCGATTAACGGTCGCCGTAGCTGCGGCGGGCGCCGTCGGTGCTGCGCGGGTTGCTGCCCTTGTAGCCACCGCCGGTGCCGGCACCGGCGCCGTCACGGCGTGGGTTGGCGTTCGGCTTGCTGAAGGTGCGCTGGCCTGGCTTGGCGCCGCCGCGGTTGTCGCCCGGCTTCCAGCCGCCCGGACGGGAGGTGGAACGGGGTGCGGAACCGGTTTTCTTCGGCTCATAGCCTTCGATCACGTTGACCGGGATCAGCTGCTTGGTGAAACGCTCGATGCGCTTGACGTTCATGCCTTCGGCGTGGTTCACCAGCGAGATCGCCAGACCGTTGCGGCCGGCGCGGCCGGTACGGCCGATGCGGTGCACGTAGTCCTCGGGGAACTTGGGCAGGTCGTAGTTGAACACGTGGGTGATGGTGGGCACGTCAATGCCGCGCGCTGCCACGTCGGTGGCGATCAGGATCTTCACCTGGCCGCGGCGCAGGCTGTCCAGGGTGCGGTTGCGCGCGCCCTGGTGCATGTCGCCGTGCAGGGCGGCAGCGGAGAAACCGGCGATGTTCAGGCGGTCGGCGATGGTGTCGGCGTCGCGCTTGGTGGCGGTAAACACCACGGCCTGGTCCAGCGAGTCGTCGCGCAGCAGGTGGTCCAGCAGGCGGTTCTTGTGCGACAGGTCGTCCACGAAGTGTACGCGCTGGGTGATGTTCTCGTGCTTGTTGGCGGCGCTGACGATCTGGATCACTTGCGGGTTCTTGGTGATGCGGCGGGCCATGTTGCCCACCACGCCGTCCAGCGTGGCCGAGAACAGCATGGTCTGGCGGCTGTCAGGGGTGGCGGCGACGATTTTTTCGATGTCGTCGATGAAGCCCATGTCCAGCATGCGGTCCGCTTCGTCCAGCACCAGGATTTCCAGCTGCGAGAAGTCGATCTTGCCCGACTCCATGTGGTCGATCAGGCGGCCGGGGGTGGCGACCAGGATCTCGGGATTCTTGGCCAGCAGTTGCATCTGCTTGGGGTAAGGCATACCGCCCAGGATCGACACGGCCTTGATGCGGCGCAGGTTGACGCTGTACTTGTCGGTATTGGTGGTCACTTGCAGGGCCAGTTCGCGGGTCGGGGTCAACACCAGCATCTTCGGCTGTGCAGCTTTGAAACGTGGGCGCTCGCCGCGGGCACGGGCGGCTTGCATTTCTTGATTGGGCGTCTTGCCGGCGGCGGCCGGGTCGATCGCGGACAAACGGTGCAGCGAAGGCAGCATGAATGCTGCCGTCTTGCCGGAACCGGTTTGCGAGGAAACCAACAGGTCCTTGCCTTCGATGGCGGCAGGGATGGCCTGCTGCTGGACCGGGGTCGGCGCGGTATAGCCGGCGTCGGTCAGGGCTTTGATGATGGACGTGTTGAGACCAAGTGCTTCAAATGTCATTCTTTTCTTTCGTAAAAATCAGCGTTCGTGCAAAAAAGCAGAACGCAAAATAGCAACGCCAACCAAAACGAAATGACTCAATCTAAATCGAAAGAAATTTCGGCACAAAAGCTTTGCGCCGGGACGGTGTCAGGTGCGACACACAAGGCGGGAGGGCTTTATAAGCGACATCAGTTTGATGCGCTAAGGCTTGCGAAGCTGCTAATTATTTTTCAGGCGACTGCTATGGTGCAGCGCAGAAGCAGAACTATACCTTATTTTCACTGATCCTGCACGTTTAAATATGAATCCGATTATGGATGTGCGCTTCTAATTTTCAAAAAGATAAGCCTGGCATTTCATAGTAAGATGCAATCTTACCAATTATTGCATTTTCACCATGGCAACTTATCGCGTACTTCTCGGTAGTGTGGCAATGCTGGTGCTGGCCGCTTGCGGCGGCGGCGCGGGCGTGCCCAGCGGGCCCATCGTCGTGGCGCCCGTCGTCACGGCGCCCGAAACCAGCCAGGGCGGGGTGCAGGTCATCCCGGCCGGCGGCAGTCACACCATGACGGCCGGCGAAAAAGTGCTGGTGCCGGCCGGCACCAGCGTCGTCTCCAACGGCAGCAGTGTTATCCTCAACGGCTCGGGCAACACGGTCAATGTGGCGCCGGGCGCGGTGGTGCGGGTACCCAGCTCGGCCACCGGCAAGGCTGACAATACCGTCGTGGCCAGCGCGGCGGCGCCCGGCCTGACCCTGAACGCCCAGGCCATCGCCGGCCCGTCCGCCATGGGTGCCTACGACCCCGTGGACGGCACGGGTGACCAGGCCCGTTTCGGCGCCATTTATCAGCTGGCGCTGGACGGCACCGGCAACCTGCTCGCTGCCGACCGGGGCCGGGTGCGCAGCATCACGCCCGATGGTGTCGTCAGCACGCTGGCGGCGTCGGTGACGCTGACGTTCGCCGGACTGGCTGCTGATGGCCAGGCCAATATCTACGGCAGCGACAGCGTGAGCAACGTGCTGTATCGCCGCAGCCCCGACGGCACCGTCCAGCCCTGGGGGCCGGACTGGAGCAAGCAGGTGGTGAGCAAGGGCGGCAAGCTGGTCGTTGATGGCGCGGGCACCGTGTACCGTGCCGACTTCGAGAACCGGCGCATCCTGAAGATCACGGCGGCCGGTGTGCTGAGCGTGCTGGCCGGCGGCGGTTCCGGCGACGGCAACGATGGCGTGGGCGTCAACGCCGCTTTCCACGGCCCGTGCGCGCTGGCGCTCGACCCCAGCGGCGCGCTGCTGGTCAACGACAGCGATGCCGTCCGCAAGATCTTGCCCGATGGGACGGTGACGACGCTGGCCAAGATCCCCAAGCGCATCATCCCCGTCGACGGTTCGATCGCCGTCGACCATGACTACATCTATGTGGCCACCGACAGCGCCATCGTGCGGGTGGCGCCCGATCACTCCACCGCGAACATGTATTTCGCCAATGGTTCCGTGCCTTACATCCTGGCGCTGGTGGCCGATGGTCGCGGCACCCTGTATGCCGGCACGGGCTGGGCCTCGCCGGCCCAGGTATGGAAGATTGCGCTGTGATGCGGCCCCGCGTGTAGATTGGAGAGAAACAAACCCGCCCGCCTCGCTATACTTTATAAAAAGGATAAGGTTTGTAACTTTACAAATGCTAGCCAGATCGGACTGGCGCGAGGGGGCATCATGCTTGGTAGACAATTACCGCATTTGATGATCGTAGGCGGGCTGGCGTTGGGCGCCGCCCTGGGCGCGATGCAGGTGATGCGCGATATGGCGGCGCCCAGGCCGGCGCTGGAGCAGGTCAGCGAAGTCCAGCCGGCAGTGCGCCAGGCCGTCGTCAAGAAGCGCGCCAAAGTCAGGCAGGTGATCGCGGAAGCGTCGCAAACGGACAAGATCACCCGCGCGCTGGGCGGCTCGGACTAGGCGGCTGGTGCGGTTGGCCGGCGGCGGGGCCGCAGGCGGGCCGTGGCCGTCCCGGGCCGGGCCGGCGCGGGCACGGGATCAGGCATCGGCCCCGCAGCATTTCTTGTATTTCTTGCCGCTGCCGCAAGGGCAGGGGTCGTTGCGCCCGACCTTGGGCGTGGCGCGCTGGACGGGACGGGAGGCACCAGTCCCGCTGGCGCCCTGTTGCTGCAGGCGCACTGCGTTGATCGCGATCACGGCCGGCGCCACGGCATCCATCCACCGTTGTGTTTCCTCGTCCGTCATGGCGGGCTGGCGCTGTTCCGACGCGGCCAGTTGCTGCATGGGCGCGAACCAGTCCGCTTGCGTGGCCAGCAGCGGTGCCCAGCCGCCGGCGTCCAGTTCCATCGCCGCCAGGAAGCCCTGGCACCAGGCCGCGATGCCCCATTCCGGGCCGCAGTGGAAGATGGGCTCGAAACTGGCGGCGTCTTCCATCAGCCATTGCGCCAGGTGGTTGTAGTGGCGCAGGATCAGTCCCAGGGCCCGCTCCGTGTCGGCCGCGCCGGCCGCGTCGTCCCACATGCGCGGCAGCCAGGTGCTGGGCGGGGTCAGGCCGGGGGCGACGACAAGCGCCGTCAGGAAGCCTTCCAGGGTGGACACGTCGGGCACGCGGGCGCCGGCCGTGGCCAGCAGCGCGCCGAGCGCCTCGTATTCATCGTCGGACAGTGGGGTGGCGAACGGGGGAGTGGTCATGGCAGTGAGGGGCGGTGAGCCGGGATCAGGTGGGCCGGCCGCAGCCGGGCCCGGATGTAAAAAAGCCGCCCGGCAGGGGCGGCCCGTGGGATGCGCCGCGCCGGCGATCAGGTGTAGTCTTCGGCGTTCAGGCCCATGACGTGCGAGAAGCCGCCGTCCACATAGGTGATCTCGCCGGTGATGCCGGAGGCCAGGTCCGACAGCATGAAGGCGGCCGTGTTGCCCACTTCTTCGATGGTGACGTTGCGGCGCAGCGGCGCGTGCGACGAGGCAAAGCCCAGCAGCTTGCCGAAGTCCTTGATGCCGGACGCGGCCAGGGTCTTGATGGGGCCGGCCGAAATGCCGTTGGCGCGGATGCCCAGCTTGCCCAGGTTTTCTGCCAGGTAGCGTACCGACGCTTCCAGCGACGCCTTGGCCAGGCCCATGGTGTTGTAGTAGGGGATGGCGCGGATGGCGCCCAGGTACGACAGGGTCAGCAGGGCCGAACCTTCCTTGAGCAGGGGCAGGGCGGCCTTGGCCATGGCCGGGAAGCTGTAGGCGGAAATGTCGTGGGCGATGCGGAAGTTCTCGCGGGTCAGGCCGTCCAGGAAGTCGCCGGCGATCGCTTCGCGCGGCGCGAAGCCGATCGCGTGCACCAGGCCGTCCAGCTGCGACCAGCTCTTGGCCAGGTCGGTGAACAGGGCGGCGATCTGCTCGTCGCTCGAGACGTCGCAATCGTAGACCAGCGAGCTGCCGAATTCGGCGGCGAACTCGGTGATGCGGTCCTTGAAGCGCTCGCCGACGTAGGTGAAGGCCAGCTCGGCGCCTTCGCGGTGGCAAGCCTTGGCGATGCCGTAAGCGATGGAGCGGTTCGACAGCAAACCGGTGATGAGGATTTTTTTGCCTTGCAAGAACGCCATATAGACTCCGATTGCTACTGCTGCGCCGCTACGCCGCCCCGTAGGCGGCGACGACGACAGTATGGGTTGTTTGGTAGTGGTGGCCAGGCCGGCGTAGATACAGGCGCCGTCCTGGAACGCAACTTTGCGCGCTCCCGGTCTGGCTGCCGCAAGACCGAGATTGTAGGGCGTGTGGGCCGTGCTGGCAACTTTTCATCATTGCCATCGCGGTGTTCAGTCCTCGCTGCGGTGCCGGGATTTGTGCTGGTAGCGGGTCACGTGGGCCTTGACCAGCTTGACGGGCGCGTCGTCCTCGTCCGCGTCGTGGCGGCGGGCCGCCTTGTAGCCGCGGGCCCGCTTGTTGCCGCGGTCCGCTTCCAGCGCGACGACGGCGTTGTCGGCCACTTCCGGCGCGATATCGACGTTGGCCGAGGTGGCCAGCTTGGGCACCAGGATGGTGGAGCCGGCCTTGAGCACCGTCTTTTGCGGGATGTTGTTGGCCTGGCGTATCACTTCCGGCGTGGTGTGGAACCTGGAAGCCAGCGTTTCGATCCGTTCGCGGGCGGTGGTGATCTTGTGCGTGGTCCAGGTCGACAGGGCGCGGCCCCACTGGGCCAGGTTCAGGTGGAACTTTTCCGCGTTCTCCTGCGGCAGCAATATCTTGGTGTGCTCGCCGCCCGTGATGACGGGGCGGTTGAACTGCGGGTTCAGGGCCTTGAATTCATCGACCGACAGTTCGGCCAGGTGGGCGGCGATGGTCAGGTCGATGTCGCTGGTCTTGTCGACGGCCGTGAAATAGGGCTGGTTGTCGATCAGCGGCAGGGTCAGCCCGTACTGGCCTGGATTGGCGATGATGTTCTTGACGGCCTGCAGCTTGGGCACGTAGTTGCGGGTCTCGGCCGGCATCAGCTCGGCCAGGCTTTCGAAGTCGGTCGGCTTGCCCAGCGCGCGGTTGCGCTGGATCGCCTTCTGCACCGAGCCTTCGCCCCAGTTGTAGGCGGCCAGCGCCAGTTGCCAGTCGCCGAACATGTCATACAGGCGCTGCAGGTAGGTCAGGGCGGCGTCGGTCGAGGCTACGATGCCGCGCCGCTCGTCCTTGAACACGTTCTGTTTCAGGTTGAAGTCGCGCCCCGTGCCGGGCACGAACTGCCACATGCCGGCCGCGTTGGCGCTCGACAGTGCTTGCGGGTTGAAGGCCGATTCGATAAACGGCAGCAGCGCCAGTTCGGTCGGCATGCCCCGTTTTTCCAGTTCCGTGACGACGTGGAACAGGTAGCGCGAGGCGCGCGCCGTGGTGCGCGCCATGTAGTCGGGCCGGCTGCTGTACCACGTGATGTGCTTGGCCACCAGCGGGTTGTCCAGGTCGGGAATGGCGTAACCGGAGCGGATGCGGCCCCACACGTCCGTCTCGCGCAGCGCGTCTTCGCTGGCGGGCCTGGCCTGCTTGCTGTCGACTTTGGCGGTGAAGAACGGGTCGGGGACGGTGGCCTTGGTGGCGGCCGGCGCGGTGGCCGGGGCGGCCGGCAGGCCCGCGTCGGCGGCCTGGCTGAGCGCGGGCGCCAGCATCAGTGCCAGCGCCGTCAGTGCCGCGGAAGTGTTATTGCGTGCTTGCATAGTATTCCAGTGTTGTCGGCAGGTAACGCCGAACGGACATGAATAAACGTGGAGTGTACGAAGGTCGACTAGCTGAGTCAAGAAATATGTCAGCCGCGTGACGGCCCGGCATTTTAATGCAATTTGGCAATAATTGCTGGTGAGTACAATACAGTTGTCATGCCATTCACGGCAGATGCCGGCGCAGGCGGCCAGCGCCACGGCGTCAGCATGGTACGGCGCGGGGCGCGGCGCAAGCGGCGCGCGGCCAAAGTATGAGATGGCGCAAAGAGTGCGTACAATTCGGGTTTTGAAATTGGAAATCGAACCTATGAGCACCTCTGCCGCGGACCACGCCGCCATCATCGCCGCGACCGAACAATGGCTGGAAAAGGCCGTCATCGGCCTCAACCTGTGCCCCTTCGCCAAGGCGGTCCACGTCAAGAAGCAGGTGCGTTACGTCGTGTGCGACGCCGCCACGCCGGAGGAATTGCTGACGACTTTGATGGATGAATTGCAATACCTGTCCGATGTCGACCCGGAAGCGGTCGACACCACGCTGTTGATCCACCCCAATGTGCTGACCGATTTCCAGGACTACAACGAATTCCTGGACGTGGCCGACGCCGCGCTGGAAGACATGGACCTGGTGGGCGAGCTGCAGGTGGCCAGTTTCCATCCGCAATACCAGTTTGCCGACACGGAGGCGGACGATATCGAGAACTATACCAACCGTTCGCCGTGGCCCACGCTGCATTTGCTGCGTGAAGAAAGCGTGGAGCGGGCCGTGGACGCCTTCCCCGAGGCGAGCGACATCTTCGAGAAGAACATCGAGACCCTGCGGGCCCTGGGCCATGACGGCTGGGCCAAGCTGGGTGTGCAGGTGAAATAAGATGAAGAACGATCTGCCCCTGCGGCCCGACACCCCGTGCGTGGCCGTGTGCTCCACCACCTTCGACGAGATTTGCCGCGGCTGCGGCCGCACCGTGGTGGAAGTGGCGCACTGGGTGGCCATGACGGCCGACCAGAAGGAACTGGTGTGGCAGCGCATCCTGGCCCAGGGCTATCCGCGCCGCAACACCTGACTTAAAGGCCGGCGCCGCGGGCGGGCGCCGGCCGGGCGCTATTAATATGTGCCGATGAAGTTCTTCTTGCCGATGTCCAGGCCATTGTGGCGCAGGATGTCGTAGGCCGTGGTGGCGTGGAAGAAGAAGTGGGGCAGGGCGTAGTGGAACAGATAGGTCTGGCCCGTGAAGTGCTTGGTCTTCTCGCCGCTGCCGGTGGTGATGGCGCGCTCTTCGCTGCCGGCGATCTGGTCCTGCGGCACGGTGTCGATGAAGGCCAGCGTCTTGAGGATGCGCGCCTTCAGTTCGGCGAAGCTGCGCTCGTCGTCCTCGTAGGCGGGCACGTCCACCCCGCCCAGGCGGGCGCTGCAGCCCTTGGCGAAGTCGCAGGCGATCTGGATCTGGCGGGTAAAGGGCAGCATGTCCGGATACAGACGGAACTGCAGCAGCGCTTGCGGGTCGATTTTTTTCTCTTCGGCGTGGGTTTCGGCCTTGTCGAGGATGGCCAGCAAACTGTTCAGGATCTGTTTGAACACTGGCACGGATGCGGAGTACATGGATAGGGTCATGGCGGTTCCTCAGGTTAAGAGCGCAGATCATAGCCTGCCTGCGGCTTTTTTGCTGGCGCCGCCCCGTCCGGGGCCGGCCGGATGACGGGCAGATGACGGGCAGATGACTTTTCCCGCTCTTTCCGTGCATAATTCCGTGTAGGACAAAGTTTGCGTTTTATACGATACCGGCGCACCGCCCAGGCGCGCGCCGGCATGAATCCAACCAACCCAGCTTGACGATGCAAACTTATCAGACAGGCCGCAGCGGTGCGGCACGTGCATGACTAGTGCCCTGTACCAGCAATGGCGCTCCCGGCTTACCGCGCTGTACGGCCTGTCGATCTATGGCGCGCTGCTGCTGGTGGTATTCGGCGGCCTGGTGATCCCGGCCATGATAGGCAGTTACCTGCTGATCGGCGTGCACGAGCAGCAGTCGGCCAAGGTCGCCCTCAACGAGGCGCTGCAGCGCAACGCCGACATCCTGGCGCTGGGCATGCAGGAATCGCTGTGGAACATGAACGCCGAATCGGCCCATTCGCTGGTCGAATCGGTGATGCGCGACCGGTCCGTGCTGCGGGTGGAAGTGACGGGCCAGGCCGACACCCAGTTCATCAGCGTGCAGTCGCCGCGCCGCGCCACCGGCAACGTGTTCCGCGCCGAGCGCGAAATCCTGGTGCGGGGCGAGCATATCGGCCGCATCGTGGTCGAAATGGACGACGCACGCAGCCAGCAGGACCTGCGCGAGAAGCAGCTGTCCTACGTGTTCGTGCTGGCGGCCCAGCTCACCGTGTCGCTGCTGCTGATCGTGCTGTTCCTGAACAAGCGCCTGCTCAAGCCCCTGCGCAAGCTGATGCGCTTTTCCGACCGCCTGTCGCATGGCGACTTCGAAACCCGGCTCGACCTGACCGGCAGCGACGAGCTGGGACGGCTGGCCGGCCAGCTGGAGCAGATGCGGGTGGCCATCAAGCACCTGTTCGAGGATATCGGCCAGCGCGAGGAACGCTTCCGCACCATCGTCACCCAGGTGCCGGGCGCCGTGTTCCGTTTCCGCCCGGACGGCCCGATCGACTTCGTGTCGGACGCCATCGAGGACATTTCCGGCTATTCGGCCGCCCAGTTCATGCGCAGCACCACCCACTCCTGGGCCAACCTGATCTGCCCGGAAGACCGCAAGCTGCAGCGCCGCTGCGTGGCCCAGGCCGTGCGCGACTGCCAGCCCTACGAGATCGAATACCGCATCATCGACGCCGCCGGCACCGAGCGCTGGGTGGCCGAGAACGGCCAGCCGCAGGCGGCCGACGGCGACGGCGGTTCGCCCTGGGTGGACGGCATCATCTCCGACATCAGCGAGCGCAAGCACAACGAAATGCGCATCGAAGCGCTGCTGGCCGAGCAGAGCGCCATCCTGGACAACGTGATGTTCGGCGTGATGTTCGTGCGTAACCGCGCCATCGTCTCCGTCAACCGCCGCTGCGAAGAGCTGTTCGGCTACGAACCGGGCGCCATGGCGGGCAGTTCCACCGCCATCGTGTTCCCCAACGCCTTCGATTTCGAGGCGGCCGGCGCGCGCCAGTATCCGTCGCTGGCCTCGGGCGACTATTTCAGCGAGGAGCGCCACTACCGGCGCAAGGACGGCACCCTGTTCTGGTGCATGGTGAGCGGCTGCGCGATCGACCAGAACCGCCCCAACGAGGGCAGCATCTGGGTCTATGCCGACATTTCGGCACGCAAGGAGGCAGAGGAAAAACTGCGCCTGTCGGCCACGGTGCTCGAGCATATCGCTGACGGCGTGATGGTGGTGGACGCGGACGGCAAGATCGTCGCCGTCAACCCGGCCTTCACCCAGATCACCGGCTACAGCGAGCAGGAGGCGGTGGGCAAGGATCGCACGCTGACGCGCTCGGGCCGCCACGATGAAGCGTTCTACCAGGACCTGTGGACCGAGCTGGTGACGACGGGCTTCTGGCGCGGCGAGATCTGGAACCTGCGCAAGAGCGGCGAACTGTATCTGGAATGGCTGACCGTGAGCGCCGTGCGCGACAACCGGGGCCAGACCACGCACTATGTGGGCGTGTTCAGCGACATCACGCTGGTCAAGGAGTCGCAGGAAAAGCTGGACCACCTGGCCCACCACGACCCGCTGACGGCCCTGCCCAACCGCTTGCTGTTCAACGACCGCCTGCAGCACGCGCTGCAGCGGGCCACGCGCGACAACGAGCAGCTGGCGCTGCTGTTCATCGACCTGGACCGCTTCAAGAACGTCAACGACACGCTGGGCCACCACATCGGCGACGAGCTGCTCAAGCAGGTGGCCAAGGCGTTGCAGGAAAAGCTGCGCGAGGGCGACACCCTGGCGCGTCTGGGCGGCGACGAATTCATCGTGCTGCTGGAGGATGTGGACGGCCAGTACAGCGCCAGCCTGGTGGCCGAGAAGCTGGTGGCCATGTTCGAGCAGCCCTTCATGGTGGCCGGACACGAACTGTTCGTCACCTGCAGCGTGGGCATCAGCCTGTTCCCGACCGACGCCACCGACCTCAATATGCTGATCCGCAATGCCGACGTGGCCATGTACCAGGCCAAGGCGCGTGGGCGCAACGGCTACAGCTTCTACGCGCCGTCCATGACGGGCGAGGGGGTCGAGCGGCTGCGGCTGGAAACCTTCCTGCGCCGCTCGATCGAGAAGGAGGAGGTGTTCCTCAATTACCAGCCGCAGGTGGAGATCGACACCGGCCGCCTGGTGGGCGTCGAGGCGCTGGTGCGCTGGAACCATCCGGAATTGGGCTTGGTGCCGCCGGTGCGCTTCATCCCGCTGGCCGAGGACACGGGCTTCATCAACCAGCTGGGCAAGTGGGTGTTGTACGAAGCCTGCCGCCAGATGGTGCGCTGGCAGGAGGCCGGGCTGCACGTGCCCAAGATCGCCGTCAACCTGTCGGTTAAGCAGTTCGAGCGGGGCAGCATCGTCAACATGGTGGCCGACATCCTGCACGAGACGGGGCTGGAGCCGGAGCGGCTGCAGCTGGAGGTGACGGAGTCCGTCATCATGAACACGGGCGACGCGCTCAATTTCATCAACGACCTGCACTCGATCGGGGTGGGGCTGGCGATCGACGATTTCGGCACCGGCTACTCCTCGCTGGCCTACCTCAAGCAGCTGCCGGTGCAGACGCTCAAGATCGACCGCTCCTTCATCAAGGACATTTCGACCGACGTCAACGACGAAGCCATCGCCATCGCCATCATCCAGCTGGGCAAGAGCATGAACCTGTCGGTGATCGCGGAAGGGGTGGAGACGGAGGAGCAGGCCGCCTTCCTGCTGCGCCACGGCTGCCACCTGGCGCAAGGGTATTTCTACAGCAAGCCGATGCTGGCCGAGGAAATGCTGATTCGCTGGCACGTGCCTGCCGAAGGGACGGTTCCAGGCACGGTCTAAGGGGCTGCTGTAAGGCGGGCTGCTGTAAGGGCCGCCGTCACCACGCTGCCGCTTGCTTCAAACGGACGGCCGCGGAGTCGTTGGCTGCGGCGGATTTGGCGTTCAGGCTTGCGCGGCCCGCAGCAGCGTGCGCAGGTTGCAGTCGCGCTGCCATAGTCGGCGTTCTTCGCTGGCGGACGTCAGCGTTGCCAGTTCCGCGTCACTGTGGGCCGACTGGGCTTGCACCAGGCGGTGCGCCAGGCCGGCGTCGGGCAGCATGGTGCCGAAGAAGGCCACCTGTTCGCCATGCTGGATCAGCAGGGTAGGGAAGTTCTCCACGTCCAGGTCGCCCACCACGTCCGCATTGTCCTCGATGTCTATCCACAGGAAGAACTTGTCCGGGTGGCGCGCCGCCACCTCGTCGAAGGCCGCGCGATAGCTGGCGCAGGTGCCGCACCAGGCGGCGCACAGGCAGGCCACGACCCAGCGTTCGCCGGCCAGGGCGGCCGCCGCTTCGGCGCGATTTTCGGTACTGAGGGTCAGACTGTGCATGGCATGTCACTGCAAAAACGGGGCGCCAGGCGCCGATCGCGCATATTCTACATGCCCCGGCCCGGCTGCGCATGGGAAACGGCCGGCGCGCCGCGCACAAAAGGCAGGTTGGCTAGACCGCACCCGGGGGACGCGGGTTAAAATACGGGATGCTTACCATACTTGCCATTGAAACCTCGTCCGAACTGGCCTCCTGCGCATTGCTGCGCGGCGGCGTCGTGACCGAGCGCGCCTCGTCGGGCGTGCGCACCCATTCCCAGTCCATCCTGCCCATGATCCAGGAGCTGCTGGCCGAAACCGGCATCGCCCTCAAGGATTGCGACGCCATCGCCTTCGGTTCCGGCCCCGGTTCGTTTACCGGTGTGCGCACTGCCTGCGGCATCGCCCAGGGCCTGGCGTTTGGCGCCGGCCTGCCCGTGGTGCCGGTGGTGACGCTGGACGCCATGGCGCTGGCCTGCCGCCAGCAGTTCGGCGCCGGCGACGTGCTGACCGTGCTCGATGCGCGCATGGGGGAGGTCTATTGGGCTCAATATCATTTCGACGACAACGCCGTGGCGCCGGCCGTGGTGCTGGCGCCGGCGCTGGCCGCGCCGGAACTGGTGCAGCCGCAGGGCCAGCCCGCTGCCTGCGGCAACGGCTTTGCCGCCTATGGCGAGGCGCTGGCGCCGCTGCCTTGCGCCGCCGGCGCGCACCAGCAGGTGATGCCGCACGCGGCCCAGATCGCGCAGCTGGCCGCCGTGGCCTTTGGGGCTGGGCACGCGGTCCCGGCGGCCGAAGCGCAGCCGCTGTACCTGCGTAACAAGATCGCTTTCACCAGCGCCGAACGGCGCGACATGCAGGCGGCCAAGCTGGCCAAGGTGGACGGAGGGGGCGCATGAAGCCAGTGTGGGATCTGGCCCGGCTCCACTACGAGCCGATGCAGCTTGCCGACCTGGATGACGTGGTGGCGCTCGAGCAGACTGTGTACCCGCATCCGTGGAGCCGCGCCAATTTCGACGATTCGCTGGCCAGCGGCTACCAGGCCTGGGTGCTGCGCGACACGGGCGGCGAACTGCTGGGCTATTTCCTGCTGATGGCCATCGTCGATGAAGCCCACCTGCTCAACGTGGCCGTGTCGGCCGCGCGCCAGGGACAGGGGCTGGGACGCTTCCTGCTGAACCAGGCTGTGGCCTGCGCGCGCGGGCTGGGCATGGAGTCGGTGCTGCTGGAAGTGCGGCCTTCGAACACGCGGGCGCTGGAAATCTACCAGCGCTATGGATTCCAACAGATCGGCCGGCGCAAGGCTTACTACCCGGCCGCCAATCAGCAACGCGAGGACGCAATCGTCATGCGGTTCGGATTATGAGTCAGCAATCAGCCCGCAGTACCGTATTCCTCGACGAGATGGGCATCGGGGCCCAGTGGAAGCTGCGCCATCCGGCAGCGTCGCCGGCCGACGCCAACCCGGTCGAGGCGATGGATGTGCCGCCGGCGCTGGTCGTCTCTACTACGCCAGCAGCAACTGTTCCCGTGCCTGTAGCCGAGGATGCCTATGCGCGTGCGATGACGCCAGCGCCCGAGGCCGCGCCAGCGCATGCAGATGCCGAGCCGGCACCCGCGTCGCCAGCGGCACCTGCACCCGTACCCGTACCCGTACCCGCGTCGGCATCCGCAGCCGCATCCGCTGCCGCCACCTCAGGCGCATCCGCATCCGCACCTGCCCCTGCGTCCGCGCCCGCGCGCGAGGCCGCCGCAGCCGCGCCTGAGGTGCCGCATGTCGCCGCACCGCCGGCCGCTGCCGCCGCCAGTGAAATCGGCGCTGCCACCGCCGCGATCGACGCCGCCAACGCCTCGCTTGCCGATGTCGTTGACGACGCCTCGGCCAACGCATCGGCCGCCGACCTTGATGACGAAAATTCCACGGCCTGGTTCGACGAGGCCCCGGCGCCGGCCCGTCCGGCGCCCGTCAGCGAGGAAGCCATCGCCGCCATGGACTGGCCGGCGTTGAAGACCGCCATCGCCGGCTGCACCCGCTGCGAGCTGTGCGCCACGCGCCGCGCCACCGTGCAGGGCCGCGGCCACACGGGCGCGCAATGGATGGCGATCACCGCCGCACCGACCCGCCTCGACGAAAAGGAAGGCCGCGCCGTGGCCGGCGAAGCGGGCCAGCTGCTCGACAACATGCTGAAGGCGATCGGCCTGACGACGGACAAGGAGGTCTACCTGACTGGCCTTGTCAAATGCCGCCCGGCCGGCGCCGACGGCGCCGAACGGGCCCCCACGCCGGACGAAGTGGCGGCCTGCCGCCCCTTCCTGGAACGGGAGCTGGCACTGACGGGCGCCGGCATGGTGCTCACCTTCGGCCAGGCAGCCGCCAAGGGCCTGCTGGGCGTGGCCTCGCGCGGCAAGGTGCACCGCTACGGCGAATTGCCCGTGGTGGCCACCTACCATCCGGCCGACCTGCTGCGCCGGCCGGAAGACAAGGCCAAGGCGTGGGCCGACCTGTGCCTGGCCAGGGCCACGCGTGACCACGCCGCCTGACGCCAGCGCCGCCGACACCTTCCAGGCGCAATTCGAGCGCCGCTGGGGGCGGCTGACCCGCCCCCACGTGCGCGCCCTGGCCTGGTTGCTGGACGCGCCCGACCTGCTGGACCCGGCTTCGCCGCACTGGCAGGGCCGCATCGCCACACTGGGCCCGGTGACGCCGGCCGTGGCCGATTGGCTGGCCGCGCTGGAAGCCGATCCGGCGCCGCTCGATGCGGCGCTGGGACAGCGTTTCTATTCCCGTCTGGGCCTGTATGCGGAAAAGCTGATGGCCTTCTATTTCCAGCAGCACGGCATGCTGGCCGCACACGGCCTGCAGGTGCGCGCCAACCGCAACGACACGGTGGGCGAGTTCGACTTCCTGCTGCGCGCCGGCAGCCGCCTGCTGCACTGGGAGTTCGCCACCAAGTTCTACCTGCTCGACTGTGAGTCGCCACGGGACGCCGATGACGGTAGCTTCAATTGCCTGATCGGCCCCAATCTGGCCGACACGCTGGGCGCCAAGATGCGCAAGATCCTCGACAAGCAGCTGGCGCTGGCCGGCCATCCGGCCGCGCAGGCGCTGCTGCCGCAGCCGGTCGATAGCGCCCAGGCGCTGGTCAAGGGCTGGCTGTTCTATCCGGGTGGTGCGTGGCGTGCGCTGGACGGCATCTCGCAACCCCATTGCCACGGCTTCTGGCTGACGTCAGCTGAGTCGGTGGCGCTGCAAGGGGAGTACTTCATGCTGATGCCGCGCCTGGAATGGCTGGCGCCCATGAAGGCGCCGCTGGCGACGGCGCCGGTGCTGGACCGGCTGGAATTGCAGGCCGCCTTGCAGCGCCACATGGCTACCGTGGCCGCGCCGCAGATGGTGGCGGTGGTGACGCCGCGCGATGGCTGGTGGGTGGAATGCCGGCGCGGCTTCGTGGTGCCGGACGACTGGCGCGGCCAGGCGGCGGCGCGCCGGCTGGCCGGCACGCTGCCGTGCTGAGGGCCTGGCGAGGCCCAGGCGCTTAGTGTTTGGCCTCGCCGATCAGGGCCAGCGAATCGTGCTCGCGCTGATTGGCCGCATGCTTGCGCATGATGAGGAACATGACGCCGGCCACGAACAGGCCGAACAGGATGATGATGGCGTCCAGCTCCAGGTGCACGCGCAGCATCAGCGAGTAGACGGCCAGCATGGTGAGGATGGACAGGTTTTCATTAAAGTTCTGCACCGCGATCGAGTGGCCCGCGCTCATCAGCACGTGGCCGCGGTGCTGCAGCAGCGCGTTCATCGGCACCAGGAAGAAGCCCGACAGCACGCCCACCAGGATCAGCAGCGGATAGGCCAGCCAGACGGAATGGACCAGCGTCATGCCCATCACGATGCCGCCCATGGCGATGCCGAGCGGGATCACGGAGAGCGATTTGCGCAGCGAGATGAAGCAGGCCGACAGCACGGCGCCGGCCGCCACGCCGATGGCGACCACGCCTACCAGGCTGGTGGCCTTGTCGTAGGGCAGGTGCAGCGACTTCTTGGCCCATTCGAGCACGATGAACTGCAAGGTGGCCGCCGCGCCCCAGAACAGCGTGGTGACGGCCAGCGAGATCTGTCCCAGCTTGTCCTTCCACAGCAGGCCGTAGCAGTTGGCGAAGTCGGTCACCAGCTTGATCGGGTTGTGTTCCTGGTGCGGGTATTTGCAGCCGGTGTCGGGAATTTTCAGGTTGAACAGGGTCGCCAGCACGTAGATGCCGGCCACCACGCACAATGCCGCTTCGGTCGGGGTGTCGATGCCGGTGTCGATGAAGGGCACGTCAAAGCCAAGCAGGAAGGCCGAGGTGCGTCCGCTCACCAGCGCGCCGCCCATGACGGTACCGAAGATGATGGAGGCGACCGTCAGGCCTTCGATCCAGCCATTGGCCGCCACCAGCTTTTCCGGCGGCAGCAGCTCCGTCAGGATGCCGTATTTGGCGGGCGAATAGACGGCCGCGCCAAAGCCCACCACGGCATAGGCCAGCAGCGGATGGACCTGGAAGAAGATCAGGGCGCAGCCGGCGATCTTGATCAGGTTGGCGATGAACATGACCCGGCCCTTGGGCAGCGAGTCGGCGAAAGCGCCCACGAATGCGGCCAGCAGCACGTAAAACAGCACGAACGATAACTTCAGCAGTGGCGTGATCCATGCCGGCGACTTCATACTGATCAACAGGTCGATCGCAACAAACAGCAGCGCATTGTCCGCCAGGGACGAAAAGAACTGCGCTGCCATGATGGTATAAAAACCACGATTCATACAGGGGCCTGAAAGCTTATCTGGTCTGCTTTATACCATAAATGGCCTGCGATCCGAAGCAAACCGGCGGCGGGCCTGATATGGCCGGCGGGCAGCCGGGGCATGCGGCGCGCGCACGGTGGTCCCAGCGCGGCGCGCAAAGTGGACCCGCGCAGAACGGGCAGGCTCCGGTAAAATACGGCTTCCTTCATCCAGCCCAGATTTCCTATGCCACGGCCGATAGTTGCAACCATCCACCTCGAATCCATGCAGCACAACCTGGCCCGCGCCCGCCAGTGCACGCCGCACGCCAAGACCTGGGCCGTGGTCAAGGCCAACGGCTATGGCCATGGGCTGGAACGGGCCATGCGCGGCTTTGCGGCGGCCGACGGCCTGGCCCTGATCGAATTCGACAATGCGGTGCGCCTGCGCGAAATGGGCTGGACCCGGCCGATCATGATGCTGGAGGGATTTTTCGATCCGTCCGACCTGGAGACGATGGCCAAGTACGACCTCAATGGCGCCGTCCACTGCGAACAGCAGATCGCCTGGCTGGAGGCGGCCACGCTGCCCGCCAGGCTGAACCTGCACCTGAAGATGAACACCGGCATGAACCGCCTCGGCTTCAAGCCCGAGGCGTTCGCCGCCGCCCATGCGCGCCTGCGCGCGCTGGCCTGCGTGGGCGAGATCACCATGATGACCCACTTTGCCAACGCCGACGAAATCGCCCACCCGCGCCTGCCGCTGCGCGAGCAGATCCGCCGCTTCGAGCTTGGTGCGGCCGGCCTGCCGGGCCCGCGCAGCCTGTCCAATTCGGCCGGCGTGCTGCAGCAGGGCGAACTGGCCGACGTGCTGGCCAACGACTGGGTGCGCCCCGGCATCATGCTGTACGGCGGCACGCCGGGCGGCAAGAGCGCGGCCGACTTCGGCCTGCAGCCGACCATGACGCTGGCCAGCGAGATCATCGGCATCCAGGACATCGCCGCGGGCGACATGGTCGGCTACGGCAGCCGCTTCCAGGCCGACGGCCCGATGCGGGTGGGTGTGGTGGCTTGCGGCTACGCGGACGGTTATCCGCGCCACGCGCCGCTGGGCACCCCGGTGCTGGTGGACGGCGTGCGCACGCGCCTGGTGGGCCGGGTCTCGATGGACATGCTGACGGTGGACCTGACGCCCATCCCCCAGGCCCGCGTGGGCAGCGCCGTGACCCTGTGGGGCCGCGGCATGCCGATCGACGAGGTGGCCGAGGCGGCCGGCACCATCGGCTATGAACTCATGTGCGCGCTGGCGCCGCGCGTGCGCGTGGTCGAAGGTTGATATGGCCAAGGTCAAGACCAACTACACCTGCAGCGACTGCGGCGCCATCAGCAACAAGTGGACCGGCCAGTGCGCCGCCTGCCAGCAGTGGAACACGATGGTGGAAACGGTCGTCGAGGCGCCCGGCGTCAACCGCTACTCCAATACCGGGCACCAGGCGCTGGCGCAGACGGCGCCCGTGCTGTCGCTGGCCGACATCGACGCCATCGACGTGCCGCGCTTTGGCACCGGCATCGAGGAATTCGACCGCGTGCTGGGCGGCGGCCTGGTGGCTGGCGGCGTGGTGCTGATCGGCGGCGATCCCGGCATCGGCAAGTCGACCCTGCTGCTGCAGGCGCTGGCCAACCTGTCGCATGTGAAAAGCGTGCTGTATGTGTCGGGCGAGGAGTCGGGCGCCCAGATCGCGCTGCGCGCCAAGCGCCTGGCCATCGACGCGCGCGAACTGAAACTGCAGGCCGAGATCCAGCTCGAGAAGATCCTCGGCACGCTGGCCGAGCTGCGGCCCCAGGTGGCCGTGATCGACTCGATCCAGACCATGTATTCGGACGCGCTCAGTTCCGCGCCCGGTTCCGTGGCCCAGGTACGCGAATGCGCGGCCCAGCTCACGCGCGTGGCCAAGACCACCGGCATCACCATCATCCTGGTGGGCCACGTGACCAAGGAGGGCGCGCTGGCCGGCCCCCGCGTGCTCGAGCACATTGTCGATACGGTGCTGTACTTCGAGGGCGACAGCCATTCCAGCTTCCGCCTGGTGCGGGCCATCAAGAATCGCTTCGGCGCCGTCAACGAGCTGGGCGTGTTCGCCATGACGGACAAGGGCTTGAAGGGCGTGTCCAACCCGTCGGCCCTGTTCCTGTCCCAGCACGACAACCAGGTGCCCGGTTCCTGCGTGATGGTGACGCAGGAGGGCACCCGGCCGCTGCTGGTGGAAATCCAGGCCCTGGTCGACGCCAGCCACCAGCCCAACGCGCGCCGCCTGTCCGTGGGCCTGGAGCAGAACCGGCTGGCCATGCTGCTGGCCGTGCTGCACCGCCACGCCGGCATCGCCGCCTTCGACCAGGACGTGTTCATCAACGCCGTGGGCGGGGTCAAGATCACGGAGCCGGCGGCCGACCTGGCCGTGCTGCTGGCCATCAATTCGTCGATGCGCAACAAGCCGCTGCCGCGCGGCTTCGTCGTGTTCGGCGAGGTGGGCCTGGCCGGCGAGATCCGGCCGGCGCCGCGGGGCCAGGAGCGGCTGCGCGAGGCGGCCAAGCTGGGCTTCTCGCTGGCCATGATTCCGAAGGCCAACGCCCCCAAGCAAGCCATCGAAGGCATGACCATTATTGCCGTGGAGCGCATCGACGATGCCTTTACCCGCATGCGCGAGCATCAATGACGGCCGGCCGCCGAACATTTGACGCAGTCGTAGCGCCCCGGGACACGCCGATGCCGTTTGACCTGTAAAATGTGGTCTTGGCCGGGCTGTGCCGTGACGCAGCTGGCCGGGCAGGCATGCGGCGCGGTGCGCCGTTTTCTTTTGTACATGGACTTACAGTAACGGGGCGGCAAGTGTCAGTAGATCAGAGATCAGCCGCGCGCAAGATCATGCGCGCCAAAGCGGTGGTGGCCATGGACGGCATGCCGCCCCAGCCGGCACGCACGCTGGACATCGGCGCCAGCGGCATGTCGCTCACATTCGAGCACAAGCTGGCGGTCGGCCATCTGGGCAACGTCACGTTTGAATTGTTTTTGGATGGCAAGGCGCAAATCGTGAGCTGCCGTTCCAAGGTCAGCTACTGCATCTTCAGCGGCGACCATTTCAAGATCGGCTACCAGTTCATCAACCTGGACCCGGCCGCCCTGACCGCCATCACAAAGTTCCTGCGCTAGGCTGTCCGTGCCGCGCCTGCCTGGCGGCCAAAGCGCCTGAAGACGGCAAAATACCGCGCTGTTCCGCGTTTTAATTATTCGGCAATAATGGATAATTAGGCAACTCGGGGCCGGCGCCCATTCCGTGCCGGCCGCATCCGCCGCCATCACCGTGGCGGCCACACTTCGGGACAGCCATGGCCACCTCCAGTATCAATACCAACCATCAGGGCGCGACGCCGTCGACCGACGTCTACAACCGCGTGCAGCAGACGCTGGCCTCGCAGAACACGGGCGTGGCCAAGCTCAACGCCACGCTGGTGCGCGACCAGACCCGCTTATCGGGCCTGGGCCAGCTGCACAGCGCGCTGGCCGCCTTCCAGACCAAGGCCGCCGGCCTGGCCGGCAACGGCAAGGCGCCGGCGCCGGACGCGGCCCAGACGGGCAAGAACGTGCGCGCCTTCGTGGCCGCCTACAACGAACTGAACCAGAAACTGCAAGCCTTGCAGGGCGGCGAGCTGAAGGGCGACGTGGCGCTGGGGCAGGTGAGCCGCCAGCTGTCGCAACTGCTCAAGACGGGCGGCGACGGGGTGTCGGTCAAGGCCCTGGCCAAGGCCGGCGTGACCCAGGATGCCGGCGGCAACCTGCAAGTGGACGACAAGAAGCTGGCCGCCGCGCTGGCCGCCGACGCGGGCGCGGTGGCCAAGCTGCTGAGCAACGGCGGCAAGGGCATGGCCGACCAGCTGGCCGCCAAGGCCGGCGCCTTCACGGCCGACAACAGCGTGATCCGGCGCGAGGCGGCCACGCTGAACAAGGAAATCACCACCATCAACGGCAAGCGGGCCTTGCTGTCCAAGGCCCTCACGGCCCAGGGCAATGCCCTGGCCGCGCTGTACAGCCAGCAGGCGCAGACGGGCGGCGCCAGCGCCAGCGCCAGCGCCAGCGCCAGCGCCGGCAGCGCCTTCGACTTTCTTGCCTGAAGGACAGTGCTTGCAATCGTGACCACTATGCCCGATCATTTCGGCTTCACACGCAATTCCATCTTCAGGAGGCAGGCATGGCAGGCAAAGGGTTGGGCAAGCTGTTCGGTTTGGGACTGGCCGCAGCGGCGGTGATGGCGGCGCTGGCCGCGCCCGCGGCGCGCGCGCAGCAGGAAGAGAAAGTCCTCAACATCTACAACTGGTCGGACTACATTGCCGACGATACGGTCAAGAATTTTGAAAAAGAGACCGGCATCAAGGTCCGCTATGACCTGTTCGACAACAACGAGATCCTCAATTCCAAGCTGGTGGCCGGCAAGTCGGGCTACGACATCGTGGTGCCCACGGCCCAGTGGGCAAAGCTGCAGATCGACGCCCACCTGCTGCGCAAGCTCGACAAGTCCAAGCTGAGCAACCTGGGCAACCTGGACCCGGCCATCCAGGGCAAGCTGTCCAGGATCGACCCCAACAACGACTACCTGGTGGACTGGCTGTGGGGCTACACGACGGTAGGCATCAACGTCAACAAGGTCAAGGCGGCCCTGGGCACCATGCCGATGCCGGACAACGCGTGGGAGCTGATCTTCAACCCCAAGTACGCCTCCAAGCTCAAGTCGTGCGGCGTGTCCTTCCTCGATTCGCCGTCCGAAGTGCTGCCGGCGGCGCTGATCTACCTGGGCAAGCCGGCCTATTCGGCCGCCGTGGCCGATTATGATGCGGCCGGCAAGATGTTGCAGGCGATCCGGCCCTACGTGACGCTGTTCAGCTCGTCCGGCTACATCAACGACATGGCCAACGGCGCCGTCTGCGTGGCGCTGGGCTGGTCGGGCGACATCAACATCGCCCGCCAGCGCGCCATCGACGCCAAGAACGGTAACGTGATCGAAGTGCTGGTGCCCAAGACGTCGGCTGCCCTCGTGTTCGACACCATGGCCATCCCGGCCGACGCGCCGCACCCGAACAATGCCCACCTGTGGATCAACTACATCCTGCGCGGCCAGGTGCATGCCAGCTTGACCAACAAGGTGTTCTACGCCAACCCGAACACGGCCGGCATGAAGTTCGTGCGCAAGGATATCGCCAACAACAAGACCGTGTTCCTGTCGGACGCGGACAAGCAGCGCATGGCCGCGCCGGAGGCGGTGCCGGCCGACATCCGCCGCCACATCACGCGCATCTTCACCAAGTTCAAGTCGGGCATGTAAGCTGGCATGGGCCCGGGCCGGGCGGCCAGGGAGGCCGCCACTGCGATGGGGGAGGGAGAAATGATGACGGCGCGAGAGGCAAAATCCGCAAGGACCTTGCCGCTGGCGCCAGGGCTTCAAAGAAGCGGTATGCTATTCGTGATAGCGGTCGATCAGTTTGTGCTTACTCCCCCGCATTTCTTCCACGAGTTCGTAAATTACCAGGGCAATCATTCCACCAAATATGCCCATGGTGAACCAGGTAATCATAGTCATATCAGTCGACTTACGACGGCTGCTCCCTAGAGTTGGTACACTTAAACTGTAGCAGATAGTTACCGCTTTGCAAGCCCAACCCAGCTAATTGCTATCATTTTACAACCAGGTCTGACGCCATCACCGCTTTCAGGTAAACGCTGAGCGGTTCGCTCGGATCGCGCTGGGCCAGCCACCAGGCGCCGGCCTTGCGGATATCCCATTCCTGCACCTCGCCCGTCATCAGCAGCGCGGCCGCCTGGCCCAGCGTGGGTTGGTGGCCGACGATCAGCACGGCTTCGCGCCCGGCCGGCCAGTTGGCCGCCTTCAGGATGTCTTCCGGATCGGCGCCCGGCGCCAGGTCGGCGTGGATTTTATACTTGCGCCCCAGCGCTTCGGCTGTCTGCAGCGCGCGCACGGCCGGACTGACCAGCACGCGGCAGCTTTCGGGCAGCTGGGAATCGAGCCACTGGCCCATGCGGCGGGCCTGCTTCTGGCCCTTGGCCGTCAAGGCCCGTTCCAGGTCGGACAGGCCGGGGCCGGCTTCTTCCGCCTCGGCGTGCCGCCACAATATCAGGTCCATGCTTTTCTCCCGTCATACGAAAACAGCACGTCACGGCACGACGGCCGGCGGGCAGGGCGCCCGCCGTCCTTGTGCTCAGTCACCCGCTTCGCTGGCCGGCGTGCCCAGCGACTGCATCAGGAACTGCTGGGCGCCGAACGGTGGCTGCTTGCCGCGTGGCTTGCGGCGCTGATAGTGGCCGTCCGGTTCCAGGTCCCAGGCGTTGGTGTTGTCCTTCAAATAGGGGTTCAAGCCTTCCGCAATCACGCGCCGCTTGAGGGCCCGGTCCAGCACGGGGAAGGCCACTTCGATGCGGCGGAACAGGTTGCGGCTCATCCAGTCCGCGCTGGCCAGCAGCACGTCGTGCGCCAGGTCGTTGCGGAAGTAATAGATCCTGCTGTGTTCGAGGAAGCGGCCGATGATGGAGCGCACCTTGATGTTCTCCGACAGCCCCGGCACGCCCGGCTTGAGCGTGCAGGCGCCGCGCACGATCAGGTCGATCTTGACGCCGTCTTTCGAGGCGGCGTACAGGGCCCGTATCACCGATTCGTCTACCAATGCATTGATTTTAACAATAATCCGGCCCGGCCGTCCCGCGCGCGCGATGCGCGCCTCGTTGCGGATGGCCTTGATGATCTCGTTTTGCAACGCGAACGGGGCCAGCCACAAATGGGTCAGCTTGTGGGGCTTGGTCAGGCTGGTCAGGTGGATGAAGACTTCGTTGACCTCCTGGCTCAACTGCGGATGGCAGGTGAGCAGGCCGAAGTCCGTGTACAGCTTGGTGGTGGTGGGGTGGTAGTTGCCCGTACCCAGGTGGGCGTAGTAGCGCAGCTCGCCTTCCTCGCGCCGGATCACCAGCGCCACCTTGGCGTGGGTCTTCAGGCCCACCACGCCGTACACCACCTGGGCGCCGGCCTGTTCCAGCTTGTCGGCCCAGTTGATGTTGGCTTCCTCGTCGAAACGGGCCTTCAGTTCCACGATCACCGTCACTTCCTTGCCTTCGCGGGCGGCCGTCAGCAGCGACTCCATCAGGTCCGAGTTCATGCCGGTGCGGTAGATGGTCTGCTTGATGGCCACCACGGCCGGGTCATGGGCGGCGCTGCGGATGAAGTCGATGACGGTCTGGAAGGTCTGGAACGGGTGGTGCAGCAGGATGTCGTGCTGGCGCAGCTCGCTGAAGATGTCGGTGCCGGGCGCCTTGCGGCCCATGCCCGGATAGAACGGCGGGAAGCGCAGGGCAGGGTGGTTGACGTGGTCTATCATTTCCGTCAGCCGTACCAGGTTGACGGGGCCGTTGACGGCGTACAGCCGGCTCTGGTGCAGGTTGAACTGGTCGAGCAGGAACTGGGACAGCTCGGGCGGGCAATTCTTGGCCACTTCCAGCCGCACCGAGGTGCCGAACTGGCGCCCCTGCAGCTCGCCCTTGAGGGCCTGGCGCAGGTTCTTCACTTCATCCTCGTCCACCCACAGGTCGCTGTCGCGGGTGACGCGGAACTGGGAATAGGCGATCACTTCGCGCCCGGCGAACAGGTCGGAGATATGGGCGTGGATGATGGACGAGAGCAGGCAGAACGACACGCCGCCGCTTTTCGACAGGTGGTCGGGCAGGCGGATCACGCGCGGCAGCACGCGCGGCGCCTTGACGATGGCGATGGCCGTGCCGCGGCCGAAGGCGTCCTTGCCCGACAGCGAGACGATGAAATTGAGACTCTTGTTGACCACCTGGGGGAAGGGGTGGGCCGGATCCAGGCCGATCGGGGTCAGCAGGGGACGCACTTCGCGCTCGAAATAATCCTTGACCCAGGCCCGCTGGGCCTCGTTGCGCTCGTTGTGTCGCACCAGGTGCACGCCTTTTGCTTGCAGTTGGGGCAACACTTCCTGGTTCAGGATTTCATATTGGTGGGCCACCAGGTCGTGGCATTCCTGGCTGATGCGGCTCAGCGTGGCTATCAGGGCCGGGTGCTCGGACAGGGCGCCGTCCACGCTGGCGGCCGCCAGCAGGCTGGCCACCCGCACTTCGAAGAATTCGTCCAGGTTGCTGCTGGCGATGCACAGGTAGCGCAGCCGCTCCAGCAGGGGAATGGCGCGGTCCTCGGCCTGGGCCAGCACGCGCCGGTTGAAGGCGAGCTGGGACAGTTCCCGGTCAAGGAAAATGTTGGGAGTGTTTGTTTCCGCACGCAAATCAGGCTTCATAGTCTTCTTGTTCACTTTGCAGATAGTAGATTCTAGCCTGTCATCAGAGCGTCTGTATTACAGCGCGCCAGTGTAGATGTTAATTATGACAACTGCATGACATGGGCTGTCATAATTGCCCGTTCGGGCCGTCCGATTGTGACAAGAAGGGGGTAAGATGCTGGGCAAAACGCCCCTCTGCCACTGTAAGCGCACTGTTTCCGGATAATTAAGGCGATGTCATAAACCTGTCATATTTGGCCGGTAGACTGCGCAGCATTCCAACCCCTTGTCATACTCTTGAAGGACTTGATATGCGAATGAAACAGTTGTTTACCTCCATGGTCGTGGGCGCTGCCGCCGTGATGGCATTCTCGTCCGCCGCCGTGGCCGCCGACATGACCGGCGCCGGTGCTACCTTCCCCTATCCGATCTACGCCAAGTGGGCGGAATCGTACAAGGCCGCCACCGGCAATGGCCTGAACTACCAGTCCGTCGGCTCCGGTGCCGGCATCAAGCAGATCAAGGCCAAGACCGTCGATTTCGGCGCCTCCGACATGCCCCTCAAGGCCGAGGACCTGGACGCCGAAGGCCTGATGCAGTTCCCCGCCATCATGGGCGGCGTGGTCACCGTGGTGAACCTGGACGGCATCGCCCCGGGCCAGCTGAAACTGACCGGCGCCGTGGTGGCCGACATCTACCTGGGCAAGGTCAAGCAGTGGAACGACGCGGAAATCGCGGCCCTGAACCCGGGCGCCAAGCTGCCGGCAACGGAAATCACGGTGGTGCACCGCGCCGACGGCTCCGGCACCTCCTTCCTGTTCACCGACTACCTGTCCAAGACCAACGCCGAATTCAAGACCAAGATCGGCGCCGGCACGGCCGTCAAGTGGGTGGTGGGCGTGGGCGGCAAGGGCAACGAAGGCGTGGCCGCCAACGTGCAGCGCATCAAGGGCTCGATCGGCTACGTGGAATGGGCTTACGCCAAGAAGAACAAGATGGCGCACACCCAGCTGAAGAACAAGGATGGCAACTTCATGCAGCCGGACGACGACTTCTTCAAGGCCGCCGCCGCCAACGCGGAATGGACCAAGACCCCTGGCTTCGGCGTGGTGCTGACCGACCAGGCTGGCAAGAACTCGTGGCCGATCACGGGCGTGTCCTTCATCCTGATGCACAAGCAGCAGGCTGACGCCGCCAAGGGCAAGGAAGTGGTCAAGTTCTTCGACTGGGCCTTCAAGAACGGCGGCGCCGCTGCCACCGAGCTGGACTACGTGCCGCTGCCGGCCTCCGTCGTCAAGCTGGTGCAGGATGCCTGGAAAGCCAACCTGAAGGACACTTCCGGCAAGGCCATCTACTAAATGGAGCGCCCCTGGGACGCCGCCGCGGCGGCGGCCCAGGGGGTTAGCCTGCGTTGCTCGGCCCGGGCGGCGCAGGCTAGCTGTCCTCCAAGAGATAAAAACCACTATATGAGCGCTGAACTTACTTCCCCGCCCGTCATCCTGTCGGAGCCCACCATGAGCGTCACCGACCATACTCCCCCGGCCGCCGTCCCGCGTGCCGCGCCCACGGCCCGCGAACTGGCGGCCGCCGAGGCAGGACAGGCCGCCAGCCTGGCCGCCATGCATTCGACCATGCGCAAGCAGCGCATCCAGGACTTCATCTTCCACAAGATTACGATGACGTTCGCGCTGTCCGTGCTGGCGGTGCTGGTCGGCATCATCATTTCACTGATGATAGGCGCCTGGCCCGCGTTCAAGGAATTCGGCCCGGCCTTCATCACCACCGTCGAGTGGGACCCCGTCAACGACAAGTACGGCGCCCTGATCGCCATCGTCGGCACCCTGGCCACCTCCGGCATCGCGCTGCTGATCGCGTTCCCCGTCAGCTTCGGCATCGCCCTGTTCCTGACCGAGATCTGCCCCGTCTGGCTGCGCCGCCCCATGGGCACGGCCGTCGAACTGCTGGCCGGCGTGCCGTCCATCATCTACGGCATGTGGGGCCTGTTCGTGTTCGCGCCCCTGTTCGCCGACTACGTGCAGCCGCTGCTCAAGAACACCATCGGCCACCTGCCGCTGGTGGGCCAGCTGTTCAGCGGCCCCACCATGGGCATCGGCATCCTGACGGCCGGCCTGATCCTGGCCGTCATGATCATCCCCTTCATTTCCTCCGTGATGCGCGACGTGTTCGAGATCGTGCCGGCCGTGCTCAAGGAATCGGCCTACGGCCTGGGCTGCACCAAGTGGGAAGTGGTGCGCAAGATCGTGCTGCCGTACACCAAGACCGGTGTGGTGGGCGGCGTCATGCTGGGCCTGGGGCGCGCCCTGGGCGAGACCATGGCCGTCACCTTCGTGATCGGCAACGCCAACGAACTGTCGCTGTCGCTGTTCGCGGCCGGCAACAGCATCGCCTCCACCCTGGCCAATGAATTCGCGGAAGCGGAATCGCCACTGCACGTGTCGTCGCTGTACGCGCTGGCCCTGATCCTGTTTGCCATCACCTTTATCGTCCTGTCGGCCGCCAAGATCATGCTGGCCGGAATGTCTCGCAAGGAAGGCGTGAAATAATGAGCCAAGCAATCAACCCCGTCTACCGCAAGCGCCTGTTCGTGCACCGGGCCGGCATTGCCCTGTCCGTGGCCGCCATGTCGCTGGGCCTGGCCTTCCTGGTGTGGATCCTGGCCACCTTGCTGTTCAAGGGCTTCGGCGCCCTGAGCGTGATGATGTTCACCCAGACCACGCCGGCCCCCGGCAGCGAAGGGGGCGGCCTGCTCAACGCCATCGTCGGCAGCCTGATGCTGGTGGGCCTGTCGACCCTGATCAGCACCCCGATCGGCATCCTGGCCGGCATCTACCTGGCCGAATACGGCGACGAAAACAAGGTGGCGCACGTGACCCGCTTCGTGACCGACATCATGCTGTCGGCGCCGTCGATCGTGATCGGCCTGTTCGTGTATGCCCTGTACGTGGCCAACGTCAAGCACTTCTCCGGCTACGCCGGCACCATCGCGCTGGCCCTGATCGCCGTGCCGGTGGTGGTGCGCACCACCGACAACATGCTGCGCCTGGTGCCCAACAGCCTGCTGGAAGCGGCCTTCGCGCTGGGCGCGCCGCGCTGGAAGGTGGCCCTGCTGGTGCGCCTGCGCGCCGTCAAGGCCGGCGTGGTGACGGGCGTGCTGCTGGCGCTGGCCCGCATTTCCGGCGAAACGGCGCCGCTGCTGTTCACGGCCCTGAACAACCAGTTCTTCAGCGCCGACATGAACCGCCCGCTGGCCAACTTGCCGGTGGTGATCTACCAGTTCGCCATGAGCCCGTACGACAACTGGCGCAACCTGGCCTGGGGCGGCGCGCTGCTGGTGACCTTCAGCGTGCTGGCACTGAACATCCTGTCGCGCACCGTGTTCCACCAGCGCACCCCGAATTGAACGACGCCCAGAACCCAAGAGCTTAACTATGAATACGCAACTGATCCAAGAGCCCGTAGCCGCCATGACGCCCAAGCGCAAGACCATCGAGATTTCCGGCCTCAATTTTTTCTACGGCAAGACCCAGAGCCTGACCAACGTCAACCTCGACATCCACGAACGCCAGGTGACGGCCTTCATCGGCCCGTCCGGCTGCGGCAAGTCGACCCTGCTGCGCACGCTCAACCGCATGTATGACCTGTACCCGGGCCAGCGCGCGGAAGGCTCCATCATCTACCGCGGCAAGAACATCCTGGAAGCGGACCAGGACGTCAACATGCTGCGCGCCAAGGTGGGCATGGTGTTCCAGAAGCCGACCCCATTCCCCATGTCGGTGTACGATAATATTGCCTTCGGCGTGCGCCTGTACGAAGACCTGTCCAAGGGCGAGATGGACGAGCGCGTGGAATGGGCGCTGAAGAAGGCGGCCCTGTGGGGCGAAGTGAAGGACAAGCTGGGCAAGAGCGGCCTGTCGCTGTCGGGCGGCCAGCAGCAGCGCCTGTGCATCGCGCGCGGCGTGGCCGTCAAGCCGGACGTGCTGTTGCTGGACGAGCCGACGTCGGCGCTGGACCCCATCTCCACCTCCAAGGTGGAAGAACTGATTTCCGAGCTCAAGCAGGATTACACGATCGCCATCGTCACCCACAACATGCAGCAGGCGGCCCGCTGCTCCGACTACACGGCCTATATGTACCTGGGCGAGCTGGTCGAGTTTGGCGAGACGGACCAGATCTTCATGAATCCGGCCCGCAAGGAAACCCAGGATTACATTACCGGCCGCTTCGGCTAACCCTACAATATCAAGAACATCGTTACGGAGAGACCAGCATGTTAGGCGAGCATTCATCCAAGCAGTACGACCAAGAACTTGAAGCCATCCGCTCCAAGGTGTTGCTGATGGGCGGCATCGTCGAGACCCAGTTCCTCGACGCCATGACCTGCTTCCGCATCGGCAACGCCGACCGCGCCGACCGCGTGATCCGCGAGGACGACACCGTCAACCAGCTTGAAGTGTCGCTGGACGACGCCTGCAGCCACCTGATCGTGCGCCGCCAGCCGGCCGCCAACGACCTGCGCACCATCATGGCCACCATCAAGGTGATCACGGACCTCGAGCGCATCGGCGACGAGGCGACCAAGATCGCCCGCACGGCCAAGTCGCTGCACAGCCGCGGCGCCGTCACCGTCAACCATTACGAAATGGTGCGCGGCATCGCCAACAACACCAGCGACATGCTGCACGACGCGCTCGACGCCTTCGCCCGCAACGACGGCAAGCAGGCCTTGCAGCTGATCGCCCAGGACGCCGTGATCGACCACGAATTCCGCTCCATCATGCGCAACCTGATCACCTTCATGATGGAAGATCCACGCACCATCTCGGCCGCGCTCGACACGCTGTGGGTGGCCAAGGCCATCGAGCGCATCGGCGACCATGCCAAGAACATCGCCGAATACGTGATCTACGTGGTTGAAGGGCGCGACATCCGCCACACCAAGACCGCACCGCCGGCCGACGACATCGCCGAGTAACAGGCAACACTGAGAAAAATGGCAACCGACAAAACCACCGTATTGATCGTTGAAGATGAGCCGGCCATCGTCGAGCTGGTGACGTTCTCGCTGCGCGAGGCGGGTTGGAACTGCTGTGCCGTGGCCAGCGTGGCCGAGGCGTGGGACTTCATCCAGCACCGCACGCCACAGCTGATCCTGCTGGACTGGATGCTGCCCGACCAGACCGGCCTGCGCCTGCTGGCGCGCATCCGGGCCGACCGCCAGTTCAATGAAATCCCCGTCATCATGCTGACGGCCAAGAGCATGGAAGAGGACAAGCTGGCCGGCCTCAACAGCGGTGCCGACGACTACGTCACCAAGCCGTTCTCGCCGCGCGAACTGCTGGCCCGCGCCAAGGCCCTGCTGCGCCGCAAGAGCCCGGAGCACGCCCAGTCCACCATGCGGGCCGGCAACGTGCTGCTGGACCCCGTCAGCTGCACCGTCATGCTGGACCAGCAGAAGATCGACATCGGCCACGCCGAGTACAAGCTGCTCAAGTTCCTGCTGGCCCATCCCGAGCGCGTGTTCTCGCGCAGCCAGCTGCTCGACAAGGTGTGGGGCGACCACGTGGTGATCGAGGAGCGCACGGTGGACGTGCACGTGCTGCGCCTGCGCAAGGCGCTCAAGGAAGCGGAACACCTGATCCGCACGGTGCGCAGCGTCGGCTACATGCTGTCTGAAAAATAATCATGAATCCAAAACTGCTGTTCTGGGTGCCCGCTGCGCTGCGCATGGGCCTGATCCTGGCGGGCGTGGGTGTGCTGTGGTTCATGTTCGGCGCCATGCCGGCCCTGATCGTGGCCTGCATCGCCATGGCCGTGCTGGTGTTCGTGCAGCTCGGTTATCTGTACCAGCTGAGCGACTGGCTGGACGACCCGCAAAGCGCCAAGCTGCCCGATGGCTGGGGCGCGTGGACCAACATCTTCTCGCGCCTGTACCGGCTGCGCCGCGACGACGAGAAGAACCAGGCCGAGCTGACGGAATGGCTGGCCCGCTTCCGCCAGGCCATGCACCTGCTGCCGGACGGCGTGGTCATCATGGATGACGTACTGTTCCTCGAATGGTGCAACCCAGCCGCCGAGCAGCACCTGGGCCTGACCCACGAGCGCGACAAGGGCATGCGGGTGACCAACCTGGTGCGCAGTCCCGACTTCATGGACTACATCATCCTGGGCCGCTACGACCAGCCGCTGACGCTGAGCTTCCGCGAGCGCAAGCTGATCGTCCACATCATCCCGTTCGAGAACCGGCGCCAGATCCTCGTCACGCACGACGCCACGGAAACGGAGCGCATCGAGGAAATGCGGCGCGACTTCATCGCCAACGCCTCGCACGAACTGCGCACGCCGCTGACGGTGATCGTGGGCTTCCTGGAAATCGCCGCCTCGGAAGACCTGGACGCGGCCACCCGCATGGCGCACCTGAAGCTGATGACGGAGCAGGGCCACCGCATGCAGCACCTGATCGAAGACATGTTGACCCTGTCGCGGCTGGAATCGGTGGACTACCCGATGCGCCCGGAGCGGGTCGACATCGTCAAACTGATGGGGCAGGTGCAGCGCGACGCGCGGGCCCTGTCGGCCGGCAAGCACGAGATCACGATGGACGTGGCGGGGCCGGACGTAATGGGCAGCATGGAAGAGCTGCACTCGGCCTTCGGCAACCTCGCTTCGAACGCCGTGCGCTACACGCCGGCCGGCGGCAAGATCCACCTGTCGTGGCTGGAAGGGCCGACTGGCATCAAGTTCAAGGTAGAAGACACGGGCATCGGCATCAGCCCCGAGCACATTTCGCGCTTGACGGAGCGTTTCTACCGGGTCGACAAGAGCCGCTCGCGCGAGACGCAGGGCACGGGGCTGGGGCTGGCCATCGTCAAGCACGTGCTGCTGCGCCATGGCGGCACGCTGCAGATCAAGTCCGAAGCGGGCAAGGGCAGCAGCTTCATCGTCTGCCTGCCCAAGACGGCCATCGTCCCCAAGCAGCCCGAACTGCAGCTCAGCTGACCCGCCGCCCCGCCAAACAAAAAAATGGGGACGTACCCCATTTCCCATGGCAGCTCCGCAGTCTGATTGATGCGGAGCTCTTTTGTTTTCTTGATCCAGGTTGTGGTGCCTTTTGCCCTTGAGCACCTAGACTGGTCACCGTTGCGCTTACTGGCGCACCGCTGTTGACAACACTATATAAAATAATATATTGTGTCTTTGTAGAGTGTTGAGTAACCCAATCCGCTTCTTATTAGCAAAGGAATAGACATGAGCACCCCATTGACCGGTTTTCGCGAGCTGACCCAGGCCGTATCCACCCAGTTGGCCACGCTGCGCGCGGACATGCCGGAGGTGATGAAGGGATTTAACGACATGGCGCGCGCCGCCACCAAGGATGGCGCACTGGACAAGAAGGCCAAGGAGCTGATCGCGCTGGCGCTGGGCGTGGCTGTGCGCTGCGACGCCTGCATCGGTTTCCACGTGCAGGCGCTGGTCAAGCTGGGTGTGACCAAGGCTGAGCTGGAGGAGGCGCTGGCCATGGCCGTCTACATGGGCGGCGGCCCGTCGCTGATGTACTCGGCCAATGCGATGGCGGCCTTCGCGGAGTTCTCCGAGGCGCAGTAACGCTCAACGCAGCCCGGTGAGGCGGGGCAGGGGGGGGCTTAAGTCGGTTCTCAGGGGGCAAGGCAGCTAATTGCGATACAATCGCGGCGCTGACTTTGCCCACCACCACCACATGCACCCTAGACGCCTATTTGCCTTCGCGCTCGCCGCCTTCGCCCTTGCCGCTTGCAGCACCACGCCCCACGTCGATACCACCCCAATCGCCGCGCCCCAGCCGGCACCGCCGCGCAAGGTCAAGATCGGCCTGGCGCTCGGTGGCGGCGCCGCCCGCGGCTTTGCCCACATCGGCGTGATCAAGGCCCTGGAAGCGCAGGGCATCTATCCTGACATCGTGGTCGGCACCAGCGCCGGCAGCGTGGTCGGCGCCCTGTACGCGGCCGGCAATACGGGCTTCCAGCTGCAGAAGCTGGCCTTTGATATGGATGAGGCCGCCATTTCCGACTGGGCCTTGCCCCTGTTCGGCAAGAGTTCGGGCGTGCTCAAGGGCGAAGCCTTGCAAGCCTACGTCAACAAGGCCGTCAACAACCAGCCGCTGGAAAAGCTCAAGATTCCGTTCGGCGCCGTCGCCTCCGACCTGAAGACGGGGCAGCCCATCCTGTTCCAGCGCGGTAATACGGGCATGGCCGTGCGGGCTTCGTCGTCCGTGCCGGGCGTGTTCCAGCCGGTCAGCATCAACGGCCACACCTATGTCGATGGCGGCCTGGTGGCGCCGGTGCCCGTGCGTTTCGCGCGCGACATGGGGGCCGACTTTATCATTGCTGTCAACATTTCCACCCAGGCCGATGCGCAAGCGACCGTCAGTTCGCTGGAAGTGATCATGCAGACCTTCAGCATCATGGGTCAGCGCATCAACCAGTTCGAACTCAAGGATGCCGACGTGGTCATCCAGCCCGCCCTGGGCAAGATGGGCGGCAGCGATTTCAACAGCCGCAACCAGGCCATCCTGGCCGGCGAGCAGGCCGCGGCAGCGTTAATGCCACAAATCAAACAAAAGCTTGAAGCCAAGCGCAGACCGTAACGGCGTACAATCGTCGTTCATTTTTTTTAGGGAAGTAACATGCAAACCAAACCAGTCCTGACGCTCGAAGACGTCAAAAAGATCGCCGCCGCCGCGGAAGCCGAAGCCGTGGCCAACAACTGGGCCGTCGTGATCTCCATCGTCGACGACGGCGGCCACCCGCTGTGGCTGCAGCGCATGGACGGCGCCGCGCCCCTGTCGGCCCACATCGCCCCGGCCAAGGCCAAGACGGCCGCCCTGGGCCGCCGCGAATCGCGCATCTATGAAGAAATGATCAACAACGGCCGCATGTCGTTCCTGAGCGCGCCGGAAATCGAAGGCATGCTGGAAGGCGGCGTGCCCATCGTCGTCGATGGCCACTATGTGGGCGCCGTTGGCGTGTCGGGCGTGAAATCGGCGGAAGACGCCCAGATCGCCAAGGCCGGCATCGCCGCCGTCGCCTAAGCCCCGGTCGCTGAAAAAGCAGGGGCAGTTCCGGCAATCTGACGCGAACCGAGCTATTCCGGTCGCGCCTGTGAGCTAGTGTCCGTTTGCCGGAACCGACCCCGCCCGGAGGGTGTGGCAATCGCGCCGTGGTCTTGCCAAAGGGTAGGGATTTGGTTATAATTCAAAGGTTTAGCCAATCTCACATCTACCGTAGCGACTACCACCATTCCATCATCAATCTGACCCTCGACCCAGGCTTCGGCCGGGGATGCTTGACGGTCGTCTGACGTGGCGCAGCTACGGTAACTTTATCAGGAGTTGCCCTTGCCGCCATTTTTTTCTGGCCCCGCTGTTCCAGCCATCCTAGCCCTTGCTGACGGAACCATTTTCAAAGGTTTTTCCATCGGCGCTGCCGGTCACACGACCGGCGAGGTGGTATTTAACACTTCCATGACCGGTTATCAGGAAATCCTGACCGATCCCAGCTACTGCCGCCAGATCGTCACGCTGACGTATCCGCACATCGGCAACACCGGCGTCAATCCTGAAGACGTCGAGTCGACCAAAGTCCACGCCGCAGGCCTGATCATCCGCGACCTGCCGCTGATGGCGTCCAATTTCCGCTCCACCCAGTCGCTGTCGGACTACCTGAAGGCCGAGAACGTGGTGGCCATCGCCGGTATCGATACCCGCAAGCTGACCCGCATCCTGCGCGAAAAGGGCGCCCAGGCCGGCGCCATCCTGGTCGGTACCCAGGGTAACGAGCCATCCGTCGCCCAGGCGCTGGAACTGGCCCGTTCCTTCCCCGGCCTGGCCGGCATGGACCTGGCCAAGGTGGTCTCGACCACCGCCGCCTACGAATTCACGGAAACGGAATGGACGCTGGGCGAAGGCTACGGCCAGCAGACCGCTCCTAAATTCCACGTGGTCGCGTTCGACTTCGGCGTCAAGCGCAACATCCTGCGCATGCTGGCCGCGCGCGGCTGCAAGGTGACGGTGCTGCCGGCCCAGGCCTCGGCCGCCGACGCGCTGGCCCTGAACCCGGACGGCGTGTTCCTGTCCAACGGCCCCGGCGACCCGGAGCCATGCGACTACGCGATCGCCGCCACCCGTGAGCTGATCGAGAAGGGCATCCCCGTGTTCGGCATCTGCCTCGGCCACCAGATCATGGCCCTGGCCTCCGGCGCCAAGACGCTGAAGATGAAATTCGGCCACCACGGCGCCAACCACCCGGTGCAGGACCTCGACAGCAAGCAAGTGCTGATCACGTCGCAGAACCACGGCTTTGCGGTCGATGCCGACACGCTGCCGGCTAACTGCCGCGTTACCCACCGCTCGCTGTTTGACGGTTCGCTGCAGGGCTTCGCCCGCACCGACAAGCCGGCCTTCTGCTTCCAGGGTCACCCTGAAGCATCGCCCGGCCCGACTGACGTCGCTTACCTGTTTGACCGCTTCATCGGCATGATGGAAGCTACGGAGAAAAAATAAATGCCTAAACGTACTGACATTAAAAGTATTCTGATTATCGGCGCTGGCCCCATCATCATCGGCCAGGCTTGCGAGTTCGATTATTCCGGCGCCCAGGCCTGCAAGGCCCTGCGCGAGGAAGGCTACAAAGTCATCCTGGTCAACAGCAACCCGGCCACCATCATGACCGACCCCGAGATGGCCGACGTGACCTACGTCGAACCCATCACGTGGCAAGTGGTCGAGCGTATCATCGCCAAGGAACGTCCGGACGCGATCCTGCCGACCATGGGCGGCCAGACGGCGCTCAACTGCGCGCTGGACCTGTTCCACAACGGCGTGCTGGACAAGTACAAGGTCGAGCTGATCGGCGCCACGCCGGAAGCGATCGACAAGGCCGAGGACCGTTCCAAGTTCAAGGATGCGATGACCAAGATCGGCCTCGGTTCGGCCAAGTCGGGCGTGTCGCACACGATGGAAGAGTCGTGGGCCGTGCAGCGCGAGCTGGGCTTCCCCGTCATCATCCGTCCTTCGTTCACCATGGGCGGCACCGGCGGCGGCATCGCCTACAACGAGGAAGAGTTCGAGACCATCTGCAAGCGCGGCCTGGAAGCGTCGCCGACCTCGGAACTGCTGATCGAAGAATCGCTGATCGGCTGGAAAGAGTACGAGATGGAAGTGGTGCGCGACAAGGCGGACAACTGCATCATCATCTGCTCGATCGAAAACCTCGATCCGATGGGCGTGCATACGGGCGACTCGATCACCGTGGCGCCGGCGCAGACGCTGACCGACAAGGAATACCAGATCATGCGCAACGCCTCGCTGGCCGTGCTGCGCGAGATCGGCGTGGACACGGGCGGCTCCAACGTGCAGTTCTCGATCAACCCGGCCGACGGCCGCATGATCGTGATCGAAATGAACCCGCGCGTGTCGCGTTCGTCGGCGCTGGCCTCCAAGGCCACCGGCTTCCCGATCGCGAAAGTGGCGGCCAAGCTGGCTGTCGGCTTCACGCTCGACGAGCTGCGCAACGAGATCACCGGCGGCGCCACCCCGGCCTCGTTCGAACCGTCGATCGACTACGTCGTGACCAAGATCCCCCGTTTCACGTTCGAAAAGTTCCCGACCGCCGACCACCACCTGACCACCCAGATGAAATCCGTCGGTGAAGTGATGGCCATCGGCCGCACCTTCCAGGAATCGTTCCAGAAAGCCCTGCGCGGCCTGGAAGTGGGCGTCGATGGCCTGAACGAGAAGACCAAGGACCGCGAGAAGATCGAAGAGGAACTGGGCGAGCCAGGTCCTGAGCGCATCTGGTACGTGGGCGACGCGTTCGCCCAGGGCTTCACGCTGGAAGAAGTGCACACGCTGACCCACATCGACCCGTGGTTCCTGGTGCAGATCAAGGAGATCGTGGACCTGGAACTGTGGCTCGATACCCAGAAGCTGGACGCGCTCGACAAGCCCACGCTGTACAAGCTGAAGCAGAAGGGCTTCTCGGACCGCCGCCTGGCCTTCCTGCTGCAGACCACGGCCGCCGCCGTGCGCGCCAAGCGCCACGAGCTGGCCATCCGTCCGGTCTACAAGCGGGTCGACACCTGCGCCGCGGAATTTGCCACCAACACGGCTTACATGTACTCGACCTACGACGAGGAATGCGAGTCCAACCCGACCGACAAGAAGAAGATCATGGTGCTGGGCGGCGGTCCTAACCGCATCGGCCAGGGTATCGAATTCGACTACTGCTGCGTGCACGCCGCGCTGGCCATGCGCGAAGACGGCTACGAGACCATCATGGTCAACTGCAACCCCGAGACCGTGTCGACCGACTACGACACCTCCGACCGCCTGTACTTCGAGTCGCTGACGCTGGAAGACGTGCTCGAAATCGTGGAACTGGAAAAGCCGGTGGGCGTGATCGTCCAGTACGGCGGCCAGACCCCGTTGAAGCTGGCGCTGGACCTGGAAGCGAACGGCGTGCCCATCATCGGCACCTCGCCCGACATGATCGACGCGGCCGAAGACCGCGAGCGTTTCCAGCAGCTGCTGCACAAGCTGGAACTGCGCCAGCCGCCTAACCGCACCGCGCGCACCGAGGAAGACGCACTGCGCCTGGCGCAGGAAATCGGCTACCCGCTGGTGGTGCGCCCATCCTACGTGCTGGGCGGCCGCGCGATGGAAATCGTGCACGAGCAGCGCGACCTGGAGCGCTACATGCGCGAAGCGGTCAAGGTATCGCACGATTCGCCAGTGCTGCTGGACCGCTTCCTGAACGACGCCATCGAGTGCGACGTGGACTGCATCTCCGACGGCGAGACCACCTTCATCGGCGGCGTGATGGAGCACATCGAACAGGCTGGCGTGCACTCGGGCGACTCGGCCTGCTCGCTGCCGCCGTACTCGCTGGCGCAGGAAACCATCGATGAACTCAAGCGCCAGACTTCGCTGATGGCCAAGGGCCTGAACGTGGTGGGCCTGATGAACGTGCAGTTCGCGATCCAGAAGCAGGAGATCGACGGCCAGCTGCAGGACGTGGTCTACGTGCTGGAAGTGAACCCGCGCGCCTCGCGCACCGTGCCTTTCGTGTCCAAGGCGACCGGCCTGCAACTGGCCAAGATCGCCGCGCGCTGCATGGTGGGCCAGAGCCTGGCCTCGCAGGGCATCACCAAGGAAGTCGTGCCGCCTTACTTCAGCGTCAAGGAAGCCGTGTTCCCGTTCGTGAAGTTCCCTGGCGTGGACACCATCCTGGGACCGGAAATGAAATCGACCGGCGAAGTGATGGGCGTGGGCATGACCTTCGGCGAAGCGTTCGTCAAGTCGCAGCTGGGCGCCGGCGTCAAGCTGCCCAAGTCGGGCCGCGTGTTCCTGAGTGTGAAAGCGTCGGACAAGCCGCGCGCCGTGAAAGTGGCGCGCGACCTGGTCGAGATGGGCTTCACGCTGGTGGCCACCAAGGGCACCGCTGCCGTGATCGCGGCGGCCGGCATCCCGGTCACCCCCGTCAACAAGAAGACGGAAGGCCGTCCGCACGTGGTCGACATGATCAAGAACCACGAGATCGTGCTGGTCATCAACACGGTGGAAGAGAAGCGCAGCGCCATTGCCGACTCGCGGGCCATCCGCACCTCGTCGCTGGCCTCGCGGGTGACGACCTACACCACCATCGCCGGCGCGGAAGCGGCCGTCGAGGGTATCCGTCATCTGGACGAGTTGCGCGTGTACGATTTACAAGGTCTGCATAAAACCTTACACTAAGCTTCTTTGCACCACCCTTGAACCACAGAGCCCGCGTAGCAGGAAGGCGCGGCCTCTGTGGTTTTCCGTTGTAATAACACGTAAATAGCAGATAAAACATGACTTCAGTCCCACTCACCAAGTTCGGCGCGGAACTCTTGAAAGAAGAGTTGCATCAGTTGAAGACCAAGGAGCGCCGTATCGTGATCGACGCCATCGCCGAAGCCCGTTCCCATGGCGACCTGTCGGAAAACGCCGAGTACGATGCCGCCAAGGAGCGCCAGGCGTTCGTGGAAGGCCGTATCGCCGAACTGGAAGGCAAGCTGAGTGCCGCCCAGATCATCGACCCGACCCAGCTCGACGCCGAAGGCCGCGTCGTGTTCGCCTCGACGGTGGACCTGGAAGACCTGGACTCGGGCGCCAAGGTGACCTACCAGATCGTGGGCATCGATGAAGCGGACCTGAAGCTGAGCAAGGTGTCGGTCACCTCGCCCATCGCCCGCGCCCTGATCGGCAAGTCGGCCGGCGACGTGGTGGAAGTGCAGGCGCCGTCCGGCCCGCGCGAATACGAAATCCTGGAAGTACGCTACATCTGATGCTGGCCCGCGCGCGCCTGCTGGTGGCAACGGCCTGGGCGGGCAGCCTGTGGACGGTGGGCTATCTGGCCGCGCCCACGCTGTTTTCCACGCTGAGCGACCGGGTGCTGGCCGGCACCATCGCGGCCAGCCTGTTCCATGTGCAAGCGCTGCTGGCGATCGCCTGCGCGCTGCTGTTGCTGCTGTTGCTGTGGCTGGACCGGGCGGGACTGCCCGGGGCGCGCCGCACGACGGTGCTGCTGACGCTGCTGATGCTGGCTTGCACGCTGGTGTCCCATTTCGGCCTGCAGCCGGAAATGGCCGCCTTGCGGGCGGCGGCGGGGCCGGGCGGGGTGATGGAATCGGCCGGCAAGGCCCGCTTCGGCATGCTGCACGGCATTTCCAGCAGCCTCTACCTGGTGCAGAGCCTGCTGGCGGCCTGGCTAGTCGTCAAGCAATAAAAAAATGGGGACGTACCCCAATTTGAGTTTGCGCAAACTGGGGTACGTCCCCATTTTTTGAGCAATAAAAAAGGGACGCGGCACGGCTGACCGTGCTGCGTCCCGGATGGTTGGGGCGCCGTGCGGCGCTCCCCTGGGGCTTATTTGCCCAGCGCGCTCTTCTTGGCCGAGGTCTGGCGCGGCTTGGCGCGCTTGATGGTGCCGCCTTCGGTCACCCGCTCATTGCCCTTGATCATGACCTTGGTCACGGACGGACGCTTGGTGCCACTGGCGCTGGGTTTGACGATGGTTACTTCGCGCAGGCCTTTGCCGGCTTTGGCACTGCGTTCCTTCACCACCTCTTTTTTCGGACGGTACAGAACCAGCAGTTTACCGATGTGTTGCACGGGAGCTGCATCCAATTGTTCGCAGATCGTGTCGTACATACCGGCACGGGCTTCGCGGTCGTCGCCGAACACGCGGACCTTGATCAGTCCGTGGGAGTCGAGTCCCAGTTCGATTTCCTTCATGACGGCCGGGGTCAGTCCCGCCTCGCCGATCATGACGACAGGCTTCAGCGCATGGGCTTCGGCGCGCAGGGCGCTGCGCTCAACGGGTGTAAGTTTTATCATAATAATTTTTAGTGGTTCCTCAAAAGCAGTATTCTACGCGAATGGCAAAGAAAAAATTAAACAAGAACTGGTTACACGACCACATTAACGATCCCTACGTGAAGTTGGCGCAGAAGGAGGGCTACCGCGCCCGCGCCGCGTTCAAACTGAAGGAGATCGACGAAGATGAAAAACTGATCCGGGCGGGCCAGGTCATCGTCGACCTCGGCTGTACGCCCGGCAGCTGGGCCCAGTACACACGGCGCAAGCTGTCGGGCAAGGAGGGCGGCGGCGTCAACGGCACCCTGATCGGCCTGGACATGCTGCCCATGGAGCCGATCGCCGATTTCCACTTCATCCAGGGCGATTTCCGCACCGGGCGCGTGCTGCGCGAACTGGAAACCGTGTTGTCGGGCCGCAAGGTGGACCTGGTGCTGTCGGACATGGCGCCCAACCTGTCGGGCATCGCCACAGCCGACGCGGCCCGCATGGAACACTTGATCGACCTGGCCATCGAATTTTCCCAGTTGCACCTGAAACCGTCCGGCGCCCTGCTGGTGAAATGTTTCAAGGACATGGGTTTCAGCCAGATCGTGGAGAAATTCCGGGCTGAATTCAAGGTCGTGGTGCAGAAAAAGCCGAAGGCCAGCCGCGACAAGTCGTCCGAAATATTCCTGCTGGGCAAGGGTTTGAAAAACCCGACCACCGGCACCATGGCCGGCGACGATGAAATGGACGATTTCCCCCTTGATATTTAAGGCCTGGCCCGCATTTATGCCGGGATAGAAACGGTTTTTACCCGCATCCGGGGTGACAAATCGTCAAAATCCGGGACTTTCCTGCGCCCGCGCGCTGTTATAGCCCGCGCGCGCAGGATGGTTTCTGGCACCGCCTGCTTATTGCGAGTAAAATCGGGTTTCTAGCTATTGGTAAAAGATGCGCCCCGCATCCAAGGAGTTTTCGTGAATAACATGTTTTCCAAATCTGCCATTTGGGTAGTCGTTGCGCTGCTCTTATTCATGCTGTTCAAGCAATTCGACAACCATGGCATTACCGGTGGCGCCAAGGCCATCGCGTATTCCGACTTGTTGGATGAAGTGAAAGCGAAACGCATCAAGGAAGTGCTGATCGAGGGCGGCAACATCACGGCCACCCGCGTCGACGATAGCAAGGTCCGCACCAGCGCCACCTTCCTGGACCGGGGCCTGATCGGCGACCTGCGCGACAACGGCGTGCGCTTCGACGTCAAGCCGCCCGAAGAGCCAGGTTTCCTGCAGCAAATGTTCGTCTCCTGGTTCCCCATGCTGTTGTTGATCGGCGTGTGGATCTTCTTCATGCGCCAGATGCAGGGC
>NZ_JBYSZG010000038.1:0-11005 GCF_058786935.1 Rugamonas sp. FW305-51
GTTTCCAGGCGGCTGGGCGGCGGGGGCGGCAACGACTGTGGTGCGTGTCCCGGCGGAGCATAGTGCGGCGCGGGTTGCGGCACGGGCTGCGCCAATTGCTGATGTTCCGGCCGGCCCGGCCCCGCGTGCTGGTGTTCCCGCTCCGGCCGTGCTTCCGGCGCGGGTCGCGCCTGCGGCGGCCGCGTTTCCTGCACTGTCAGCCGTGGTTGGACGTGCTGTTGTACCACCGCGTCATGGGGCCGGTAGCGGTAATTCTGGCTTTGCAGCGCCTGCTGCTGGGCCGGCCGCGGGTAGCGGGGGCCGGCATACTGGCGCTGGTAAGTGGGCAGCGGCGCCGGGGCGGGGACGGCGCGCCGGTTCCAGCGCTCCCAGCCCTCATGGCGGCGTTCCCAGTCCGGTCCCCAGTAGCGGCCCCACAGCGGCGGGGCATCGCGCCGCCAGTCGCTGAAGTAGATGGGTGGATCGAGGTAGTAGCGCACGGGGATGCGCAGCAGGAACAGCGGCACGGCGTCCGGCCCCACATAGGACCAGGGGCCGTTGTACCACGAGCTGACGTACCAGCTGTCGCCGATCAGCAGCCAATAGAGGCCGTCGTAAAAGAAGTAATTCGACCGCAAATGGGGCGCGTAATACACCGGGTAGCCCGGCACGGGCACCAGATCGGGATAGGCCGCTACGTTGAAATTCACGCTGACGTACGTCGCCGCGCCGCCTGGCAGGGGGGCACCGGCCAGCAGCCAGCACAGGATCAATCGATTTATCATGGTCGCTCCTTCAGGCCGTCTTCCTTACTTCATGCTAGCAGAATGTGGGGCAATTGCTGTACGGTGCGCGCCTACCGTGCGCGGCCATGATATTGGCCAGTCCCGCGGGCCCCGTTTCCGGCGCCGCTGTCGTATCATGGATGGCAACAGATCGTGGTCCGGGGCGGCGTGTCTGCCGCCGCGCCGGGCCGCGCACCGCTTCCAGCCATGCCAGGTAAGGATATTCATGATCAGTATCGTCGCGGCGCACCGCGCCGGAATGTTTGTACGCAGCCAGTTGCTGCGCAACGTGATTGCCGGCGTGATCGTCGGCGTGGTGGCGCTGCCGCTGGCCATGGCCTTTGCCATCGCCTCCGGCGCGCGGCCGGAACAGGGCCTGTACACGGCCATCGTGGCCGGGGCGCTGGTGTCGGCCTGCGGCGGCACGCGGGCCCAGATCGCCGGCCCCACCGGCGCCTTCATCGCCATCCTGGCCGGGGTGACGGCCCGCTACGGCATCGACGGCCTGCAGGTGGCCACCCTGATGGCGGGCCTGATGCTCGTCACCATGGGCTTTGCCGGCATGGGCGCCGTGATCCGCTTCATCCCGGCGCCCGTCATCGTCGGCTTCACGGCCGGCATCGGCGTCATCATCTGGGTCGGGCAGTGGAAGTACTTCTTCGGCCTCCATCCGGTCGACGCCAGCCACTTCCACGAAAAGCTGTGGAACCTGATCCAGATCCTGCCCCAGCTGCACCTGGCCACCACGGGACTGGCCGTATTGAGCCTGCTGCTGGTGCTGCTCTCGCCCCGCATCCCCGGCCTGCGCCACGTGCCGGGGCCGCTGGTGGCGATGGTGGTCACCACCCTGGTCTATGTGATTTTCCGCTTCGACGGCGTGGCCACCATCGGCAGCGCCTTCGGCGGCATTCCGCAGCAGCTGCCCAGCTTCAAGCTGCCGACCGTGAGCATGGCCCGCATCGTTGAACTGATCAGCCCCGCCTTCACCATCGCCATGCTGGGCGCCATCGAGTCGCTGCTGTCGGCCGTGGTGGCCGATGGCATGGCCGGTACCCGCCACGATTCCAACCAGGAGCTGATCGGCCAGGGCCTGGCCAACATCGCCGCGCCCCTGTTCGGCGGCTTTGCCGCCACCGGCGCCATCGCCCGCACGGCCACCAGCATCCGCAACGGCGGCACCAGCCCGCTGGCCGGCATCGTCCATTCCGCCACGCTGGTGCTGATCATCCTGGCGCTGGCGCCGCTGGCGGCCAGCGTGCCGCTGGCCGCGCTGGCCGCCATCCTGTTCGTGGTGGCCTACAACATGAGCGAGGTGAAACACTTTGCTCGCATGGTGCGGCGCGCGCCCCGGGCCGACGTGGTAATCCTGCTCATCACCTTCCTGCTGACCGTGTTCGCCGACCTGGTGGTGGCCGTCAACATCGGCGTGATCCTGGCCACCATGCACTTCCTGCGCCGCATGTCGACGTCGGTGGAAGTGCATCCGCAGACGGAAAAGCAGCTGGCCCAGGAGCTGGCCGAACACGGCTTGCCGGCGCTGCCGCCTGGCGTGCTGGTGTACGGCATCGAAGGCCCCGTGTTCTTCGGCGCGGTGGAAAATTTCGAGCAAGCCCTGATCCAGACCCATACGGAGCCGCACATCCTCATCATCCGCCTGCGCCATGTGCCGTTCATGGATATCACGGGCATCCAGACGCTGGAAGAGGTGGTGCGCAAGATGCAGGCGCGCGGCGTGCGCGTGCTGCTGTGCGAGGCCAACGAGCGCGTCAAGGCCAAGCTGGAGAAGGCCGATATGTTCAACGTGCTGGGGCCGTCCGACTACCAGCAGGAATTCGGCGCGGCCCTGGAGCGCTGCAAGGACGAAATCGCCCACGGCGGGCGCAAGCGCTCGGCGGTGACCTTACAGGCGGAAAAACTGGTCAACGTCAGCAAGCATTTCTTCGCCAACAAGCACGAATGAGGGGGCGACGGGGGCGCGCCGGTGTCCCCCGTTCCGCCAGCTTTTCAAACACTACTGACAGAAACTGTCAGCGCTTGCCCTTAGCATAATGTTTCGCGGCGTCACAAACCCGCGGCACAATTGAACTTATGCGGAGAGCATCATGATCGACCCAAATTACATCCTGCTGTACGTGGACAACCCGCCGACCAGCGCCTCGTTCTACACCGACCTGCTGGGCGTGGCGCCGGTGGAATCGTCACCCACCTTTGCCCTGTTCGTGCTCAAATCGGGCCTGAAGCTGGGCCTGTGGGCGCGCCACACGGTGCAGCCGGTGGCCATGGCGGCCGGCGGCGGCGCGGAACTGGCGTTCGGCCAGGCCGACCGCAGCGCCGTCAACGACATCTATGCCGACTGGGTGGAGCGCGGCGTGACCATCGCCCAGCGCCCGGTGCAGCTGGACTTCGGCTACACCTTCGTCGCGCTGGACCGCGACGGCCACCGCCTGCGCGTGTTTGCGCTGGAGTGACGGCGCCGGTTACGCCGGCTGGTGCAGCGTGAACATCGACAGGCCGAGCGCAATCAGCAGCAAACCGGTGGCGCCGTTGAACAGGCGCGCGCGGCGGCCGCCGGCCATGAAGCGCAGCACGGGCCGGGCCAGCACGATGTAGGTCAGGTGCGACAGCATGGCGCACACGGCAAAGGTGGCCGTGAGCAGCAGGAAGCGCGCGCCGCCGCTGCCGTCGCCGTCCATGAAGCGGGGGAACAGCGCGATGAAGAACATCAGGCTTTTCGGATTGGTGAGCGCCACCAGCAGTCCTTGGCCCAGCGTTTGCCAGCTGCCCCGGTCGCGTTCCCCGGCAGCTGCGCCCGTCGCTTGCACGGTATCGGTGGCGCCGAACGTGCGGTTGCGGCACTGGCGCCAGCCCAGCAGGATCAGGTAGCCGCCGCCCGCAAGCTGCAACCCCATGAAAGCCGCGTTCGAGGTCTTGAACAGCAGCCCCACCACCGTCACCGACAGCGTGGCGACGACCAGGATACCCAGCGCATTACCCAGTGAACTGCACAGCGCCTTGCGCGGCCCCAGCGTGGCGCAGTTGGCGATGGCCAGCAGCACGCCGGGACCGGGCGAGAAGGTGGTGAGCAGGGAGATGGTCAGGAACAGCAGCCAGGTGGACAGGTTCATCATGCTTGGGCGATCGTCGGGAAAATGAAGAAGTGCATCAGGGCAGGCCGTTGGCGCCATGCGCAACAAAGCCAGGCCGCTGTTGCAGCCGTTCGTAATAGGCCGTCACGGCCGCCAGCGGCGGACGGGCGATGGGTGACAGCAGCCAGCGGTTGACGGACAGGCCGAGCACCACATCGGCCAGCGTGAATTCCGCGCCCGCCACGTAGGCGCCCGTGCGTTCCAGCTGGCCGTCGAGGATGGCCATGCAGCCGTTCCAGGCCTGCACGCTGGCCTCGGCCGCCGCCGCGTCGCCAAACGCGGGATGGCGCCGCACCCGGTGCATGAAGGCGTAGCGCCAGGCGTTGTTCAGGTCCGTGGCCTGCCAGTCCATCCACTGCTCCACCCGGGCGCGCGGCGCCGGCGCTGCCGGCAGCAGGGCGCCGTTGCCGTAGCGTGTGGCCAGGTAGCGGCAGATCGTGTTCGATTCCCACAGCACCAGGTCGTCGTCGGCCAGCACCGGCACGGTGGCATTGGGGTTAAGCGCGAGAAAGGACGGGGCGGAGGTGGACTGGCCGGCGCCGCCCCACGACGCCAGCGTGTACGGCAGTTCCAGCTCGGCGCAAGTCCACAGCACCTTGCGCACGTTGATCGAGACGGCATGTCCCAGGACGGTCAGCATCGGCATACTCCTCAGGTTCGGATGGTAGCCAGTATGGCAGCGAATGGTCGCCAGATAAATAACCTATAATTTTCAATACTATTAACTAGCAATTCATAATCCGCATGGACAAGTTGCGCAGCATGGAAGTGTTTGTGGGGGCGGTGGAGGCGGGCAGCTTCACGGCGGCGGCGCGCCAGTTCGAGATGTCGACCGTCATGGTGGGCAAGCACATCGCCAGCCTGGAGCAGCAGCTGGGCGCGCGCCTGCTCACCCGCACCACGCGCCGCCAGGCATTGACGGAAATCGGCGCCCGCTACCACCAGCAATGCCGGCAGATCCTGGGCCTGGTGCGGCAGGCCGAAACGGGCGCGGAAGCCATGCGCAGCGGCGCGCGCGGCACGCTCAAGGTCAGCGCGCCGGTGGCGTTTGGCAGCGAGTGCCTGGCGCCGGCGCTGGCCGACTACCTGGCGCGCCATCCGGAAGTGTCGGTCGACCTGGACCTGGGGCCGCGCGTGGTCAACATCATCGACGAAGGCTTCGACGCGGCCATCCGCATCGGCGCGCTGGACGATTCGTCGCTGGTGGCGCGGCCGTTGCGGGCCTATGGGATGGTGATCTGTGCCGCGCCGTCCTACCTCGCGCGGCACGGCTGGCCGCGCACGGCGGCCGAGCTGGCGCAGCACCAGTGTCTCGATTTCCTGCACTGGAAGCGCCTGGTGCGCTGGCGCCTGGACGGCAGCGACCAGCAATGCGCGCCGTCGCCAAGCCGCTTCCGCTCGAATAATGGGCAGGCATTGAAGCGGGCCGCACTGGCCGGGCTGGGTATCGTGATGCAGGCCGAGATCGTGCTGCAGGAGGAATTGCGCAGCGGCCAGCTGGTGCGGCTGTTGCAGGAGCACGTGCCGCCGGCGCGGCCCATGCACCTGGTCTACCCGCGCGACCGCCAGGCCACGCCCAAGCAGACCAGCTTCATCGAGTTCGTGCTGGAGCGCTTTGGCAAATAGGGCAGCGTAAAAAATGGGGAAAGAAAATGGGGACGTACCCCATTTTCAGAGAAAGACAGAAAAAGGGGTACGTCCCCATTTTCGAATGCCGGAACTGACCCGTAGCCTTGTTACAGGAAGCGGTCGAGGATCTTCTTGCTGTGCTTGTCGAGCTCGTGCGTTTCGCGGATCAGGAAGTGGATGCCGTGGATGTCTGATACCAAAAGGGTATCAGGACCGATGCGGCGTATGTCTTCTTCGCCGCGCAGCACGAATTCGGTGTCGCCGCGGTCGGTGTGGACCTTCCACGTGCACGGCGTGGCGTAGCTGGTCACGCTGATGATGCGCGAGATCTCGGGCATGAACTCGCGTCCTCCCAGTTCTTCGCGCACCAGCGCGGCGATGGCCGGCGGCAGGTCGTCCAGGCGGTCGATCCAGGCCACCTCCTTGCCGTCGCTGCAGACCAGGGCGATGCCCTCCTGCGGCGCCTGCACGGGGAAGGCGCGCGCCGGCGCCACGTTTTCGTACACCTGGCCGTCCTCGGTGGTGAGCACCAGGCGGCCAAAGGGATTGCGGACTAATTCAAAGCGGGTAGTGGTCATGATCTGTTCTTAATCGGAGCTGCTGTCGTCGGGATCGACGTCCACGTTGCGGGCCTGGGCCTGGTACAGACGGAAGTAGGCGCCTTCGCGCGCCATCAGCTCGTCGTGCGCGCCTTCTTCCACCACCACGCCGCGGTCCAGCACCACCAGCCGGTCGGCCTTCTGCAGCGTGGACAGGCGGTGCGCGATGGCGATGGTGGTGCGGCCGTGGGTCAGGTTGTCGAGCGCCTTCTGGATTTCCTTTTCCGTCTCGGAGTCGACCGAGGATGTCGCTTCGTCCAGGATCAGGATGCGCGGGTCGATCAGCAGCGCGCGCGCGATCGAGATGCGCTGGCGCTCGCCGCCCGACAGGCCCTGGCCCCGTTCGCCCACCATCGAGTCGTAGCCCTGCGGCAGGCGCAGGATGAATTCGTGGGCGTGGGCGGCGCGGGCGGCGGCGATGATCTGCTCGCGCGTGGCGTCCGGCTTGCCGTAGGCGATGTTCTCGGCGATGGTGCCGAAGAACAGGAACGGCTCCTGCAGCACCAGGCCGATGTTGCGCCGGTAGTCGGACACGGGGAAGGCGCGGATGTCCACGCCGTCGAGCATGATGGCGCCTTCGGACACGTCGTAGAAGCGGCAGATCAGGTTGACCAGCGTGCTCTTGCCGGAACCGGAGTGGCCCACCAGGCCTATCATCTCGCCAGCCTTGATGTCGAGGTTGATGCCGCGGTTGACGGCCCGGTTACCGTAGCGGAAGCCCACTTCGCGCAGCGTGATGTTGCCTTCCACCTTGGCCAGCTTGACTGGATTGGTGGGCTCGGGCACGGACGATACGTGGTCCAGGATGTCAAAGATGCGCTTGGCCGCCGAAGCCGATTTCTGGGTCACGGACACGATGCGGCTCATGGAATCGAGCCGGCCATAGAAGCGGCTGCTGTAGGCGATGAAGGCCGACAGCACGCCGACCGTGATGTGGCCCTTGGCCACCTGCCAGATGCCGAACACCCAGATCACCAGCAGCCCCAGCTCCGTCAGGAACGACACGGTGGGCGAGAACAGCGACCAGATCTTGTTCAACTTGTCGTTGACGGCCAGGTTGTGCTTGTTGGCGGTGCGGAAGCGCGCCGCTTCGCGCGCCTCCTGGGCGAACGCCTTCACCACGCGGATGCCGGGGATGGTGTCGGCCAGCACGTTGGTCACTTCGCCCCACACCCGGTCGATCTTCTCGAAACCGGTGCGCAGCTTGTCGCGCACCACGTGGATCAGCCAGGCGATGAAGGGCAGCGGCAGCAGCGTGATGGCGGCCAGCCACGGGTCGATCGAGCACAGGATCACGCCTGTCATGATGATCATCAGCACGTCGGAGGCGAAGTCCAGCAGGTGCAGCGACAGGAACACGCAGATGCGGTCGCTCTCGCTGCCGATGCGCGACATCAGGTCGCCGGTGCGCTTGCCGCCGAAGTATTCGAGCGACAGTTTGAGCAAGTGTTCATAGGTGGCCGTGCGCAGGTCGGCGCCGATGCGTTCGGACACCAGGGCCAGCACATAGGTCTTGCCCCAGCCCAGCGCCCACGCCACCACGGCCGCGCCCACCAGGCCGCTCATATACATGGTCACCAGCATGGGGTCGACCGGCTTGCCGTTCTGGTAAGGGATCAGCACGTTGTCCATCAACGGCATGGTCAGGTAGGGCGGGATCATGTGCGCGCCCGTGCTCAGCAGCATGAGCATGAAGCCCAGCGCCAATTGGCCCTGGTAAGGCTTGGTGAAGCGCCACAGCCGGAACAGGGTCCAGGTGGACGGCGGCGTGTAGACCACCTTGGTGCAGATCGGACATTCCTCCTGGTCCGGCTCCAGCGGTGCCTTGCAGCTGGGGCACACGTGCTGCTCGTCGCGCACCACGGGCTGACCCGTCACCTTGCTTTGCAGCAGGACGGCGAACTGTTCCACCAGGCGGATCGCGTGCAGGTTCTGGCCCAGCGTGAAACGCCAGGCGGCCAGCCGGCCCGATGCGTCCACCAGTTCCAGGTGGCCCACGCCTGCGTGGTCGTGGTGGCGCAAGGCCATGCCGGGCCGGAACGGCCACTGTTGCCAGGCCTTGGCGCCGGGCGCACGGGCCACGATACGTTCCGCCGTGACAAGTACCAATCCCTTGGAGAAATGAAGTTGATGATCCAGGTCAACCTCCAAGGCACTTGAAACGTTCTCCCCTGAGGAAAGTTGCGCCTGTACCTCGGAGCGCCACCATTCGGGCACGTCGGGCTGGCTGGTGGGCGAAGAAAGTTGTGTGCTTGTCATTGTGCAGCGTACTCCGGGTCGGTCCTTGCCATGCGGCAAAAACTGTGAACTAAAGGGAAAATAGCGGATCGCGCGGCCAGCCTTGGAAATAAACGCCTCAGCGGGCCGGGATGCGGCTGTTGGATGCAGTTATTTACGGTATTCTGTCAGTGGGTGACCATTTGACGGAAATCAAGGCGAATGGGCGGCATGCTTGAGCGGCGAGTATACCGCAAGAGCGCGCGCAGCAGACGAGCAAAAGTGCCCTCAAGAAAATTCGATGCCTGCGCGGTATGGATTTTTCTGGCGGCAAGCTTGACCCGGCAGCAGCAGCTTTGGACTGGAAAATGCGGTGCGTAACGACGTAGGGATTACAATACGGCGCGGGCTGGCCACGGCTGATAACAAAGATACAAGAATTGAAACATGACCAAGAAGAAAGACATTGAAGTTCTCCGTGTAACGCATTTGCGCGGACCAAATATCTGGACCTACCGCCCAGTGATCGAGGCGTGGCTGGATATCGGCGCGCTGGAAGATTCCCCCTCGAATGCGCTTCCTGGTTTGTATGAACGCCTGACCGCCCTGTTGCCCAACCTGCTAGAACACCGCTGCGGCGTGGGCGAGCGGGGCGGCTTCCTGGAGCGCCTGCGCGAAGGCACGTATGCCGGCCACATCCTCGAACATGTGGTGCTGGAACTGCAAAACCTGGCCGGCATGAAGACCGGTTTCGGCAAGACCCGGCAAGTGGCCGAAGGCAGCGGCATCTACAAGATGGCCTTCCGCACCCGCCAGGAACAGGTGGGCCGCGCCGCGCTGGCCGCCGGCCGCGACCTGCTGATGGCCTGCATCGAAGACCGTCCCTATGACCTGGCCGCCACCGTGGCCACGCTGACCGACATGGTCGATTCGCTGTGCCTGGGCCCCAGCACGGGCAACATCGTCGATGCGGCCACCGAACGCAAGATCCCCTTCATCCGCCTGACCGACGGCAACCTGGTGCAGCTGGGCCATGGCGCCCGCCAGCGCCGCATCTGGACCGCCGAGACGGAGCGGACCAGCGCCATCGCCGAAGGCATCGCCAGCGACAAGGACTTGACCAAGACCCTGCTGGCTTCGTGCGGCGTGCCCGTGCCCGAGGGCGAGCTGGTGACCAGCGCCGAAGCGGCGTGGGAAGCGGCCCAGGACATCGGCCTGCCCGTCGTCGTCAAGCCGTACGACGGCAACCACGGACGGGGCGTATCGCTTAACCTGATGACCCAGTCCGACGTGGAAAAGGCTTACCACCTGGCCGCGCGCAAGGGCGGCAGCAAGAGCGTGATCGTGGAGCGCTTCATCGCCGGCAACGAACACCGCCTGCTGGTGGTGGGCAAGCGCCTGATCGCGGCCGCCGCCGGCGAGGCGCTGTGGGTGACAGGTGACGGCAAATCCAACATCATCGACCTGGTGGACAGCCAGATCAACACCGACCCGCGCCGCGGCACGACGGAAGACGCGCCGCTCAACCAGATCAATCCCGAAGTGGGCGCCGAGATCATCCTGGAACTGGAACGCCAGGGCATGACGGCGCGCTCCGTGCCGGTTGACGGCCAGCAGGTGCTGATCCAGACCAACGGCAACGTCGCCTTCGACGTCACCGACCAGGTGCACCCGTCCGTCGCGGCCATGGCCACCCTGGCCGCCCGCGTGGTGGGCCTGGACATCGCCGGCATCGACCTGGTGGCGGCCGACATCGGCCGTCCGCTGGAAGAGCAGGGCGGCGCCATCATCGAAGTGAACGCCAGCCCCGGCCTGCTGGCCCACCTGAAGCCGGCCAGCGGCCAGCCGCGCAACGTGGGCGCGGCCATCGTCGACCACCTGTTCGGCATTGGCGAGACGGGGCGCATGCCCATCGTCGGCATCGCCGGTGGCCACGGCAGCACCATGGCCGCGCGCCTGATCGCGTGGCTGCTGCAGATCGGCGGCCAGAAGGTGGGCCTGACCTGCCAGGATGGCCTGTTCGTCAACGGCCGCCTGCTGCCCAAGGATGGTTTCAGCGACTGGGAAACGGGCGAGCGCCTGCTGCTCAACAAGAATGTCGACGCGGCCGTGTTCGAAAGCAGCGCCCGCATGATCCTGACCGAAGGCCTGGCCTACGACAAGTGCGCCGTGGGCGTCGTGATGAGCTCCGCCAGCCGCGAAGCGCTGGGCGAGTTCTACATCGACAGCCCGGAGCGCCTGTTCGGCGTGCTGCGCACCCAGGTCGACGTGATCCTGCCGGACGGCGTGGCCGTGCTGAACGCAGCCGACGCGCAAGTGGTGGAGATGGCCGAGCTGTGCGACGGCGAAGTGATGTTCTACGGCGTGGACGAGCAGCTGCCGGCCCTGGCCGCGCACCGCGCGCAGGGCAAGCGCGCCGTGTTCCAGCGCGCCGACCGCATCGTGCTGGCGACCGGCATGGCCGAAACGGCCACCTTGCCGCTGTCGCCGCTGGTGCCGCCGGAAGCCGTGCTGGCCGCCATCGCCGCCGCCTGGGCGCTGGACCTGACGCCGGAGCTGATCGGCGCCGGCCTGCGCACCTACGACGCACACGCAAAGCAGCAGCACCACTGACAGGCAGGCGAGAATAATAAAAGCGACCGGCCGGCGG
>NZ_JBYSZG010000038.1:11015-57677 GCF_058786935.1 Rugamonas sp. FW305-51
GCCCAGGCGCCGCCGGCCGGCACCAGCGATGGTGTCGGCCATCCGGAAGCGGGCCTTCCGGAGCCAGGCGCCACGACGAAAAACACGACAGGATAAGCAGATTTATGGAAGTCATACGCACCCGCGCGCTGCGCGGCCCCAATCTTTGGAGTCATCACACGGCGGTTGAGGCCATCGTATCCTGCACCCCCGAAGAGCAGAACATCGAGTTGATGTCCGGTTTCGAAGCCCGCCTGCGGACCCGCTTCCCGGCCCTCAGCGCGCTGCAGCCCACCGGCCACACGGACGCCGTGCCCATGGCCCACGTGCTGGAACTGGCGGCCCTGTGCCTGCAGGCGCAGGCCGGCTGCCCCGTCACCTTCAGCCGCACCACGCAGACGCTGGAGCCGGGCATCTACCAGACCGTGGTCGAATACACGGAAGAGGCGGTGGGCCGGCTGTCGCTGGAGCTGGCCGTCAACCTGATCAACGCGGCCGTGGCCGACACCCCGTTCGACCTGACGGGCGCGCTGGCCGAGCTGCGCGACCTGGACGAGGACGTGCGCCTGGGCCCCAGCACGGGCGCCATCGTGGCCGCCGCCGTGGCGCGCGACATCCCGTTCCGCCGCCTGACCGAAGGCAGCATGGTCATGTTCGGCTGGGGCAGCCGCCAGCGCCGCATCCAGGCCGCGGAAATGGACAGCACCAGCGCCATCGCCGAATCGATCGCGCAGGACAAGGAACTGACCAAGAAGCTGCTGCACGCAGCCGGCGTGCCGGTACCGATCGGCCGTTCGGTGGCCGACGCCGACGACGCCTGGGCCGCGGCGATGGACATCGGCCTGCCGGTGGTGGTCAAGCCCAAGGACGGCAACCAGGGCAAGGGCGTGACGGTCAACGTCATGACGCGCGAACAGCTGACCAAGGCTTACCACACTGCGCGCGAATTCCGCGACGACATCATGGTCGAGCGCTTCCTGCCCGGTAACGACTTCCGCCTGCTCGTCATCGGCGACAAGCTGGTGGCCGCGGCCCGCCGCGATCCGCCCCAGGTGGTGGGCGACGGCGTGCACACGGTGCGCGAGCTGGTACAACAGGTCAACGCCGACCCGCGCCGCGGCAGCGGCCATTCGACCTCGCTCACCAAGATCAAGTTCGACGACATTGCGCTGGCCCGGCTGGCGCTGCAGGACCTGGAGGCGGACTCGATCCCGTCCAAGGGCCAGCGCGTGATCCTGCGCAACAACGCCAACCTGTCGACCGGCGGCACCGCCACCGACGTCACCGACGACGTGCATCCGGAAGTGGCGGCGCGCGCGGTGGAAGCGGCCCAGATGATAGGCCTCGACATCTGCGGCGTGGACGTGGTGTGCGACGGCGTATTGCAGCCGATCGAAGACCAGCGCGGCGGCGTGGTGGAAGTGAATGCCGCCCCGGGCCTGCGCATGCACCTCTCGCCGTCCTACGGCAAGGGCCGCGCCGTGGGCGAAGCCATCGTCAACAGCATGTTCCCCGAAGGCGAGGATGGCCGCATCCCCGTGGTGGCCGTCACCGGCACCAACGGCAAGACCACCACCGTGCGCCTGATCGCCCACCTGCTGACGGCCTCCGGCCTGCGCACCGGCATGACCAACACGGACGGCGTCTACATCGAAGGGCGCCGTACCGACAGCGGCGACTGCAGCGGCCCGCGCAGCGCGCGCAACGTGCTGCTGCACCCGGACGTGGACGCGGCCGTGTTCGAGACGGCCCGCGGCGGCGTGCTGCGCGAAGGCCTGGCCTTCGACCGCTGCAAGGTGGCCGTGGTGACCAACATCGGCACCGGCGACCACCTGGGCCTGAACTACATCACCACGGTGGAAGACCTGGCCGTGCTCAAGCGCGTGATCGTGCAGAACGTGGCCGAAAGCGGCTTCGCCGTGCTCAACGCGATGGACCCCATCGTGGCCGGCATGGCCGCCAACTGCCGCGGCAAGGTGATCTTCTTTGGCGCCGAACGGGGCCACCCGGTGATCGCCACCCATGTGGCACAGGGCCGGCGCACCATCTACGTCGAGAACGGCCACCTGGTGGCCGTCGAGGGCAAGCAGATGCATCAGGTGGACCTGACCCAGGTGCCCATCACCCGCAACGGCACCATCGGCTTCCAGGTCGAGAACGTGATGGCGGCCGTGGCCGCCGCCTGGGGCGTGGGCATCAGCTGGGAGTCCATCCGCCTGGGCCTGAAGACCTTCGCCAACGACAGCGACAACGCGCCGGGCCGCTTCAACGTGTTCGACTACAAGGGCGCCACCCTGATCGCCGACTACGGCCACAATCCGGACGCCATCCTGGCCCTGGTGCAGGCGGTGGAAACCATGCCGGCCAAGCGCCGCGCGGTGGTGATCTCGGGCGCCGGCGACCGCCGCGACCAGGACATCACGCAGCAGACGGAAATCCTGGGCCGCGCCTTCGACGACGTGGTGCTGTACCAGGACCAGTGCCAGCGCGGCCGGGTCGACGGTGAAGTGGTGGCCTTGCTGCGTGCGGGCCTGGACGGCGCGCCGCGCACCAGCCACATCGCCGAGATCACAGGCGAGTTCCTCGCCATCGACACGGCGCTGGCGCGCCTGCAGGAGGGCGATTTATGCCTGATCCTGGTCGACCAGGTGGAGGAAGCGCTGGCCCACATCGCCCGGCGCATCGCCGAAGCCTGATTGTCGCCGGCACGCAGCACGCGGCCGCTGGCGCACCGGAGTCCCCGGTGCGCCAGCGGCCGTTTTACATCCAGATCCCTCCGTCATTCGAATAAGCTTGCGGCTTGATATTCTGTCGCTGCCGCCCGCTTATTTCCCGCCTTGCGCCGCTCCGATTATTTTGCATCATTCAATATTACTATTTTTATTCCGGCCGGATTAATAACTCCCATCCTGAAATGGCCGGCCTCGATTCATTCCAGCATAATATCGATGCCGTCGCCGCCGTCGCCGTCAGGCATGGCTGGCCTGGGGCGGGAGGCCCGTATTCAAGGGAATTCTTGTGCAATGGAGTATTACTTACTTGCATAATAATTCTCTCGGATTCTCATCCGTTAAATTCGCCAAATCAAATACCTGACATATATATTTTGTTTTTTATGTGCATCATTTTGAATTGCTGTGGCATGATATTTCGGCAGGCGGGGAATATTATTCCAGCTTGCCGCAGTCGCCAGTTGCTGTTTGTTTGCTAGTTATATACCGGGTTTCCCTGTTATACAAATCGAACGAATGAGGAGCACGCAATGGATCCATTTATTGGTCAAATCATCCTGTGGCCGGGCCTGTGGGTACCGGAGGGCTGGGCTTTGTGCGACGGCAGCGTCTACAAGGTCTCCGACTACCAGGCCTTGTTTTCCCTGATCGGCAATACCTATGGCGGCACCAGCCCCAACACGTTCGCCTTGCCGGACCTGCGCTCCAAGGTGCCGGTGGGGACCACGGCCATGAACGGCGTGGGCAAGCAGACCGGCGCCGCCACCGCCACCGTGACGGCGGTGGGCACCGGCAATGTCAACATCGGCGTGGACAACCTGCCCAGCCACACCCACACGGCCACCTTCACCCCCGGCGGCGGCACCTCCTCGGTGAGCATCGCCATACCCGCCGACAGCACCGGCGAGACGGACAATGTGCCGGGCCCGAGCCTGGTGATGGGCAAGAGCATGGTGGGGACGACGCCGGCCAAGGTCTACAGCGCCAATGCGGCCAACACCACGCTCAAGCCATTCTCGGTCAGCGTGCCGGCCGGCGGCGGCACCGTGGTCAACGCCAACACGGGGTCCGGGACGGCGCTGCCGGTCACGGTCAACGTGCCGGTGTCGGTGAGCACCTTGCAACCGGGGCTGGCGCTCAATTACATCATCGCCTTGAACGGCATCTATCCGACCCGCCCCTGAGCCGCCAAGGCCACGCCATGCTGATTGCGGCACGGAGCCGTCCGTGCCGCGCCATTGCCAGACCGTCGCCGTCCGGCTTCCGGGCCGGGCGGCGCAGCCGGTGCGTCTGCGTCACCCGGCCCAACTGAACAGGACTACTGCCATGTATCGTTCGCTAGCCTCTTGCGCCCCCGTCAGCCTGCACTGCGGCCACGCGGGCCATACCCCGCACCGGCAAATCGTTTTCATCGACAGCACGCTCGACGACTTGCAGGTGCTGCTGGACGGGCTCGCGCCCGGCCTGGAAGTGCATCTGCTCGACGGGAGCAGGGACGGGCTGGCCCAGGTGGCCCGCCAGCTGGAGGGCCGGCACGGGGTCGACGCGCTGCACCTGGTATCGCACGGCTCGCCCGGCACGCTGGCCCTGGGCAGCCTGCGGCTCGATGCCGCCACGCTGGCTGGCCGTGGGGCCGAGCTGGCGGCCATTGCCGGCGCCCTCAGCGACGACGCCGATCTGTTGTTGTACGGCTGTCACGCCGGCGCGGGCGCGGGCGGGGCGGCACTGCTCGACGCGTTGGCGCGGGCCACGGGCGCCAGTGTGGCCGCGTCCACGGGACCGGTGGGCGCCAGCGGCCGTGGCGGCAGCTGGCGGCTCGACCGGTATTGCGGCCCGGTCGCCACCCCGTCGCTGGGGGCGGACGGCGCGCTGGAGGGCTATGGCGGGTTGTTGTCGACCTCGACCTTCGATTTTACTGCCGGGGTGTTCCCGGCCGCCGGCATCGGCTCGGGCGCGGCGGTCGGGGGACAGCTCGTGGGCAGCGATACGCTGAGGCTGACGCCCAATGGCGACGTCCTGATCTATGTGGCGACACCGATGGACCTCTACAGCGCCAACTACATCAATTTTTCCGGCAACGTCTACGGGATGACGTTTGACGATATGAATACCACCACCATCACTTTTTCGGTGGATGGCGGCAAAGTGTTCGACCTGACCGGTTTCAGCATCCTGGACTTGACCGCCAACAGCGTCGATCCGACCCTGATGCGGCTCACTACCAACAATAATGATGTCGTGAACTTCTCGTTCATCAGCACCACGGAAACGGCCATCGCGAAGACTTTCTCCGACTCGGTATTGCACGGGGTATCGTCCGTTACCCTGACCCTGCAATCGAACAGCAATCTCGTCGTGGCGCTCGACGATATCAAGCTGGAAAACATTCACTTGCCCGACATCGCGCCCACGTTCGTCGGCGCCACCACCACCCTGTCGATGACGGAAAACGACAGCGCGGCCGGCATTGCAAGTTTGCTGCAGGTGAGCGACACGGACAGCAGCCAGACCCTGACCTGGAGCCAGAGTAGTGCCCCCAGCCACGGCACGCTGGGCTTTACCGGCGCCACGGCCAGCAGCGGCAGTACCGCCATCACCAGCGGCGGCACCATCACCTACGCGCCCGCGGCCGGTTATGCGGGCACGGACAGCTTCACCGTGCAGGTGTACGACGGCATCCTCACGGCCACCCGCACCATCACCGTCAGCGTCACCCCGGCCACGCCGGGCACGCCCGACCTGGCCAGCGCCAGCGATTCGGGCACCAGCAATTCGGACAATGTGCTCAAGGGCGGCAGCATCGCCTTCAGCGGCACCAGCGCGGCCGGCGACAGCAGCAGCGTGGTGCGCGTGTTTCTCGACCAGAACGGCAACCACAGCTACGACGCCGGCACCGATCCCACGGCCACGGCCACCGTCAGCAACGGCAGCTGGACCGTCTCCGGGCTGAACACGAGCGGCGTGAGCGACGGCAGCTACGACGTGTACGCCCAGGTGACGTCGGCCACGGGCGGCCTGACCAGCGCCGCCAGCGGCGCCCTCAGCGTCACCATCGATAACACGGCGCCGACCCAGACCGTGAGCGCCATCGCGCTGTCGGCCGACACGGGCGGCAGCGCGTCGGACGGCATCACGCAGACGGCGGCGCAGACCGTCAGCGCCACGCTGAGCGGCGCGCTGGGCGGCACCGACGTGCTGTATGGCTCGCTCGACAACGGCGCCACCTGGACCGACATCACGTCCATGGCCAGCGGCACGGCCGTCAGCTGGACCGGCGTCACGCTGGCCGGCAGCAGCACCCTGAAGCTGAAGGTGACGGACCTGGCCGGCAACGACGGCAGCGCCGCCAGCCAGGCGTACGTGCTCGACACGACGGCGCCCACGGTATCGGTGGGGATGGGCGATACCGCGCTGAGAATCGGCGACACCTCGCTGGTGACGTTCACCTTCTCGGAAGCGGTGAGCGGCTTCACCACGGCCGACCTGGCGGCGGCCAACGGCGCCGTGAGCGGCCTCAGTACGTCCGACGGCGGCACCACCTGGACCGCCACCTTCACGCCCACGGCCAGTACCGAGGACGCCACCAACGTCATCACGGTGGACAAGACAGGCGTGAGCGACCTGGCCGGCAACGCCGGCAGCGGCAGCACCAGCACGGCCAACTACGCGGTCGACACGGTGCGCCCCACGGCCACGGTGGCGGTGGCCGACACGGCGCTCAAGATCGGCGACACGTCGCTGGTGACGATCACCTTCTCGGAAGCGGTGACGGGCTTCACCACGGCCGACCTGTCGGTGGACAACGGCGCCGTGAGCGGCCTCAGTTCGGGCGACGGCGGCGTGACCTGGACCGCGACCCTGACGCCGACGGCCAGCGTGACCGATGCCACCAACCTCGTCACGCTCGACAACACGGGCGTGAGCGACCAGTCCGGCAACGCCGGCAGCGGCAGCACCGATTCCAACAACTACGCGGTCGACACGGCCCGTCCCACCGCCAGCGTGGTATTGGCCGACAGCGCGCTGGCAGCCGGCGAAACCTCGCTCGTCACCGTCACGTTCTCGGAAGCGGTGACGGGCCTGACCAACGCCGCGCTGACGGTGGCCAACGGCACGCTCGGCACGCTCAGCTCCGCCGACGGCGGCATCACCTGGACCGGCACCTACACCCCCACGGCCAGCGTGGACGACGCCACCAACGTCATCACGCTCGATAACACGGCCGTGACGGATGCGGCCGGCAACGCGGGCAGCGGCACCACCGATTCGGCCAACTACGTGATCGACGGTGTCGCGCCGACCGCCACCATCGTGGTGGCCGACAACGACCTGCAGGGCAGCGACACGTCGCTGGTGACCATCACGTTCTCGGAAGCGGTGACGGGTTTCACCACGGCCGACCTGACGGTGGCCAATGGCGCCGTCAGCGGCCTGGCCTCGTCCGACGGCGGCGTGACCTGGACCGCCACCCTGACGCCGACGCTGGGCGTGGTGGACGCCAGCAATGTCGTCACGCTGGACAACTCGGGCGTGCACGACCTGGCCGGCAACGCCGGCAGCGGCACCACCGATTCCAACAACTACGCCGTCAGCACCATGGTGCCCACGGCCACCGTCACGCTCAGCGACTCGGCGCTCAAGATCGGCGACACGGCCACCGTCACCATCACCTTCTCGGAGGCCGTGACGGGCTTTTCCAATGCCGACCTGACGGTGGACAACGGCACGCTGACGGCCGTCACCTCGTCCGACGGCGGCGTCACCTGGACCACCACTTTCACCCCCACGGCCGGCACGACAGATGCCACCAACATCATCCGGCTCGACAACACGGGCGTCGTCAACGCGGGCAGCATGGCCGGCGTGGGCCACACGGATACGGCCAACTACACGGTCGATACGGTGCGCCCCACGGCCACCGTGACGCTGGCCGACAGCGCCCTGCTGGCCGGCGAAACGTCGCTCGTCACCATCACCTTCTCGGAAGCGGTGGCGGGGCTGACGGCGGCCGACCTGACGGTGGCCAACGGCACCATTTCCACGCTCAATTCGGCCGACGGCGGCACCACCTGGACCGCCACGCTGACGCCCACGGCCAGCGTGACGGACGCCACCAACCTGGTCACGCTCGACAACACGGGCGTGGCCGACCTGGCCGGCAACGCCGGCAGCGGCAGCACGGATTCGGGCAACTACACAGTGAGCACGGTGCGCCCCACGGCCACCATCGCCGTGGCCACCACCACGCTGGGCGTGGGCGCCACCAGCGTGGTCACCATCACCTTCTCGCAGGCGGTGACGGGCTTCGACAACAGCGACCTGACGGTGGGCCACGGCACGCTGAGCGCCGTCGCCTCGAGCGACGGCGGCGTCACCTGGACCGCCACCCTGACGCCGGAGACGGGCGTGAGCGCGGCCGGCAACGTGCTCACCCTGAACGGCGCCGGGGTGTTGAACGAGGCCGGCAACGCCGCCAGCGGCACCATCTCCTCGAACCCGTACACGGTCAGCACGGCGCCGGCGCCGGCCGAACCGCCCGCCGTTCCGAGCACGGTCGATGGCGTGCCCCTGACCACGGTGACCAGTACCGACCCGGCCACCGGGCTGACCAACGCGCAGGTGACGGTGCCGGTGGTGGTGCCAACCCGGCCCGACGATCCATCCACGCCCAACCCCGGGCTGGCCGACATTCCGCTCGGCGTCACGACGCCGGCCGGCCATGTCACGACGCTGACGGTCAGCCTGCCCAGCGGCACCGGGCTGGAGGCCAGCGGCCCCACCACGCTGCTGAGCAATGAGCAGGCGCTGCTGGACCTGATCCGCCGCATCGAGCAGAAGACCGACACCGATTCGCCCGTGCAGCACGACATGACGGGGCAGGGCACGAACTTCCTGCACGATCTGGCCGGCAGCACCTTGCTGCAGACCCAGACCCTGGTGCCCACCGTGGCCAGCGGCAGCGGCCCGCAGACCATCCACATCGACGGCAGTTCCACCACGCCGCCGCCGGGCGGGCCGGCCAACGGCACGGCCATCGGGCTGGTGATCGATGCCAGCCACCTGCCCGGCGGCTCGGTGCTGGAGCTGAACAACGTGGACTTTTCCGCCGTGGTGGGGGCGATCACGCTGCGCGGCGGCGACGGCCAGAACTACGTGATTGGCGACAACGCGTCGCAAAACATCCTGCTGGGCGCCGACGACGATACGCTGTACGGCGGTGGCGGCAACGACATCGTCGGCAGCGCCGGCGGCAACGACCAGCTCGACGGCGGCAGCGGCGACGACATCGTCGTGGGCGGCATCGGCAACGACACGCTGGTGGGCGGCACCGGCAACGACGTGTTGCAGGGCGGACGCAGCAGCCAGGGGGCGTGGCAGTTCTACCTGGGCAGCGACGGCGTCCTGTCGGCCCGCCACCAGACGGCCGTGTTCGCGCCGGACCAGACGGAGTCGCTGGCCCGCTCCGAGCTGAACGGGGCCGACGCCGACCTGGCCTTCCTGAACGCCACGCCATCGCAACTGGCCGATCTGGCGCTGCTGTACCACGCCGCGTTCGGCCGCGCCTCGGACTTGCCGGGCCTGAATTACTGGCTGCAGACGGGGCGGCCCATTGCCGAGATCGCACACGGCTTCCTGCAGTCGCCCGAATGGCTGGCGGAAGGGCTGAGCCAGATGAGCAACGAGGCCTTCGTGCAGCAGCTGTACCAGCAGGCGCTGGGACGCGCGGCCGATGCGGGCGGACTGGCCTATTGGCTCGCCAAGCTGGATGGCGCCGACGCCCAGCCGGCCGCCAGCCGCGACCAGGTGTTGCTGGGGGTGGCCACCAGCGCCGAGCACCGGACGCTGGAAAATGGCAGCGCCGGTCAGCTGGTCGGGAGCGCCAACGTGAGCCACGAGGGCAGCTGGATCACGGGGGCGGGCGACAATCGCCTCGACGGCGGCGCCGGCAACGATGTGCTGGTGGGCGGTGCCGGCACCGACACGGTGGTCTACAGCGGCAAGCTGGCCGACTACAAGCTGCTGCTGGGCAGCGATGGCGCGATCCATGTGGCCGACAAGGGCAACAGCGACGTCGATACCATCAGCGGCATCGAATTGGGCAGCTTTAGCGACGGCACGGTGGACCTGCGCTTTACCCAGGCCGGGACGGCCACGTTGAAGACCGTGGGCTTGCTGTACGAGGCCGTGCTGGACCGCACGGCCGACCTGGCCGGCATGTCATGGTGGCTGGACCTGCACGCCGGTGCCAGCCAGCTGGCGGCCGGCTTTGCCGGCTCCGACGAGTTCAAGGCGCACTACGGTGCCATGGACGACGCCAGCTTTGTCCACGCACTGTATGCCAACAGCGGCCTGGCCGACAGCGCCGCCGGCGGCAGTGCGCAATGGACGGCCTACCTGGGCGGCCATACGCGCGCCGAGCTGGTGGGGGCCTGGGTGGCGCAGCAGGACGTGGCCGACGCCCAGTTCGGCACACAGGGCTTGTGGCTGGTGTGATGCGGACGGGAGGTGTGTCATTTATATTTTCTATCGAGATCATATAAATATATAGCTTTTGTTTATGGTCGATGGTGCATAGACTAGTCCCATTGTTCACCCAGCTGAGGAGCTACGCCATGCGCCATCAACCACCTGTCACCACCGCTTCCGGCATTCCCGTTGCCGACAACCAGAACTCGGCCAGCGCCGGCCCGCGCGGCCCGCTGCTGCTGCAGGATTTCCACCTGATCGAGAAGCTGCAGCACTTCAATCGCGAGCGCATCCCCGAGCGCGTGGTGCACGCCAAGGGCTCGGGCGCCTACGGCACCTTCACCGTCACGCACGACATTTCGCGCTACACGCGGGCCAGGCTGTTTGCCGGCGTGGGCAAGCAGACGGCCACCTTCGTGCGCTTTTCCACCGTGGGCGGCGAGCGCGGCAGCGCCGACACCGAGCGCGATCCGCGTGGCTTCGCCATCCGTTTCTACACGGAGGAAGGCAACTGGGACCTGGTGGGCAACAACACGCCCATGTTCTTCATCAAGGATCCCATCAAGTTCCCCGATTTCGTCCACACCCAGAAGCGCGATCCGCAGACCAACCTGAAATCGGCCACCATGATGTTCGACTTCTGGAGCAAGGCGCCCGAGAGCCTGCACCAGGTGACGATGCTGTTCTCCGACCGCGGCACGCCGGACGGCTACCGCCACATGGACGGCTTCGGCAGCCACACCTACAGCCTGATCAACGCGGCCGGCGAGCGGGTCTACGTCAAGTGGCACTTCAAGACGCGCCAGGGCATCCGCAACCTGAGCGCGGCCGAAGCGGGCCGGCTGGCCGGGGCCGATCCCGACTACGCCCAGCGCGACCTGTTCGGCGCCATCGCCGAAGGGCGCTTCCCCCAGTGGGACGTGAAGCTGCAGGTGGCCACGGAACAGCAGCTGGCCGAGTGGGAAGCGCGCACCGGCTGGAATCCGTTCGACCTGACCAAGGTATGGCCGCATCAGGACTTCCCGCTGCTGCCGGTGGGCGTGCTGGAACTGAACCGCAATCCCGACAACTACCACGCCGAAGTGGAGCAGGCCGCCTTTTCGCCCGCCAACGCCGTGCCGGGCATGGGCTACTCGCCCGACAAGATGCTGCAAGGCCGCCTGTTCGCCTACCATGACGCGCAGCTGTACCGGGTGGGCACCAACCACCAGCACCTGCCCGTGAACGCGCCGCGCTGCCCGTTCCACAACCACCAGCGCGACGGCGCCATGGCGATCCAGAACGGCGGCGCCGCGCCCAACTACGCCACCGTGGCGGCCGAGGGCAGCCATCCGTCCGGCCTGGGCCACGGCGAACCGGCGCTGGCGCTGCATGGCGGCGCCGGCCGCTACGACGGCCGCGGCCAGGAAGACGACACCACCCAGGCTGGCAACCTGTTCCGCCTGATGCCGGCCCAGGCGCGGCAGAACCTGTTCGACAACCTGGCCGGTCCGCTCAGCCAGGTGCCGGCCGACATCGTGCAGCGCCAGCTGGCCCTGTTCGACCGTGCCGATCCGGCCTACGGCGCCGGGGTGCGGGCCGCGCTCGCGGTGCGCGGCGTCAAGCCGGCGTAACGACGGCGTAACGACGGCGCGTCGTGCGCATGGGCCGCCGCGCGGAACTGCACTACAATCGGTATTCCCACTGATTGCAGCGCGCCGCGCGGAGGCCCACGTGAACCGTACTCCCACCCGTCATTCCCATCCGTCCATGCCGGGCCAGGTGGTGCTGGTGCTGCAGGGCGGCGGCGCGCTGGGCGCCTACCAGCTGGGCGTGTACCAGGCCATGCACGAGGCGGGCGTGGAGCCGGACTGGGTGATCGGTACCTCGATCGGCGCCATCAACGCCGCCATCATCGCCGGCAATCCACCCCACCACCGGCTTGACCGGTTGCGCCAGTTCTGGGGCCAGATGGAGCAGAACGCGCTCGGTTTCTCGGCCATGCCGCGCGCGCTGGCCAACCTGGTGACGATGGGGCAGGGCATCCCGGCCTTCTTCGAGCCCAACTTTTCCGCATGGTGGGGGCCGGAGGCACGGCTGGGCGTGGAGCAGGCTGCCTATTACCGCACGGCGCCGCTGCGCACCACGCTCGACACGCTGGTCGACTTCGACTACCTCAACGGCAAGCACACGCGCTTGACCGTGGGCGCCGTCAACGCCCGCACCGGCGCCATGCGCTATTTCGACAGCCGCAGGGAGACGCTCAACGCCTCGCACGTGATGGCGTCCGGCGCCATTCCGCCCGCCTTTCCGGCCGTGCGCATCGATGGCGAACCGTACTGGGACGGCGGCATCTATTCCAACACGCCCATCGAGGCCGTGCTGGACGACGAGCCGCGCCGCAGCTCCGTGATCTTTTCCGTGCAGGTGTGGAACCCGGACGGCAGCGAGCCGCAAAGCGTGCTCGAGGTGCTCGACAAGCACAAGGAGATCCAGTACGCCAGCCGCGCCGGCAACGTCGAGCAGCAGCGCAAGCTACACCGGCTGCGCCACGTGATCCGCCAGCTGACGCTGCACCTGTCGGACGAGGCGGCGGCCGCACCCGAGGTGCGCGAGCTGTCCGCCTGGGGCTGCGGCACCACCATGCACATCGTCGCCCTCAAGGCGCCGCGCCTGGGCGGCGAGGACCACACCAAGGACATCGACTTCAGCGCCCAGGGCATACGCCAGCGCTGGCAGGCCGGCTACGAGGACACCCAGCGCTTCATCGCCCTCAAGCCGTGGGAGGCGGAGGTCGACCCCATCGAGGGCGTGGCCATCCACGAGCTGCCGCCGGCGCCCTGAGCGGCGCGTTGCTCTGCCGCGGCATCAGGGCGTGGGCGCGCCCAGCACCTGGCGGCACACGTCCAGCCACGCGCGCGCCGCGTGCGACAGGTAGCGCCCGTTCCACACGTGGGCCACCTGCCACTGCAACTGCGGTTCCACCAGTTGCAGCGTATCGAGCCGGCCGATGGCCAGCCGGTGGATGAACGGTTCCGGCAGCAGGGCCACGCCCATGCCGGCCGACGCCATCGCCACCAGCCAGTCCCACTGGCCGCTCTGGGCCGCCACTTGCGGCGTAAAGCCGGCCTCGCGGAACGCCGCGCGCAGGCTGCGGGTGAGCGCGAAATCGTCCTTGAGCAGCACCAGTGGCATTCCGGCCAAGGCCTTGAAGGGCAGCGTGGCGCGCTGCCTGGGAAAGGTGCCGCTCGCCGCCAGCGCCCAGATTGGATAGCTGGCAATCTGCACCGTCTCCAGCGCCAGCGCGGGATCGGCCGGCAGCACCGTCATGCCGATTTCCAGTTCGCCGGCCGCCACCTGGCGCTCGATGGCCTGGCCCGTGCCTTCCTGCAGCGTCAGCACGATGTCGGGGTGGCGCTGGCGGAACGCCTTCAACACGGGCGTAAACAGCAGGTTGATCATGGGCGGGATGCCCACCGTCAGGCTGCCGCTTCTGGCGGCCTGGGTGTCGCGCAGTTCCAGGTTGAGCTGGCGCATGGTGGCCAGCATGTCCTCGCCGCGCGCGTAGACCACGCGGCCCGTGTCGGTCAGCGACAGCTTGCGGCCGTCGCGCACCAGCAGCTGGGCGCCCACCTCGTCCTCCAGCTGGCGCACCATCTTGCTGATGGTGGACTGGGTCACGTGCAGCGACTCGGCCGCCAGCGTGAAGCTGTTCAGCCTGACCGTTTCGACGAAGTAGCGCAGCGCGCGGATATCCATGAAAATTCCGAATGAATTGAGGGAAAATAAGTCATAAAGTGCATGCAAGGCCAATTCTATACTCGATTGCATTCAACTTAGAAGATCGAGGAGCACAGCATGTATGAAGACCGCATCCGCCGTCCGGCGCTGATGGAAAAACTGATGACGGCGCAGCAGGCGGCCCGCCTGTTCTGCAACGGCATGACCGTGGGCATGAGCGGCTTTACCCGCGCCGGCGACGCCAAGGCGCTGCCGCTGGCGCTGGTGGAACGCTCGCGCCAGGAAGCGCTGCAACTGACGCTGGTGACGGGTGCCTCGCTGGGCAACGACAGCGACGGCCTGATGGCCAGCGCCGGCGTGGTGGCGCGCCGCATGCCGTTCCAGAGCGACGCGGTACTGCGCCGCAAGATCAACAACGGCGAAGTGATGTTCATCGACCAGCACCTGTCCGAGACGGCCGAGCAGCTGCGCTCGGGCGACCTGCATGGCATCGACATCGCCGTGATCGAGGCCGTGGCTATCACGCCCGACGGCGGCATCGTGCCTACCATGTCGGTCGGGAACAGTGCCAACTTCGTGCAGCAGGCGCGCCAGGTGATCGTCGAGATCAACTTGAGCGCGCCGCTGGCGCTGGAAGGGCTGCACGACATCTACCTGCCGGCCGAGCGGCCGCACCGGGGCGCCATCCCCATGATCACGCCGTGGCAGCGCATCGGCTCGAGCACGATCCCGGTCGATCCGTCGCGCATCGCCGCCATCGTCATCACGGACAGTCCGGACAGCCCGTCCAACGCGCTGCCGCCGGACGCGGAGACGGACGCCATCGCGCGCCACGTGATCGCCTTCCTGGAAGGGGAAGTCAAGGCCGGGCGCATGGGGCCGGAGCTGCTGCCGCTGCAGGCCGGCATCGGCACCATCGCCAACGCCGTGCTGCATGGCCTGGTCGATTCGCCGTTCCGCAACCTGACCATGTATTCGGAGGTGCTGCAGGACAGCGCGCTGGAGCTGCTCGATTCGGGCCAGCTGGCCATGGCGTCGGCCTCCTCCATCACGCTGTCGGCGGCCATGCACGACAAGTTCATCCGCGAGCTGGAACACTACCGCCAGCGCGTGATTTTGCGGCCGCAGGAGATCAGCAACCATCCGGAAGTGGTGCGGCGGCTGGGCATCATCGCGCTCAATACGGCGCTCGAATTCGACATCTACGGCAACGTCAACTCGACCCACGTGGGCGGCACGCACATGATGAACGGCATCGGCGGCTCGGGCGACTTCGCCCGCAACGGCGCGCTGTCCATCTTCGTCAGCAAGGCGGCGGCCAAGGGCGGCAAGATTTCCAGCGTGGTGCCCATGGTGTCCCACGTCGACCACACGGAGCACGACGTGGACGTGCTGGTGACGGAGTGGGGCCTGGCCGACCTGCGCGGGCTAGCCCCGCGCGAGCGCGCGCCGCGCATCATCGAACACTGCGCCCACCCCGAATACCGTCCGCAGCTGCGCGCCTACTTCGAGCAGGCCTTGCTGCGCGGCGGCCAGACCCCGCACGTGCTGGAGCAGGCCCTGTCCTGGCACACGCGCTACCGCGAGCAGGGCGACATGCGCGCCTGACCGCGATAGTCTTGGCGGCGTCGCTGCGGCCCGGCATGGAATAAATGCCGGGCTTTTTCCGTTTTAGCAGTTGAATATTCAGTCATTGATGAAATCCGCCCCCGTGCGCCACTTTGAGAATTGCGATAAAACGCGGAAAATAGCGCCATCGGCAACTCCAACCCTACGGAACCAGCAATGACCATCAAAATCAGCCAAAACTTCGACTCCGGCGCCATCGAGGTGCTGCGCGCGGACAGCGCCGCCGCCATCGAACTGAACCTGCGCCAGGACTCGCACGCCGACATCCACCAGTGGTTCCACTTCCGCCTGCAGGGCGCGCGCGGGCAGGCCTGCACCATGAAGTTCCTGAATGCCGGCACGGCCACCTACGCCAAGGGCTACGAGGACTACCAGGCCTGCGCCAGCTACGACGGCGAAAACTGGTTCCGCGTGCCGACCTCGTTCGACGGCCAGGTGATGACCATCCGCCACACGCCGGAGCTGGACAGCGTGTACTACGCCTATTTCGAGCCGTACTCGTTCGAGCGCCACCTGCGCCTCTTGGGTGAAGTGGCCGAGAACCCGCTGGCCCGCGTGCTGGACCTGGGCAGCACGGTCGACGGCCGCGACATGAACCTGGTGGTGATCGGTGACCCCAAGGCGGAAAAGAAGATCTGGTTCATCGCCCGCCAGCATCCGGGTGAATCGATGGCTGAATGGTTCATCGAAGGCATGATCGACGCGCTGCTGGACGACGCCAACCCGATCGCCCGCAAGCTGCTGCAGCGCTGCGTGTTCTACATCGTGCCGAACATGAACCCGGACGGCTCCGTGCGCGGCAACCTGCGCACCAATGCGGCCGGCGCCAACCTGAACCGCGAGTGGATGACGCCGACCGCCGAGCGCAGCCCGGAAGTGCTGTACGTGAAGCAGAAGATGCACGAGACGGGCATCGACATGTTCTTCGACATCCACGGCGACGAAGCGCTGCCGTACAACTTCGTGGCCGGCAATGAGATGCTGACCAACTTCACGGAAGGGCAGCGCGCCTCGCAGCAAGCGTTCATCGACCGCTACAAGCAGGCCAGCCCGGACTTCCAGGACAAGTACGGCTACGCGGCCAGCAAGTACAAGGAAGACATGCTGACCCTGGCGTCGAAATACGTGGGCCACCACTTCGGCTGCCTGTCGCTGACGCTGGAAATGCCGTTCAAGGACAACGCCGACCTGCCCGATCCGCACGTGGGCTGGAACGGCGCGCGCAGCAAGGCGCTGGGCGCGGCCATCCTGCAACCTATCCTGCTGTCGCTGGACTGAGCATGGGCGTCGAGATCGAACGCAAGTTCCTGCTGCAAGGCGACGGCTGGCGCAGCCTGGGCCAGCCCGTGCTGCTGCGGCAGGGCTATCTGTCCTCGCACAAGGAGCGGGTGGTGCGGGTACGCATCGAGGGCGGCCAAGCCATGCTGACCATCAAGGGCCGCACGGTGGGCGCCAGCCGCGGCGAGTGGGAGTATCCTATCCCGCTGGCCGATGCAGCCGAACTGCTCGACGGCCTGTGCGAGCAGCCGCTGATCGAAAAGTACCGGACCCGCATCGCCATCGGCGGCCACGTGTGGGAAGTCGATGAATTCCTGGGCGCCAACGCGGCCCTGGTCGTGGCAGAGATCGAACTGGGCAGCGAGGACGAAGCGTTCGACAAGCCCGACTGGGTGGGCGAGGAAGTGACGTCGGACGTGCGCTACCTCAATGCCAACCTGATACGCCATCCCTACACGAGCTGGCAGGCCTGAACGTTTTGTACTAGGCTGGAGGGATGGACGAACGGCTTACCGCGCTTGAGACGCATTTCAACGCTATCCTGCCTACCTTGGCGACCAAGGCAGATCTGGAGGCGTTGCGTGCCGACATACACAAATGGATGGTTGCCACCGTCATGGGCCTGTTCATTGGATTTGCCGGTCTATTCATTGCGATGGGCAATATTCTGAAGCCGACCGTGCAGGCGCCCGTAGCAGCGCCGGCGGTCGCGCCGCAGGCGACTCCCCAGTCGGTGCCGCCTGTCATCATCTACAACATCCCCTCCGATTCGCGCCAGCCGGCCAAATAGCCCGGGCTCCCGGCGCCGCCGCGCCCGCTGACACCCACCCCAACCCGGGTTGTCAAAATGATGTAACATCTTACCAATATTTCCAGAGACCCAGATACCGAGGACGCGATGCAAATCGAATTGGATGACCTGAGCCGCCCTGCAGTGCACGCGCTGCTGCAAGCGCATTTGGACGCCATGCACGCCAACTCGCCCCCCGGCAGTGTTCACGCTCTCGACCTGGGGGCGCTCAAACAGCCGGACATCACGTTCTGGACCGCGTGGGAAGACGGCCAGCTGTTGGGCTGCGGCGCGCTCAAGCAGCTGGACGCCGATCACGCCGAAATCAAGTCGATGCGCACCGCCGCCAGCCATTTGCGCAAGGGCGTGGCCAGGGCCATCCTGGAGGTGATGCTGATGGAGTCGGTCAAGCGTGCGTATCGCTCGGTCAGCCTGGAAACGGGCCGTGGCGCCGCGTTCGCGCCCGCGCACACATTGTACGAAAGCTTGGGCTTCACCCGTTGCGGTCCGTTCGGTGCGTACGTCGAGGATGACTTCAGCGTGTTCATGACCAAACGGCTGCACGGGGCAATCGAATAAATCAAGGCGTATTCTGCGTGAAAACGGGATGGTTGACTGGCGGCTGATTTTCCATTCCAGCGAACGCACGCAGGCGCCGCCGGACAAACCTACTGGACCCCTTGAATTGAACGAAAATTTCGAAATCCAAAGAGCAGGCGGCGACGATGCGCAGGAGCTCGCAGTCATGGTCGGCGAGCTGCTGGCCGAGATCATGCGTACCATCGGCACCCAGGCATTCAACTTCCATCTTGCCGAAACCGTCTCCAGGCTGCGCGATTTCCTCGACCGCGAAAAGTATTTTGTCTTTGTCGCTCGTAGCGAGGCGGGGCTGCCGATAGGGTTTATTGCCCTTTACGAAAGCTATGCGCTGTACGCCGAGGGGGCTTTTGGCACCATCCCTGAACTTTACGTGCGGCCCGAGTACCGCACGGGCGGACTCGGCCTGCGCCTTGTGTCCCAGGCTAAGGCTTTCGGGCAATCGCGCGGCTGGACACGGTTGGAGGTCACCACGCCGCCGCTACCGCAGTTCGACAGGACGCTGGCATTTTATGAACGCGAAGGGTTTGCCATCAGCGGCGGCCGCAAACTGAAGGTGAACCTGTGAACGGTGGACCTGGCGATCCCGCCTGGCCTTTGAAGCAAGGATAGTTTCTGGTCCCACGCAAGCGCATGGTCGAGTCCTGGAAAATGGAGCAAACAGGGTGCGATCCGTAAATTATCCAATTGCCGGAACTGACCCCGCTGGTAAGTCCCAGCCATCTCAATGGAGAAGAAAGATGAAAATTCAAATTTCGCGTTTTTCGCCACATCAAAACGGCAAGGTCTTCGCAGCGCTCATGGCGCTCAGTTCGCTGATCTTTGCCGTGCCCATGGCCGTGGTCATGTCCTTTATTCCGGCGGGTATCGATCCGCATGGCAATCCGATTCCCCAGCCACCGGTCGCGATGTTCCTGGTTTTCCCAGTCGTCTATTTTGTCATGGGTTATGTGATGATCGTCATCGGCTGTGCGTTCTACAACTTCATGTTCAAGTACCTGGGCGGCATTGAATATGAAACACACGAACAATAAGCCCGGCCCGGCCTGCAAGCCAGAGCTGCCGGCACCGCGTTCCAGCATATAGCAAAAGGATTTCACCATGGATTATGTCACGCTGAATAACGGGCTCAAGATGCCCAAGCTGGGGTTTGGGGTATTCCAGATCCCCGACCCCGCCGAGTGCGAACGCTGCGTGCTCGACGCGATCGCGGCCGGCTACCGGCTGATCGATACGGCCGCCTCCTACCGCAACGAAGAGGCCGTCGGCAAGGCCGTCCGGAACAGCGGAGTGGCGCGGCAGGAGCTGTTCATCACGAGCAAACTGTGGGTGCAGGACACGGGATACGAGCGCACCACGCAGGCCATCGACAAGGCCCTGCAGCGCCTGCAGCTCGATTACCTGGACCTGTACCTGATCCACCAGCCGTTCGGCGACGTGCACGGCGCCTGGCGCGCGATGGAAGACGCTTACCGCGGCGGCAAGCTGCGCGCCATCGGCGTCAGCAACTTCTACCCCGACCGGCTGATGGACATCATCGCCTTCAACGACATCGCGCCTGCCGTCAACCAGGTCGAAATCAACCCCTTCTTCCAGCAGGCCGACAGCGCCGCCTTCATGCGGGCCAACGGCGTGCAGGCCGAGGCGTGGGCTCCTTTCGCCGAAGGCAAGAACAATCTGTTCCAGAACGGGCCGCTCAATCGCATCGCGAAGAAGTACGGAAAATCCGTCGGCCAGGTGGTGCTGCGCTGGCTGATCCAGCGCGATATCGTGGCCCTGGCCAAGACCGTGCGGCGCGAACGCATGGCCGAGAACCTCGACGTGTTCGATTTCAGCCTCGACGAGGCGGACATGGCCGCCATCGCCACGCTGGAAACGGGCACCAGCAGCTTCTTCTCCCACCGCGACCCGGCCATCGTCAAGTGGATGAGCGAACGCCGGCTGGATCTGTGAGCCGGCCGGCTGCTAGCTAAAATCGCTAGGCCCGACTGCGGACTATCGCGAGCCCCGGTTCCCTGCTTTCCGGTATTGCCGCCGCGCGCGGCGCCCGATAATTGGTGCCTGGTCCGGATGTTCCGGATCGCACCGATCTGGAAAGGGCCTGCGCCATGCCACAAACACCGACCGCATTGCGTCTCGACGGCCAGGGCAAGCCGCTGTGGCTTGCCCTGGAACTCACCTACCGCTGTCCCCTCAAGTGCTCGTGGTGCAGCAACCCGCTCGATTTCGAAGACTACACCCAGCGCGAACTGACGACCGACGACTGGCGCCGCGTGATGCGCGAGGCGCGCGCGCTGGGTGCGCTGCAGGTCGGCTTTACGGGCGGCGAACCGCTGCAGCGCCGCGACCTGGAAGAACTGGTGGCCTACGCCGAGCAGATCGGCCTGTACAGCAACCTCATTACTTCCGGCGTCGGCCTGTCCGAGGCCCGCCTGCTGGCCCTGAAACAGGCGGGCCTCAAGCAGATCCAGCTGTCCATGCAATCGACCGACGCCGCCCTGACCGATGAACTGGTGGGCGCCAAGGCGCACCAGGTCAAGCTCGACGCGGCGCGCCGCATCAAGGCGCTTGGCATGCCGATGGTGCTCAACATGCCGGTGGGCCGCCAGAACATCGGCCACGTAGGCGCCATGATCGCGTACGCGGCCAAGCTCGGCGCCGAATACCTGGAACTGGCCAACCTGCAGTACTACAACTGGGCCCTGATCAATCGCGACGAACTCATGCCCAGCCTGGCCGCGTTGCGCGCGGCCGAGAAAGTGGTGCAGGAATGGCGCGCCCGGCTGGGCAAGCAGATGGCCATCTACTACGTGATCCCCGACTACTACGAGGGCCGGCCCAAGGCTTGCATGAACGGCTGGGGCGCCATCCACCTGACCATCGCGCCGGACGGCGTGGCGATGCCGTGCCAGGAGTCGCGCTCCGTGCCCGGCCTGGATTTCATCTCCGTGCGCGACCGGCCGCTGGACTGGATCTGGAACGAGTCGCCGCTGTTTCGCAAATACCGCGGGCTGGACTGGCTGCCCGAACCATGCCGCAGCTGCGACGAGCGCGAAAAGGACTTCGGCGGCTGCCGCTGCCAGGCCTTCCTGCTGACTGGCGACGCCGGCAACACCGACCCGGCCTGCGACCGCTCGCCGCACCACCACCTGATGCAGGCGGCCGTGCACAGCGCGACCCGTCCGCTGCGTTTCCGCAAACCGCTGGTCAAGCGCGCCGCCGGCGTGATGTCCACCGCCTTCATGGAGGACTAGATGCGCTGCCCCTACGATCACGCCCTTGCCACCCTGCTGTGCGGCGCGCTGTTGACGGCCTTGCTGGTGGCGCTGCTGCGCTACGGCTGGCTCTGAGGCCGCCATGGATGCCGAATTTTTCGCCCTCGCGCTGCGCTGGCTGCACTTCCTGGCCGGCGTGGTCTGGGTCGGCCATAACTATTCGAGCGTGGTGCAGCGCCCCGTCTATGTGCCGCTGCAGGCGTCGGACCTGAACGGCGACGCCAGCCCCCGCTTCCAGGCCATGCTCAACCGCGAACATGGGGTGTTCCGCTGGGCCTCGGTGATCACCTGGAGCGCCGGCCTGCTGATGTTGTGGCAGCGCGGCGCGCTGCCCTATGCCTTGCGCCTGCAGGGCGGCCAGGCACCGATCGGGATCGGCATGTACATCGGCACGCTGATGATGCTCAACGTCTGGTTCGTGCTGTGGCCGCATCAGCAAAAGGTGCTTGGCCTGGTGCCGGCCCCGGTGGCCGAACGGCTGCGCTGCGCGCGCATCAGCCACCTGTCCTCGCGCACCAACACCATGCTCTCCGTGCCGCTGCTGTTCTTCATGGCGGCGGGCGCGCACGGCGGCCTGGCACTGGCCGGATGAATGCCGCCTACAACTTCGCGGCCGGCCCGGCCCAGTTGCCGGCCGCCGTGCTGGAACAGGCGCGCGAGCTTTGGTTTGCACGGGCCGACGACGGCAGCAGCGCGCTCGAGCGCCCCTTCACGGGCGCCGCGTTCGGCGCCGCGCTGGCGCTTGCGCGCGCGCGCCTGGCCGCGCTGCTGGCGGTGCCGGACAATTACCACATCCTGTTCCTGGCCGGCGGAGCGACCCAGCAGTTTTCCATGGTGCCGCTGAATCTGCTGGGCGACGCCACCCGCGTGGCCTATGCCGATTCCGGCCACTGGTCGCAGCGCGCGATGGCGGAGGCGGGCCGCTACGCCGCCGTCACCGTCGCGGCCCGCTACCATGGTGCGCAGGCGCTGGCGGCGCCGCCCCTGGGCCGCTGGCAGCTGCCGGCCGGCTGCGCCTATTGCCACATCACGCCCAATGAAACGGCCGACGGTATCGCCTATCCGGCGCTGCCCGACTGCGGCACCGTGCCGCTGGTGGCCGACATGACCTCTTGCCTGCTGACGGCGCCGCTGGAGGTGGCGCGTTACGGCCTGGTGTACGCGGCGGCGCAGAAAAATTTCGGCATTGCCGGCATGACGGTGGTGATCGTGCGCGACGACCTGCTGCGGCGTCCGGCCCCGCTGGCGCCGTCCGCATACAACTACCGGCTGCAGGCCGCGCAGGGCAGCCGCGTCAACACGCCGCCGATGCTGGCCATCGAAATGGCGGGCATGATGTTCGACTGGATCGCGCAGCAGGGCGGCTTGGCCGCGATGCAGGCCTGCGGCCAGCGCAAGGCGGCCTTGCTGTATGGTGCGATCGACGGCAGCGGTGGGTTTTTCCGCGCGCCCGTGGCGCCCGGCCATCGTTCCCCCGTCAACGTGCGCTTCGAGCTGGCCGAGCCGGCGTTGACGGCGCGCTTCCTCGCCCATGCCGCGCAATGCGGGCTGCACAACCTGGGAGGACACAGCCAATTCGGCGGCTTGCGCGCCAGCCTGTACAACGCCATGCCGGAAGCGGGCGTGCACGCGCTCATCGGCTGCATGGCCGACTTCATGCGGAGGCTGGGATGAACGGCTGGTTGCGCGCCCTGCGCGAGCGCCCCGGACTGGCCGGCGGCATCGATCGCGCCGGCAGCCGCGCCGCATCGCTGCTGGCCTGCGGCTTTGCCGGGGTCGAATTCGGCACCGCCGCGCCGTTGCCCGGACCGGGCGGCCAGCCGGGCGTGGCGGCGCTGGTGCGGCGGCTGGACACCGTGATTGGCCTGCCGGGCAGGGCGCGGATCGGCATCGGCCTGGGCATGAACGGGGACGTAGCGCTGGACGCGCTGGGCGCGCAGTGGCTGGCCGGCATGCGCGCCGCCTGGCCTGTGGCCGATTACCTGTGCTTCAACCTGAGCGCGGCCGCCTATCGCCCGTTGTTGCAGCCGGAGTACGCGGCACTGGTGGGCGCCGCGCTGGCCACCGTCGCCGGCGAGCGCGCCCGGCTCACGGCCGTCACCGGCCGGTACGTCGGTTTCGCACTGAAGCTGCCGCTCGATGCGCCGCAGGTGAGCGCGCCGGCGCAGGGGGCGCTGACGGCCGGCTTCGACGCGCTGGTGGCGGTCTTGCCCGACCATGCGGCGCGCCTGGAATGGCTGCATGAGTGGGCCCATGCCATCGATGGCGGCGCGGCGCTGGTCGCCGTGGGCGGCATGCGCCGCGCGGCCGATGTGCGCGCGGCGCTGCGGGCCGGGGCCGACGGCATCCAGGTTCATCGCGCCTTCGTCGAACAGGGCGCCGCCTGCCTGGCGCCGTTGCTGGCCGGGCTGGCGCGGCCGGTTGCTATCTCATGATTATCGCGAGGCGCATCTGGCTGGGCGCCGTTGGCGCGCCGGCGCCGGTGCTGTGATACTCATTGCAGGTACAGCACTTCGCTGACCATCCATCGAGGAGATACACAATGAACTGGGAAACCCCTGCCTACTGCGAAATCCGTCTGGGCTTTGAAGTGACGGCTTACGTCTACACGCGCTAAGCGTTTCGGGAAGCGGCGCAATGCCGCTTCTTCCGCTTATTCTTCCTGTTTTTTCTTGCGAGCGCCTCATGTCACTGTCTACCAACGCCATCCCCCGGCTGGCACCGCACTATGTGTTCCGCTGGGAGGAAAGCCAGGCCGCCTGGCTGCTGCTCTATCCCGAGGGCCTGGTCAAGCTTAACGGCTCGGCCAGCGAGATCATGCAACGCTGCGACGGCCAGCGCGACGTGGCCGCCATCGTGGCCGAGCTGCAGCTGGCCTATGCCGATCCGTCGGGCGAGGTCGAGCGGGGCACGCTGGCCTTCCTGGAAGTGGCCTGCGACAAGGGCTGGCTGCGTGCCTGACGCTACACGGCCAGCAAGCCGCTGTGCAGCGCCACCATCGTCATTTCGGCTGCGTTGCTGATATTGAGTTTTTGCTTGATGTGGTAAAGGTGGGTGCCCACCGTGCTGGGGCTCAGGTGGAAATCCTGCGCCACCGCGTTGACCGAGCGGCCTTGCGCCAGCTGCAGGAAGACCAGCATTTCCTTTTCCGTCAGGGCGCTGGCCGGGTCGGCATCGCCGCTCAGGTTGGCCAGCGCGACGGCCTGCGCCAGTTCCGGATCGAGGTAGCGCCGTCCCTGGCCGACTTGCCGCACCGCCCGTACCAGCTCGTCGGGCTGGCAGCGCTTGCTCAGGTAGCCCAGCGCGCCGGCCTTGAGCGCGCGCATCGGCACAATGGTTTCGTGATGGGCCGACAGCATCAGCACCCGCGCGCCCGGGTGGCGTGCCAGCAGGCGCGCCAGCGCCGCCAGGCCGCCCATGCCGGGCATCGAAATGTCCATCACCAGCACGTCCGGCGGCGCCTGCTCGTACATGGCGAGCGCGCTCTCGCCGCTGTCCGCCTCCTGCACGAGGGTGGCGCCGGCGCCTTCGAGCAGCAGGCGGAAACCCATGCGCACGATGGCATGGTCGTCGGCCAGCAGGACAGTCAGATTGTTCAATACCGTATTCATGGTGTTCCTTGTCGGTCCGATTCAGATCGCCTGGTCCAGCTTGATGCCGTACGCGGGCAGCCTTGCGCGCAGGTGCACCCCATGCCCTGGCCGGCTCGTGATGGACAGCTCGCCCTTGAGCGCGAGCACCCGTTCGCGCATGCCGCGCAGGCCAAAGCCGTCGGGCCGGCCAGCGGCGGGCGGCAGGCCGCGTCCGTTGTCGGCCAGCGTCAATTCCAGCCAGTCGCCGTCAAGCTGGCGGCACAGCCGCAGCGCCACCCGCACCTGCGCCGCGTCCGCGTGGCGCGCCACGTTGGTCAGGCCTTCCTGCAGGACGCGCAGCAGCGTCGTGGTCAGCGTTTCGTCCACCTGCAGGCTGTCGTCGCACAGCGCGACCTGCAGTTCCACCTGCGGGTAATGCTGCTGCCACAGCGACAGGTGGCGTTGCACGGCCTGGCCCAGGCAGGCCGCGTCGCCGCGCGGCGGACGCAGTCGCTGCAGGATGTGGTGTATGCCTTGCTGCATGTCGTTGGTGACGGCGACGATGCTTTGCGCGTGGCCGTGCAGCGCGGCTTCGGCAGCCGTGCGCTGGACGATGGCGCCGGCCAGCGCCCGCACGGCCGTGATGCCCTGCGCCAGTTCGTCGTGCAGCTCCCGGGCGATGCTACGCCGCTCGTGCGCGAGCCGGGTGTGCATCAGTTGCGCCAGGTCGCGTTCGCCGTACAGGCGCACGTTGTCGTTGACGGCTTCGTTGAGGCGGTCGGCCATGCCGTTGTAGGCGTGCGCCAGCAGGTTCAGTTCGTGCGTGGCGTAGACGGGCAGGCGGCGGTCGAAGTGGCCGCGTCCGGTGCATTCGAGCGCGTTGCGGATCTGGTCGAGCGGCGCCAGGGTGCGGTCCAGCAGGCGGCGGGTGGCCAGGAACAGGAGCGCCAGCAGGGCGCCGGCCCACAGCGTCATCGTCAGCGCGCTGTCCCACGCGTCCACGGTGGCGCGCGAGGCGTCGGGGGTGAGCACCAGCGTCAGTGCGCCGGCGGCGATGTGGCGTGGCGGCACGCGCGGGTCGAGCAGGGCGGCGAACCAGGCCGGCGCATTGCGTCCCGCCTTGTAGCGCGACGCGGGCGACACATACAGCGTATGGCCGGCCGCGTCGTAAGCGCTCAGCGCATTGGCGCGGATGCGGCCGGCGGCGCGCAGCCGTTCCAGCAGCCATGCGCTGGCGGCCGCGTCGGGGCCGGCGTCCAGTTCACCGGAAAGGACGGTCAGCCATTGTTCGCAAACCCGGGTGCCGGCCGTGATTTCCTCGTCGATGCTGGCGCGCGTGGCCTGCAGCCAGAGCGCCCCCAGCGCCAGCGTCAGGCAAGCCGACACCGCCGTCAACAGCAGGCTGATGCGGGTACGTAGGCTCAGCTGTCCTATCCGTCCCAGTCCGGTCGCCATCTTTGCTGTTGCATAGGCCATCTCGATCTCCTTGCTGGAAGGACGAGAGCAAGAAACATACCGTCTGCTATCAGGAAGGGCGGGGCAGCGCTTGTGCCAATTCGTACCAGGGCCTTGTTCAGTTCTGAAACGTTGGCCTGCTCGCGGATTCCATGGCCGGTTTGCCAGATGCGATTGGGCATGCTAAATTTGAATGGTTTTTTGATAATGTTGGCGCGCAGCGGAATCAGACCGATTGCGCCGGTTCTTCAAGCTGGGAGGCATATGCAGAAGTTGAGAGCGGGATGGATTTACCTGGCTGGGGCGATCGCGCTGGCAGGCGTTGTCATTCACGTGGCAGCAATCATCGGTGGCGTCGCTTGGTACACTTACTTTAACGCGCCGCCAGGCATCGTCGAATCGGCCCGACTTGGCACCTGGCTGGCGCCCGTTGCCACGGGCGCGATCGCAGCTGCGATGGCGTTATGTGCGCTGTATGCATTTTCCGCGCTGGGTCTGGTCCGCCGCTTGCCGCTGATGCGGCTGGCGCTGTTCTGCATCGCTGCTGTCTGCCTGTTGCGCGCGATGCTGTTGCCGCTGTTGGCCGTCAGCCATCCTGAGTTGCGCAACACGTTCGAAATTGTCGCGGCCATCGTATGGGGTCTTGCCGGTGTGGGATACGCGGCCGGATTCCGCTTTGCTCAGTCATTCGGCCAGCGATCGGTATAATCTACAGGTGTCTGTTTCACGGAGGTTGTTATGCATGATCCAGTCAATGAACTAGCACAGCGTGGCATGGCGCTAACGACTGAAGAGCGCTTTCGCCTGGTTGAGCTGTTGTTGGAGTCCCTGCACGAGTCGCCCGTTACAGAAATCGAGGAAGCATGGCACCTTGAGATTGAGCGCCGTTTGGCTGAGCATGATCGCGGAGAGACCAAGAGCATCCCGGCAGAAGATGTCTTTTCCAAAGCACGACATATTGCCCGGTGAGAAAACCCCGTTTTCTGCCTGCGGCTGAGGTGGAACTGCTAAAGGAGGTTGCCCATTACTCGGCCGCCGGGCGGGGCTTGGGCGTCAGGTTCGAACTAGCCGTTGAAGGAGCGGTAAGATTGGCGGTTGCCAACCCTGACGGCGGAATTCCTTTGTCCAATGGTATCCGCAGCAGACTGGTGAAAGGCTTTCCCTTTAGCGTAGTCTATCGGGCCAGCAGTACAGAAATCCTCATCGTGGCGGTGGTCCATCACCGTAGAAAACCCGGATATTGGTTAAGTCGCATCGCGGGGCGTTAAGTTGCGCTAGCGAGCGAATGAGCGGGAATGAAAAACAATTCCACCATAATAGGCCCGCGAACCAGGTCTGCAACCCGGCACGGTTCAACGGCTCATCTGTGATATTTAACAAAAAGCCCCCGCCGGATGGCGAGGGCTTTTTGCTTTTTGCAGCCTGTGGATCAGTGGAAGTGCTCGGTGCCCGTGGGCGCGTCTTCCGGCATTTCCGCGTGGGCCAGTTCGCCCGTGGGGTCGGCGAACAGGGGGGCGCCGCAGTCGTCGCAGAACTCGACCACATAGCGTTCGCTGTGCTTCTTCACCACCGTCACGCCGGCTTCGTTCAGGCAACGCACGATTTCGTCCACCGGCGTCACCGGCTTGTCCAGCAAGCCTTCGGCGCCGGCCTGGCCCGGACCTTCGGGTGGGGTGCCTTCCTCATCCTCCTGGCCGTACAGCGGCCACACCACGCCGTAGATCACGTCCGGCGTCTGGCGCTGGGTGAAGCCGATGCGGTATTCGTCGATCTGGCCATCGGCCGACTCTTCGCCGAAACCGGCGATCACGGCGCGCAGCTCGGACGGTTCCACCCCCAGCGTGTGCGTCAGGTAGTGCACGGCGGCGCGGATCGAGACCGGGCGGATCAGCTTGTCCGCTTCGCGGCAAGCCATGTAGTACGCTTCCGGCAACAACAATTCGATGCCGCAGCCGGGCAGCAGGCGCGCCACGGTGGGCATGGCCTGGTTGCGCCACTGCTCCAGCGCGGTGGCGCGCTCGGCGCTGAAGTTGGCCTGGTTGGCCGGCATCTGCCAGCGGAACAGGGGCGCGCCCGCCGGCGCCACCACGGCCACCAGCAAGTAGCGGGTGTCGGCCAGGAAGGGCGCCGTTTCCGGTATCTTGCTCTCGGCCTTGAGGGTGGAACCCTTGAGCGCGGCCTGGCCCAGCTTGAGCGTCTTGCCGTAGGTTTCCACGTGGGTACGCGGCAGCTGGTCGATCGAGTACAGCGTGGGCGACATGGCCATCTGCGTGCCATCGGCCAGCAGGTGGGCCGAGAAGTGGGTCGACAGGGTGGCCAGGATGTCGGCCGGGATGGCGCCCGAGGCGATGGCGAAGCGGGTCCAGGCCAGGATGGGGGCGGCCACCAGCAGCACGTCGTACTGGTGCGGCACGCCTTCCACGTCCTGGCTGATGGCGACGGACTCGCTGACCGCCTCCACGCCATCCATCAGCACGTCGTAGGCGTTCAAGTCTTCCTTGAACAGACTGCCCAGCGTGGTGTCGATGGTGTCCTGGTGGCCGGTCTTGAGGAGTTTCTGGAGCTGCGCATCGAGGCTGTGTTCCCAGGCCCGCTCTTCGATACGGCTGGCCGCCTGCCCCACTGCCTGGGCATAGGCGACGAGGCGTTGGCTCTCGGCAGACAATTTATGGGATGAATCTTTTGATGGACGACGCATAGCGCAATAAAGCTCTCGATAAAGTGAAAAAAGCGGATTAAATACCTGTCAGGCAGATGATAACCCTTATCCCCCGTATTGTAGTGGATTCGCTGGATAATCCGGCAATAGTACCCGGCCCCGCAAGAATTTGCAGGAAGCGGGGAACGCGGCGGCCGTGCCGTGCATCTAATGCGGCATAACAACCAAGCTGACAGGAAACACCATCATGCAGCCAGAACTGAAACCGCCGTCGCCGGAGGTGTCCGATGCCGAACTGGCCCGGCGCGTGGCCGCCGGCGAACGCGACGCCTTTACGATGCTCATGCGGCGCTACAACCGCAGCCTGTACCGGGCCGCGCGCAGCATCCTGCGCGACGACGCCGAGGCCGAGGATGCGCTGCAGGACGCTTACCTGCTGGCCTTCCGCGCCATCGGCCAGTACCGGGCCGACGCCAGACTGGGCACGTGGCTGACCCGTATCGTCGTCAATGAGGCGCTGGCCCGCGCCCGGCGCGGCCGCCGGCGCGCCGAGGTGATCCAGCTCGACGGCGCGGCCGAACCAGGGGAGGAACAGAACATGACGAGCGGCGCCCACGAATCGCCCGAAGACGCTGCCATGCGGGCCCAGATGCGCCGGTTGCTGGAGCAATCGATCGACCAGTTGCCCGACGCCTTCCGCACCGTGTTCATGCTGCGCGCGGTGGAGGAGATGAGCGGTGAAGAGGTGGCCGCCTGCCTCGATATTCCCGAGGCCACGGTGCGCAGCCGCTTCTTCCGCGCCCGCAGCCTGCTGCGCACGGCGCTGGCGCAGCGGGTCGACGTGGCGCTGGAAGACGCCTTCGCCTTCGACGGCGAGCGCTGCGACCGCATCGTGGCCGGCGTGCTGAAGCGGCTATAACGGTCCCCATATTTTTCGGCAGGTCGCAGCAGCGTCCGGCCGCCCGTAGCACCTTTATCAAGGAGAACCGCCATGTCTTTCTTTACCACCAATAACGACGACGCCACCAGCCTGCGGCGCCTGTTCCTGGGCCAGTCCGGCCTGCTGCTGTCGGGCGCGGCCGTCGCCCTGCTGGCCGGGCGTGATGCGCTGGCGGCCAAGGGCGCTGCCGCCACCCCGTCCGACGTGCAGATCCTGAACACGGCGCTGGGCGCGGAGCTGGAGGCGATCGCCGCCTACCAGCTGGGCGCCGAAAGCGGCCTGCTGCTCAAGCCCTCGCTGGACCTGGCGCTGACGTTCCAGGGCCATCACAAGGCGCACGCCGGCATCCTGGCCGCCACCGTCGCCAAGCTGGGCGGCAAGCCGGTGGAGGCCAAGGCCAAGTACGACTTCCCGGTCGAGGCGTTGAAGTCGCAGACGGACGTGCTGCGCTTCGCGGCCAAGCTGGAGCAGGGCGCCGTCAGCGCCTACCTGGGCGCCGTGCCGCTGTTCCGCGACCGTGAACTGGCCAAGGCCGCCGCCAGCATCCTCGGCGACGAGGCCATGCACTGGGCCGTGCTGCGCAACGCGCTGGGCGAGGAACCGGTGCCGGCCGCCTTCATGGCCTGAGCCCCTTACCGCTGCTTGCCGTCGCCGCCGCGCCAGCGCGCGCAAGGCGATGGACAAGACAGCGGACAAAGCGGCGGACCAAGCAGCGGTCAAACTCGCAGACAAAACCGCGGACGAAAAAAATGCCGGACAAGTCCGGCATTTTTTTGTCTGGCGAACAGCGCTGCTTAAGCAGCAAGCAGCTGACGCAGCACGAATGGCAGGATACCGCCATGCTTGTAGTAATCGACTTCGATCGGGGTGTCGATGCGCAGCAGCAGCTGCACTTCCTGGCTCGAGCCGTCGGCGCGGTGGATCACCAGCGTCGCTTGCTGTTGCGGCTTGATCTCGCCTTCCAGGCCCTTCAGGTCGAAGGTTTCCTTGCCGGTGATGCCCAGCGATTCCACGCTGTCGTTGCCCAGGAACTGCAGCGGCAGCACGCCCATGCCCACCAGGTTGGAGCGGTGGATACGCTCGAACGAACGGGTGATCACGGCCTTCACGCCCAGCAGCTGGGTGCCCTTGGCGGCCCAGTCGCGCGACGAGCCGGTGCCGTACTCTTCGCCGCCGAACACCATGGTCGGCGTGCCTTCGGCCACATACTTCATGGCCGCGTCGTAGATCGACATCTGTTCGCCGGACGGCTGGTGGATCGTGATGCCGCCTTCCACGGCGGAACCGTCGGCCTTGGCCGGGATCATCTTGTTCTTGATGCGCACGTTGGCGAAGGTGCCGCGCATCATGATCTCGTGGTTGCCGCGGCGCGAGCCGTAGGAGTTGAAGTCGGCCTTCATCACGCCATTGGCCAGCAGCCATTTACCGGCCGGGCCGTCTTCCTTGATCGAGCCGGCCGGGGAGATGTGGTCGGTGGTGATCGAGTCGCCGAACACGCCCAGCGCGCGCGCGCCCTGGATGCCGGTGGCGGCCGCTTTCGGCGTCATCTCGAAGCCGTCGAAGAACGGCGGCTCGGCGATGTAGGTCGATGCCGGCCAGTTGTAGACCTGGCCTTCGGTCGAGGACACGTCTTCCCACAGCTTGCCCGGATTGCCCTTGACGTCGGCGTAGTTGGCCTTGAACACTTTCGAGTTCATGGCGAACTTCATCAGCTTGGCGATCTCGGCCGAGGTGGGCCAGATGTCGCCCAGGTACACGTCCTGGCCGTTCTTGCCCTTGCCCACAGGCTGGGTCATCAGGTCGACCGTCATGTTGCCGGCGATGGCGTAGGCCACCACCAGCGGTGGCGAGGCCAGGAAGTTGGAACGGATGTTCGGGTGGATGCGCGCTTCGAAGTTACGGTTGCCCGACAGCACGGCCGAGGCGACGATGTCGTTGGCCGAGATGGTGGCGTTCAGTTCCGGGGTCAGGTCGCCGGCGTTGCCGATGCAGGTGGTGCAACCGTAGGCGGTCACGCCAAAGCCCAGCTGTTCCAGGTAGGGCAGCAGGCCGGCGGCCGTCAGGTACTCGGTCACCACGCGCGAGCCGGGGGCCAGCGAGGTCTTGATGTGCGGCGCCACGGTCAGGCCCGCTTCCACGGCCTTCTTGGCCAGCAGGCCGGCGCCCAGCAGCACGCTCGGATTCGACGTGTTGGTGCAGGAAGTGATGGCGGCGATCAGCACGTCGCCGTTCTTGACGTCCACGCCATTGCTGGTGGTGTAGGTCTTGCCCAGGTCGTCGGCCTTCTTGTTGAAGCCGTTTTCGGTGGTCGGCTTGGAGAACAGCTCGATGAAGTTGTTGCGCACGTTGCCGATTTCGATACGGTCTTGCGGACGCTTGGGGCCGGCCAGCGAAGGGGTGACGCTGGTCAGGTTCAGTTCCACCACGCGGGTGTAGTCGATCTCGCCGGCCTTGGGCACGCCGTACAGGCCCTGGGCCTTGAAGTAGCTGGCGAAGGCAGCGATTTCTTCCTTGCTGCGGCCGGTGCCTTCGAAGTATTCGATGGTGGCGTCGTCGACCGGGAAGAAGCCCATGGTGGCGCCGTATTCCGGTGCCATGTTGGCGATGGTGGCGCGGTCGGTCAGCGACAGCGTTTCCGTGCCTTCGCCGAAGAACTCGACGAACTTGCCGACCACTTTTTCCTTGCGCAGCAGTTCGGTGATGGTCAGCACCAGGTCGGTCGCGGTGCAGCCTTCGCGCAGCACGCCCGTCAGGTTGACGCCGATCACGTCCGGGGTCAGGAAGTAGACGGGCTGGCCCAGCATGCCCGCTTCGGCTTCGATACCGCCCACGCCCCAGCCGACCACGCCGATGCCGTTGATCATGGTGGTGTGGGAGTCGGTGCCGACCAGGGTGTCGGGGTAGTAGACGCCGTCGGCGGCCTTGTGCACGCCGCGGGCCAGGTATTCCAGGTTGACCTGGTGCACGATGCCGAAGCCGGGCGGCACCACGCCGAAGGTGTCGAATGCTTGCATGCCCCACTTCATGAACTGGTAGCGCTCGTTATTGCGCGAGAATTCCAGCTTCATGTTCAGGTCCAGCGCGCCCTTTTCGCGGAAGTGGTCGATGGTGACCGAGTGGTCCACCACCAGGTCGACCGGCACCAGCGGCTCGATCTTCTTGGCGTTGATGCCCATCTTGTTGGCCACGTTGCGCATGGCGGCCAGGTCGGCCAGCAGCGGTACGCCGGTGAAGTCCTGCAGCACCACGCGGGCCACGACGAACGGGATTTCATCGGTGCGCTCGGCGGTGGCGCCCCAGTTGGCCAGCTGCTTGACGTGTTCTTCGGTCACTTTCTTGCCGTCGCAGTTGCGCAGCACCGACTCCAGCACCACGCGGATCGACACCGGCAGGCGGGAGATGCTGGCGCCCAGGCTCTTTTCCAGGGCCGGCAAGGAGTAGAACTTGCCTTTCTTGCCGGCTGAGATGTTGAAATCCTTAAGCGTGTTCAGAGTGTTGCGGGACATGACCTCTCCTTTATTGGGTATCGTCTTATTCGGTTCGGGGAAAGCGGTACTACACGGCGCCGGCGACGGCGCCGTCAGGTGAAAACGTATTGCCGATGCAAAAACGACAGCTGCTTACAGCTTGGCGTCGGCGGCCGGCGCGGCCAGGCTGACGGACTTGCTCTGTTCGGCGTTGCGGCACTCGTTGGCCAGCTGGTGGCCGCCTTTCGAGTCCAGCAGCATGCTCTTGGCGGGGATGCCTATCCACACCAGGCCCAGCAGCTTGTTCTCGAAGCGCTGGGCGCCCGTGGTGGTGCCCACGCGGGTCAGGCGCAGCAAGCGCTTCTTCCAGCGCAGGGCGATGTGGCCGTCGTCGGCGTCGTTCTTGTACAGGGTGACCTTGTTGCCCAGTTCGCAATCGAAATCGACCACGGTCGAGCCCGTGACGGATGGTTCGTCCGCTTCCTCGTCACCCGTCTTGGGGGCGGCGGCTTCGGCCTTGCTGACCTTGTGTTTGGCGGGCTTTTTCACCTCCGCCTGGGTGCTGGTGGCCAGGGTGAGGGAAGCGAGCGCGAGGCTGCATGCCAGGAAAAGTTTGGAAATGGACATGGTTATGCCTCCTTGTTAGGGTCGTTGGGACCGGTGTTGATCATGGCGGCCACCGACTCGGGCAGGGTCAGCCCGGCCAGTTTGGCCCGTTGTAGAACTGTCCAATAATATCGGTAGCTGGCGCGGTCATGCAAGCGTCCGTTCAACGAGATCGGCCCCCATTGTACCTGGGCCGCCTCGTGCAGGATGGCGGCCGCCTCGTGCACTTCCGACACGCGCGGCGTGAAGGCCTTGATCACGGGCTTGATCTGGCTGGGATGGATGCTCCACATGCGGGTATAGCCGAATTCGACCGCCGCGCGCTGGGCGTCGTTGGCCACCACGGCCGTGTCCTTGATTTCCGTCGTCACGTTATGCGACGGCACCTTGCCGTGGGCGTGGCAGGCGGCCGCGATCTCCAGTTTGGCCCGCACCACCAGCGGATGGGCGAACTGGCCCGGGGTGCGCATGGCGTTGCCGGGCACGGCGCCGTAATGGGCCGACACGAAGTCCATGATACCGAACGACAGGCACTCGACCTGGGGCAGGGCGGCGATGGCATGCACCTCGTGCAGCGCGCCATGGGTTTCGATCAGCACGTGGATCGGCAGGCCGCTGCGGCCGGCCGCCTTGGCGTGGCGGTTGACGAGGGCGATGGCGTCCTTGGTTTCGCGCACACTGTTGACCTTTGGCAAGACCAGATAGGCCAGCTTGGGCGCGGCGGCGCAGATGATGGCCACGTCCTGTGCGAAGTGGGGGCTGCCCACGTCGTGCACGCGGGCGCCGATGCGGTGGTAGCGGTTGTCGTCGGAGGCCAGCAGTTCGGCCACCAGGCGCGCGTGCGCTTCCTCGTTGCCGGCGCTGGCGCCGTCCTCGCAATCGAGGGTGATGTCGAACAGGGGGCCAAGTTCTTGCTGCAAGGCAATCGATTTACGCATCAGCTTCTCGGAGCCGGCGTAGTGGTCGCATACCGGCAGCAGCAGCGGCTGGCGATTGCCCTGGAATAAAACCTCGGATGGATGCATGCGGTCAGTCGGGGAGGAAATGGCGGGGTCGGAATGCACAACCGCCGCGCTGCTCTGGGCAGCGCGGCGGTTGCGGCGGATCGGTGCGGAGACCGGGTCCACGGGAGACGATTATGGCAGCAGGTGCTTGACGCCTTCGCGCTCTTCGGTCAGTTCTTTCAGGGTCAGGTTGATGCGCTCTTGCGAGAAGGCATCGATTTCCAGGCCTTGAACGATCTTGTATTCGCCGTTTTCCGTGGTGACAGGGAAACCGAACACGGTGCCTTCAGGGATGCCGTAGGAACCGTCCGAAGGAACACCCATGGTGGTCCACTTGCCGGCCGTGCCCAGTACCCAGTCGTGCACGTGGTCGATGGCGGCGTTGGCGGCAGAAGCAGCCGACGACAGGCCGCGCGCTTCGATGATGGCGGCGCCGCGCTTGCCCACGGTTGGCAGGAACACGTTGGCGTTCCATTCCTGGTCGTTGATCAGTTCCTTGACAGCCTTGCCGCCCACGGTGGCGAAGCGGTAGTCGGCGTACATGGTTGGCGAGTGGTTGCCCCACACGCACAGCTGCTCGATGTCCTTGACGGCGGTGCCGGTCTTGGCGGCCACTTGCGACAGGGCGCGGTTGTGGTCCAGGCGCAGCATGGCGGTGAAGTTCTTCGCTGGCAGCGAAGGAGCCGACTTCATGGCGATGTAGGCGTTGGTGTTGGCAGGGTTGCCCACCACCAGTACCTTGACGTTGCGCGAAGCGACGGCGTCCAGCGCCTTGCCTTGCACCGTGAAGATCTGGGCGTTCGCTTCCAGCAGGTCCTTGCGCTCCATGCCTGGGCCGCGGGGACGGGCGCCAACCAGCACGGCCACGTCGGCGTCCTTGAAGGCCGTCATCGGGTCGGAGTGGGCGGTCATCTCGGTCAGCAGCGGGAAGGCGCAGTCGTCGATTTCCATCATGACGCCTTTCAGCGCTTTCTGGGCTTTCTCGTCATTGATTTCCAGCAGTTGCAGGATCACTGGTTGATCCTTGCCGAGCATGTCGCCGTTGGCGATGCGGAACAGCAGGGCGTAGCCGATCTGGCCGGCGGCGCCGGTCACTGCAACACGCATTGGGGTTTTAGCCATGATGAATCTCCAAGTTGGGAATGAAAACGTTCTGTCGAAGCTGGACCTACGCTTGTCCGGGAAAACAGTAATGATACCAAAACCAGCGTCATGTACGGGCCAGAGTTGCAGTCGTGCCCGCCAGGAGATGGCGGGGCGCGGCGGCGGTCGGGCGTTGCTTTTCGGGATGCCTGGGACGGTGAGCTGGGGCGCCGGCACAGGTCCTGAAAACGCTAGCCTGGCGAGTGTAGGCGCGTCCGATGCTTCTGTCAATCCTATCTTATGTCTTATATAAGACACATAACTTGGAGTGGTTTTGCTGGACGGCCAGGGGTATTTGTGGTGAAATCGCGGTCTATGAATCCCGTCCCGCCCAACCAGAATCCAAACAGCGCAGCCGCCAGCGGGGCGGCCGGCACGGCCGTGAGCCCGGCGCCGGCAACGGGCAGTTCGCCCACTTTTTCCCCACTGTACCAGCAAATCAAGGCCCTCATCACGCAAAGCCTGCAATCGGGCGAATGGAAGCCGGGCGAACTGATCCCCAGCGAGGTGGAGCTGGCCAACCGCTTCAAGGTCAGCCAGGGTACGGTGCGCAAGGCCATCGACGAGCTGGCCGCCGAGAACCTCGTCATGCGGCGCCAGGGCAAGGGCACTTTCGTGTCCACCCACCACGAGGCGCGCGCCCATTTCCGCTTCCTGCGCCTGATGCCCGACGAAGGCGTGCCGCATTATCCCGAAAGCAAGATTATCGAAGTCAAGCGCATCCGCGCCCCGGCCGACGTGGCCCGGCTGCTGGACCTGAAGACGGGCGACGCCCTGATCTTCATCAAGCGCGTGCAATCGTTTGACGGCGTGCCCACCATCGTCGAGGAACTGTGGCTGCCCGGCCAGACCTTCAAGGGCCTGACGGCGGAACGGCTGATGGAATACAAGGGGCCCATGTACGGCCTGTTCGAGTCCGAGTTCGGCACCCGCATGATACGGGCGGCCGAGAAGATCCGCGCCGTGTGCGCCGACCAGGCGGCCGCCGAGCTGCTGGGGATCGCCGCCGGCACGCCTTTGTTGTGCGCCGAGCGGGTGTCGTTCACCTACGGCGATAAACCGGTGGAACTGCGGCGCGGCCTGTACCTGACGGCGCACCACCATTACCAGAATGAGCTGAATTAAATTTGGCCGATAGAAGCGAGACAGGGGCGCCGTCCGCGGCGCCCAACCGGTGGAACATGCCAGAAGTTGGCATTGTTTAGCTGATAATACGATGAACTACGGAAAGTAGCAGCCGGACAGTGTTGCAAAACACTATTTTTGTTATATGTAGCAATAGATATTGGTGGTAGCTGCGAAATAAGCGAAAATCGCAGTCTCACTATTTTTTGTAAGCTTAAGGGAGGTCTTGTTATGTCTGAAGCCGTAAGGGAAGCGCCTAAAAAGGAACGGCCCGAATTCCGCAACATCCATGTGACGGAATTGTCTAACTACCGCTTGCCTTTGGCCGGGGTTGTATCCATCCTGCACCGCATCAGCGGCTTCATGATGTTCCTCCTGCTGCCATTCGTCCTCTATCTGTTGGAACTGAGCCTGCGCTCGGAAATCTCCTACGCCTACTTCCAGGGTATCGCCTCGCAGCCCTTGGTCAAGCTGATCATCCTGGCGCTGGTGTGGGGCTACATGCAGCACTTCTGCGCCGGCGTACGCCACCTGTTCATGGACCTGCACTTCGGCCTGGACAAACTGTCGGCCCGCAAGTCGGCCGCCACCGTACTGGCAATCAGCCTGTCCCTGACCGCCCTGGTCGCCCTCAAATTGTTTGGAGTTTTCTGATGGCACGAAATAACGTCGGACCTAAGCGCCTCGTCGTGGGCGCTCACTACGGCCTGAAAGACTGGCTGGCGCAGCGCATCACCGGCATCCTGATGGTGGTGTACACGGTCACCCTGCTGGTGGCCTTCCTCACCGGCAGCAACTTCAGCTATGAAGGCTGGGCCGGCCTGTTCGCCCAGCAGTGGTTCAAGCTGTTCAGCGCCGTGACCCTGTTCGGCCTGTTCTACCACGCCTGGGTTGGCGTGCGCGACATCTGGATGGACTACGTCAAAGCCGTCGGTCTGCGCCTCACCCTGCAAATCGCCACCATGCTGTGGCTGATCGCGTGCGCGTTCTACGCAGTGCAAATTCTCTGGAGTGTTTAATCGTGGCAGCAATCAAATCTGCAATCCCAACCCGCCGCTTTGACGCGGTAATCGTCGGCGCCGGCGGCTCCGGCATGCGCGCATCGCTGCAGCTGGCCGAAGCGGGCCTGAACGTGGCCGTGCTGTCGAAGGTGTTCCCGACCCGCTCCCACACGGTGGCAGCGCAGGGCGGCATCGGCGCCTCGCTGGGCAACATGGCCGAGGACAACTGGTTCTGGCACATGTTCGACACCGTCAAGGGCGGCGACTACCTGGGCGACCAGGACGCCATCGAGTTCATGTGCCGCGAAGCACCGAAGGTCGTCTACGAGCTGGAACACTTCGGCATGCCGTTCGACCGCAACCCGGACGGCACCATCTACCAGCGTCCGTTCGGCGGCCACACCGCCAACTTCGGCGAAAAAGCCGTGCAGCGCGCCTGCGCCGCGGCCGACCGTACCGGTCACGCCCTGCTGCACACGCTGTACCAGCGCAACGTGCGCGCCCGCACCCACTTCTTCGTCGAGTGGATGGCGCTCGACATCATCCGTGACGCCGAAGGCGACGTGGTCGGTGTCGTGGCCCTGGAAATGGAAACGGGCGAATGCATGATCCTGGAAGCGAAGACCACCATCTTCGCCACCGGCGGCGCCGGCCGTATCTTCGCCGCCTCCACCAACGCCTTCATCAACACCGGCGACGGCATGGGCATGGCGGCACGCGCCGGCCTGCCGCTGCAGGACATGGAATTCTGGCAGTTCCACCCGACCGGCGTGGCCGGCGCGGGCGTCCTGATCACCGAAGGCGTGCGCGGCGAAGGCGGCATCCTGATCAACTCGGAAGGCGAGCGCTTCATGGAACGCTACGCACCGACCCTGAAAGACCTGGCGCCGCGCGACTTCGTGTCCCGCTCGATGGACCAGGAAATCAAGGAAGGCCGCGGCTGCGGTCCAAACAAGGACCACGTGATGCTGGACCTGCGCCACATCGGCGCCGACACCATCCAGAAGCGTCTGCCTTCGATCCTGGAAATCGGCCACAAGTTCGCCAACGTGGACGCCACCAAGGAACCTATCCCTGTCGTGCCGACCATCCACTACCAGATGGGCGGTATTCCGACCAACATCCACGGCCAGGTCGTCACCCCGAACGGCGACGGCACCCAGAAGATCGTCAACGGCCTGTACGCGATCGGCGAATGCGCCTGCGTCTCGGTGCACGGCGCCAACCGCCTGGGCACCAACTCGCTGCTGGACCTGGTGGTGTTCGGCCGCGCGGCCGGCAACCACGTGGTGGCCTCCAACCTGAAGCAGAAGGAAAACAAGCCGCTGCCGAAGGATGCCGCCGATTACGCCATGGGCCGCCTGAACAAGCTGGAAACGTCGACCGGCTCGGAAAAAGTGCAGGGCGTCGCCAACGACATCCGCGCCACGATGCAGAAATACTGCGGCGTGTTCCGTACCGACGACCTGCTCAAGCAGGGCTACGACGAAATCATGAAGCTCGACGAGCGCCGCAAGCACGTCTCGTTCAAGGACAAGTCCAAGGTCTTCAACACGGCGCGCGTGGAAGCGCTGGAACTGGACAACCTGATCGAGACGGCCAAAGCGACCATCACCTCGGCCGTGGCCCGCAAGGAATCGCGCGGCGCCCACGCGCACAGCGATTTCCCGAACCGCGACGACGACAACTGGATGAAGCACACCCTGTGGTTCTCGGAAGGCAACCGTCTGGATTACAAGCCGGTGGTCACCAAGCCGCTGACGGTCGATACCTTCAAACCGAAACCACGTACTTTCTAAGGGTCAGAACATGGCACGCACTCTCAAATTCAAGATTTACCGCTACGATCCTGACCAGGATACCAAGCCTTACATGCAAGACCTGACGGTCGAGCTGAAGGACACCGACAAGATGTTGCTGGACGCACTGCAGCGCATCAAGTCGGACGTGGACGATTCGCTGGCCCTGCGCCGCTCCTGCCGTGAAGGCGTGTGCGGTTCGGACGCCATGAACATCAACGGCAAGAACGGCCTGGCCTGCACCACCAACCTGAACGAGCTGACCGAGCCTATCGTGCTGCGTCCGCTGCCTGGCCTGCCCGTGATCCGCGACCTGATCGTGGACATGACCCAGTTCTTCAAGCAGTACGACTCGATCAAGCCGTTCCTGATCAACGACTCGATCCCGCCCGAGAAAGAGCGCCTGCAGACCCCGGCCGAGCGCGAAGAGCTCGACGGCCTGTACGAGTGCATCCTGTGCGCCTGCTGCTCGACCTCGTGCCCGTCGTTCTGGTGGAATCCGGACAAGTTCGTCGGCCCGGCCGGCCTGCTGCAAGCCTACCGCTTCATCGCCGACTCGCGCGACGAAGCCACCGGCGCCCGTCTGGACAACCTGGAAGATCCATACCGCCTGTTCCGCTGCCACTCGATCATGAACTGCGTCGACGTTTGCCCCAAGGGTCTGAACCCCAACAAGGCCATCGGCAAGATCAAGGAATTGATGGTACGCCGCGCCATCTAAGCGGCAAAGCAGGACCCCTTGCGGGCGGCGCCGGCCGCCGCCCGCTGTAGTACTCGCTGCAAGGTGCGAAATCAACATGACAGTCCCGAATACCGCTGCGCATCAGTCCGACCCGGCCAACCGCGCGCGCCTGCGCTGGCGTGCCCGCCGTGGCCTGCTGGAAAACGACATTATCCTGACCCGTTTTCTCGATGCGCATGAAACCGAATTGACCGACGAGGAAGTGGACGCATTCACGCGGCTCCTCGATTTGTCGGACAATGCCCTGATGGATCTGGTGCTGGCTCGAAAGGAGCCGGAAGGCGAAGTCGATCTGCCGCATGTGCACGCACTGCTGCAGCGTCTGCGCCAAGCTTGACGGCCGGTCCGGTCACGCCGCGCACGATGTGGCGCCCGCCTGCCTGCATGTCCAGAATTATTTGCCTTTTTTAATTTGCCTCATCTCTCCAAGAAGGAAGAGTCCATGAACACCTCTGAAAACAAAGCTACCCTATCGTTCTCCGACGGCAGCCCATCGATCGAGTTCCCTATCTACCAGGGCACCGTGGGTCCGGACGTGATCGACATCCGCAAACTGTACGCCGGCACCGGCAAGTTCACCTACGACCCGGGCTTCATGTCGACCGCCGCCTGCAACTCGTCGATCACCTACATCGACGGCGACAAGGGCGAGCTGCTGTACCGCGGCTACCCGATCGAGCAGCTGGCCGTGAACGCCGACTTCATGGAATCGTGCTACCTGCTGCTGAACGGCGAACTGCCTAACGTCGAGCAGAAGAAACAATTCGTCGACACCGTCACCAAGCACACCATGGTGCACGAGCAGATGCAATTCTTCTTCCGCGGTTTCCGTCGCGACGCGCACCCGATGTCGGTGCTGGTCGGCACCGTCGGCGCGCTCGCTTCGTTCTACCACGACTCGCTCGACATCAACGACCCGCATCACCGCGAAGTGTCGGCCATCCGCCTGATCGCCAAGATGCCGACCCTGGTCGCCATGTCGTACAAGTACTCGATCGGCCAGCCGTTCGTCTACCCACGCAACGACCTGTCGTACAGCGCCAACTTCATGCGCATGATGTTCGGCAACCCATGCGAAGAGTACAAGGTCAACGACGTGCTGGTGCGCGCCCTGGACCGCATCCTGATCCTGCACGCGGACCACGAGCAGAACGCTTCGACCTCGACGGTGCGTCTGTCCGGTTCGTCGGGCGCCAACCCGTTCGCCTGTATCGCTGCCGGTATCGCCTGCCTGTGGGGCCCTGCCCACGGCGGCGCCAACGAAGCGGCCCTGAACATGCTCAAGGAAATCGGCACCGTCGACAAGATCCCTGAGTTCATCGCCAAGGTCAAGGACAAGAACTCCGGCGTCAAGCTGATGGGCTTCGGTCACCGCGTGTACAAGAACTTCGACCCGCGCGCCAAGCTGATGCGCGAAACCTGCCACGAAGTGCTGAACGAGCTGGGCCTGCACGACGACCCGCTGTTCAAGCTGGCCATGGAACTGGAAAAGATCGCCCTGAACGACGAATACTTCGTGTCGCGCAAGCTGTACCCGAACGTCGACTTCTACTCGGGCATCGTGCAGTCGGCGCTGGGTATTCCTGTGTCGCTGTTCACCGGTATCTTCGCCATGGCCCGCACCATCGGCTGGATCGCCCAGTGGAACGAAATGATCTCCGATCCAGAGCAGAAGATCGGCCGCCCACGTCAGCTGTTCGTCGGCTCGACCACGCGCGAAGTACTGCCGATCGACAAGCGCGCGTAAGCGAGGCTGTCAGGTAGGACCAAAAAGCGGGCTGCGGCCCGCTTTTTTTATTGGCGACGTGACACTATTGCGAGAGTGCGCAGATAGACAGCGAGCTATCGCAAGAGCATTGGGTCCGAATGTGCTAACGTTTGCTTTCCGGTGCGCGCAGATTTGGAGCTGAGAGATGGACACACTATCGGAAGGTGCCGTGACGATCGAACTGGATCCGCAGCTTGCATCGCGCGTGACCCAATTGGCAACGGCCCGCAACGTCAGCGCGGATGCGCTGGTGGCCGAAGCGATTTCCGACTACCTGCGGCGTCAGGCGTTGATTCAAGCGGGGACGGATGCCTGGCGTCATTACCAGGAAACCGGCCTGCATGTGACCGGGGAGGAAATCGACGCCTGGATCGCCAGGCTGGAGGCCGGTGAGGACGATGCCGAACCTCCGCCATGTCACGTGTGATCTGGACGGCCGAGGCCGCCTCCAGTCTGCGTCGCACATATCACTTTCTGGCCGCGAAAGACTCAGCGTTGGCCAAGCGCGTACTGCGCACGATACACCAGCAAGCCAATGTGCTAATTCTTCATCCGCGCCTGGAGCACCCGCTGGATGGGACCATTCCTCCCCGGTTCGAATGGGTGATTCGCTTCGGCAGCAGCGGTTATGTCCTCCACTATTTGGTTGCGAACGGCGATATTGTCGTTTTGGCGCTCCGCCACCAGCGCGAAAAGGGCTGAGTTTTACCGACAGAGCGCTGCCCCTGTCGACTGGCCAGTTTTCACGATTAGGTGTTTCTGGCAGTCTGATCCACCAATCTTGCGCTACCTCTGCCGCACCGTGACAAACCGTGAACTTTGCATGCAGGCAAGATGTTATCCTGACCGTCGTCGGCTGGATTCGGCCAAATGCCGACATTAGCTCAGAATCAAAGGGGAACACTTGAAACGTCCTATATCTATTGCTGTAGCTTTTCTGCTGACAAGTCAGGCCTATGCAGAAGCTTCTCGTGATGACATTCAACAGGCGTTCCAGCACGCGACCTTGGCGTCGATGTTTTCCCTTAAGGCTAGGGCGTGCAACTGGGATAGTGGAGGCATTGACTGGGACGAGCTCCGGACATATTCGGTGGCTCTTGCTTTAACCAGCAACGAAGTGGGGAAGCAATTGAACACGCAACAAACGACTGCAATTGTCTCTCGAATTAGCACTCCTTCTTCACTGGAACTTCAGCAGTCTCTTGTGGAGAAATCGGTCGCGAATGGAGTATGTAAAGACGCATCGATTTCGACGAATGAGCAGCTTTGGCGCCAGACCGTAGAGCTTGCAAAGGCATTGAAGGGGCGCGAAGAGCCCAAACCCTAGCAAATGCCTCTTGTCAGCCGAAAGTCGCCGGTCATGGTCGTATTGAACGTAGAATCAGAGATTTCCTGTCTATTAATATCCTTGAAAATTTAAGGTTGACATGCTGCGCTATGTTTTTTTGATTGCACTCTTTATATTAATGCCCGGAAAGACGGCTCCATTGTCCCTGGTAGTTCCTGGCGAAAAATGGGCGCTAAGATTCGAATCGCCAGAGTTGACGAAAATTAAAGAGGCGAGTGACAGCAATGGCTATACATACGCTGGCACTGCTGACCGCATGAACCTTTCGCTATTTGTTGAAAAACCCAGCTGTTCTGGCGGAGATGCGATTCAGAATATCTATAAATGCTTTGGTGAAAAAATTCAGCGCGTGCCATACATTGTCAATGGATCAATTGCAGCATATGAGGCACCAGATGGTCTTCAGGTCACGTATCTAATGCAGGTTCCCTCAGGTGACAAGTCCTATCGAATGTTTAATTTGCATTTCCTCTTTGCGCGCAATGGGAAATGGGGTGATTTACACATATCTGTGGTCCAACCTTCAAAATCAGACCTTGAAATCGTTAAGTCCTTGGTGAAGTCGCTGACGATTGTTGAGGCGAAAGAGTAAGTTAAGTTTAGTGAACTTCCGTCACCGGCCACAAGCAGCCGGTCAAATTTAGTATCCATTCTTGGTGCAGCAATTCATATGAAACCTGTTGAGCAATATTCCTTGCTAGCGCTTCCCGCTTGGTACCCATCTAGGGAGTACAAGCGGAGATTGGTTCGCGATGGACATCCAACCTGGGCCGTGGTGAGTGGGGATGAAATCGCAGCTCAATTCTGGTGCGATGGTTTCACTATTGTTGTGACGAACTACGACTACTTTGACGGTGTGAGCAATTGGTTCCATCTAGTCGACAATGAAGGCAAGATTCGAGACGTCGTTACCACCCCTGATTATTTCGGTTTCGTTCAGAACGTTGAAAGTCACGCCGAACGCGAATTGAATTTTGGGTTTTACGGTACAAATGACCAATGGCGCTTGTGTCTGCACGAAAAACCAATTTGGTCTTTCCGAATCCGGGAGCTAAGTTCACGGGCGAACCGGTTTTTATTTTCTAGAAGGCGCCTCATGCTAACCTGTACGAAAGGCGAACCTTGGAGTTTCACGCCGCCCGAGCCGGACCGAGCAGCGGAGGTTATTGCTTCGTAACGCCGGAGTTGAGCTTGACACTGGCGTCTCAGGCAGAAGTCGGCCAACAGCGGACTCATATTGAATAGCATCTGAAAAAATGGAAATAGAAGAGCTGAATTTGGGAGATGTTTTTCAACCTGAGTGGGACGCCCGCCCAATTCGCGTGCTTGCTTTCGATAATGAACAGGTAATGTATGATTCCTGGTTACCGCATGCGTCTAAGTGGGGAATAGACTCGTTAAGTCAGCGCGTCTCGTATTATCGGATTCGAACCTCGTTCTTATTGAACAAGGCCTCGTACCTCCGGACTGAAATATATACTGAACAAGAACGTGCAGTTCATCGGCCCGATTTGCCATTTTCTTTCGCAAGAATCGATGACATTGAATGGCCAATGACTTGTCCTGCATCGGCGCTTGACTTCCCAAAATTGCACTCGCAAGCCGCCAGCGGGGAAAAGGTGGTACTTGACGCGCCACGAATTTACCTAGAGCCATTCGGGCCGAAAGGTGGTCCCAAACCGAGTGCATTAATTACGGCGGAAAATGGGATAAGATTCACTGTCGAAGAGATGCTTTGGCATGCTGCTAGGCTTCAATTTCAACATCTGCGAGATGAGAAAATTACTGAGGGCGTTGGAATCTATCGCTCGGGTATTCAACGGGGCCTACCGTCATATTATGTTTGGGGCGCAAAGAGCCGCATGGGCATATAAAACTCAGAGAAATGATGACAGTCCGTTTTGGGGCGGTAGCGGACTGGGAGCCACCGCAAGAACGAGCCTGCGTTGGCCAAGCGCGTGCTGTGCACAATCATGGTGTTTCTGATAGTGTGGCCCACCAATCTTGCGCGCTGTGAAGTACCCGAATGATGGGCACGCCGTCCACGCGACGCAAAAAAAAATCAGGAGGCGATCGAAGTCCCGTATGCGCCATTTCCGCATACCGGCCAACATGGGGTGCGTCAGGGGCAACGGGGCGCCGATGAGAGGTTGTCGAAGTAGCTCCTGGAAGCTGGCCTCGGCACTGCTGAGAAACCGCTCGGCCACGGATTCACTAGCGTTCTCCGCCAGATATACATAGTGCTCGACCAGATCGCGCCGAGCTGCAGCCCGCTTCGTTATCCGGCGCGTAGCCATTATTTCTTCCGTGTCGCTAACGTCGCCTGCGCCTCCGCGCGGATACTGCCCCAGTCTGCGGACGTCAAGGGCGTTTCTTCGCTATGCACTCCGTCCAGCAACAAGGTCTCGAGCTGTTGTTCGGCGAGTTTCTTTTCGTCTGCGCGTATTAGTTCTCGCACGTACTCGCTGGCGTTGCTGTAGCGGCCCTTGGCGACTTGCTCGTCAACGAACTGCTTCAGGGGAGCGGGCAGTGAAATATTGAGGTTACTCATGGGGGGGGGGGGCAC
>NZ_JBYSZG010000039.1:0-53834 GCF_058786935.1 Rugamonas sp. FW305-51
GGCGGGCGGTGGGCGAACATCACGAGCGTTACGACGGCACCGGCTATCCGCGCCAGACGGCCGGCAGCGACATCAGTGCAGCGGGCCAGGCCGTCTCCGTGGCCGAGCTGATCGCCGGCCTGTTGCTCAAGGATAGGCCGCTGGAACGTGCCGAGCTGGCGCTGAAAATCATCCCGGGCGAGCATGCGCCCGACCTGCTGTCGGCCATTTCCGGCGCGTTGCGCCTGGTGAGCGCGGAAGCGGGCGCCGCCGATCCGGCCGCGGCCGGCCCCGATGGGGAAACGGTGGAACGGCTGTTCTGGCGCATTTCCGCTATTCTCGAGACGGGCCGCGGCTTGCTCGACGGTCCCGCCGTCAAGTCGCCGCGCACCCGCCAATTGCTGGCTGGCGCGCTCGATCGTGTCAAGCACGTCCAACGTGCATTCATCGGCACCGGACTTGATGCCTACCTGGGATCGCGCGGCGACTTGGGCGGTGGCGCGGACGGCAGGCTGTTGTTCGAAAAGGAAACGGCCACCCGCGAAATCCAATGGCGTTTGCGCGATATCGCCCGCGACCTGGCGTTGCGCTGTACGGCACCGGACGAGCGCCCCATTTTCGCGGCGCTGATCAAGCTGCTCGACGACGAGCAGGCTGCCGCCGTCACCCAGCGCGGCAACGGCGCGGCGCCGGCATACGCCTGCCCGCCGCCCGTCAGCCAGCCCAGCGTGCGGCGCATGGGGGCATAAGCGCACGGGGACCGGCATGGCCCATCCGCCTGCCGTCGCGCCGGCCGGCTAAGGGACGTAAAAATAGGCTTTCGGGATTTGGCGAAAGGACGGCGTCAGGTAGGGATTGTCGAGCCCGATGACGGTCCGTTGCTTCAGGCTGGCCCGTTGCAGGCTGGTGTGGAAACGTTCATCCTGGTCGAAAAAGCGCAGCAGGCTGCCGTCGGCGAACGCCTTTTGCAATCCGCTCAGGATCGCGTCGCGCAACTGGATGTCGCCTTTGCGGACAAAGAACAAACGGCTGAACGGATACTGCAGCACCAGATGCGGCTCGACGACAACGTCGGGCGCCAGCGCGCGGTAGCGTTCAAGCAGCATGTATGCCTCGTCGGCGCCCAGCGGATAGAAATCGATGCGTCTGGCGTTGACCATCCGGAACAGCGATTCGAATTCGGCCGTGCGCACGTGGATGCCGGCCGCCGTCAGTATCTTGCTGTCGGCCCAGCCTGGCCCCTGGCCGGCCGTCATCCGGCGCAGCTCGTCCAGGCTCTGGATGGACGCGAAGTCCTGCTGCGCATCCTTGTGAATGAGCAGCAAACGAAAGCCGCTCAGGCCGCGGTCGATGGGAAAGTAGACGGCATCGAAGCGGGCTTCGAATTCGGTGCTGGTGCCCGCGTCGAACACGGAAATGTCTCCCTGCTCGAGCAGGTAGCGGGCACGCTCCTGGTTCATCTTGGGCACCGACATCGACAGCGCGAACGGCACGCCCGATTTTTTCAGCGCCAATTCCAGCAGCTTGAAGCCGTAATCATCGGGCGGCCGCTCTTCGATGCGGGGATAGATCACCTGCAATGTGGCCCACACCGGCGCGACCCAGGCGCCGGCCAGCAGCAGGCAGGAGGCGGCCAGCCAGCGCCGCACGCGGGGCCAGGCTGGCATCTGCCGGCCCCTTACTTGTTGGCGGCCACGGCGGCCGCCAACTGCTTGGCCGCCTCGGCCGGCGACTTGCCGGAATCGAAGAATTTCGCCACCACGTCGATCGCCGCCGCCTTGGCCTTGTCGCGCATGGCGTGGCCGTGGGCAAAGCTGCCGACCATGGTGTTGTTCTTGAGCGCGGCCTTCATGTCGTTCATCGATTTCTTGCCGCAGTCGTCGAAGCTGTCCATCGCCACGTCGGTGCGGGCCGGGATCGATCCTTTGACGAGGTTGAACTTTTCCTGGAAGCTCTTGTCCATCACGGCGCTCGCCAGCGCGGCCTGGCCGGCCATCTGCTTGTCACCCACTTTCAGGAAGCCGAACTGGTCGGCATTGAAGATGAAGCTGCCTTCGGTGCCCGGGTACTGGAAGCACAGGAAGTCCTGGTTGGGCTTCATCTTGCCTTTCTCGAACTCGCCCTTGGCCCAGTCGCCCATGATCTGCATGGCCGCCTTCTTGTGGTAGATCATCGAGGTGGCGATGTTCCAGTCGCGCCCCACATAGGCCGGATCGACCATGGTGCGCAGCTTCTGCAGTTGCTCGAACGCTTTTTCCATGGTCTTGCCCGACAGCGCCTTGGGATCGAGGTCGATTAAGGCTTCCTTGTAGAATTTGGGTCCGCCGGCCGACATGACGGCGCTGTCGAACAGGGTGGCATCCTGCCAGGGCTGGCCGCCGTGGGCCAGCGGGATGTAGCCGGCCTTGCGTATCTTGTCGGCCATGGCGACCAGTTCGTCGAAGCTCTTCGGCGGCGTCAGTTTGAGTTCATCGAAGATGGCCTTGTTGGCCCAGATCCAGTTGGTGCGGTGGATGTTGACGGGGGCGGCCACCCAATGCCCCTTGAACTTGGAAAACTTCTGCAGCGGCACCGGCACCAGCTTGTCCCAACCTTCGGCCGCGGCGACGGCGTCCACGTTGCCCAGCATGCCTTCTTCCGCGTATTCGGTGATGGAGTAGCCCAGCATCTGCATCGCATCGGGTGGCGTGCCGGCGGCCACGCGCGCGCGCAGGGCGGCGCGGGCATTGTCGCCGCCACCGCCGGCCACGGCGCTGTCCTTCCAGTTGAAGCCCCGTTTGACGACGTCGTCCTTGAGTACCTTGAGGGCCGCCCCCTCGCTGCCCGAGGTCCACCAGTGGACCACTTCGACGGACTTGTCCTGGGCCTGGATGGTGCCGCTCATCAGCAGCAGCGCCGCCAGTGCGATAGCATGAGGATGCTTCATCGATGTTTCTCCCGCGTCTCGTTGTAGGAATATTGCCAGGCCAAAGTGCCGGCGGCGTGGTGATACCAGCAATCAACATACGCCTATCCTGCCAGGCGCTCAACGCCGAACAGGGTATCGGGCCGCGTCTGTTGCTGGGGGGCGACGCCTGCCGTGTATGCCAGCGCTACCGCGCGACCGGCGGTTCGCCCATTGCCAACGGCACATTGCCTGTCAGGCAATACATCGCGCTATACTGGTAGCCAGATCGGTGCTGGCTGGCCCCGGGCATGTATCCCCGTTGGGGCGGCGCCGCTGGCTGCTGCGATACCTGACCGGGAGAAAACCATGCGACGCTGGAGTTGGTGGATCGTGTCTTTCGTCCTGGCGGCCCAGTGCCAGGCCGCGCCGGGCGACGCGCCGGCGCAGCAGTTCCCCTTCATCTGCCGCGCCCAGGAGGCGGGCCTGGGCCCGCCCATTGTCGACAGTTTCGACGGCACGGGCCATCCTGTGCTCAATCCCGCCGACCACGTGCCGTTCGGCTACAGCCGGCAGTGCGGCATCGCGCCGCGACTCGCCTACTTCTATTTCACGGGCAGCGAATTCAAGCCCTTCGCGCCGGCCACCGGCTATGCCCATCCGCCGGCCGACATGCAGCGCGTGCAATACAGCGGCGCCAGCGTGCCCTTCGTGGTGCGGGTTGAAGTGGGCACCATCAACCGCTTCTTCTACACCATCGCCATGCTGGCGCCGTCGCCCGAACCGGCCGCGCCGGCCTGGAACGGCAAGCTGCTGTACTGGTTGCGGGGCGGGGTAGGCATAGGCCACCAGCAGGGCTTGCCCATGTGGATCAACGGCGCGCTGAGCCGTTCGGAGCGGCAGCTGCTGCCCGCCATCCTGGAACAGGGCTTTGCCATACTCAGTTCATCGGGCAACGAGACTGGCGTGCATTACAACATGCGGCTGGCGGGCGACACGGCCGTCAAGGTCAAGCAGCACTTTATCGCCACTTACGGCCAGCCTGCGTACACGATCGCCGTGGGCGGCTCGGGCGGGGCGGTCCAGCAATACCTGTTCGCGCAGAATCTGCCGGGGCTGTTCGATGGCGGCGTGCCCATCCAGTCCTTCCCGGACATGGTCACCCAGACCATTCCCATCGCCGACTGCCCGTTGCTGGGACAATATTTCAAGGAGGCCGTGGCCAACGATGCCGGCTCGCCGTGGGCGCGCTGGAGCGCGCAGTCGCTGATCGAGGGCATGAACGCGAGCGATACAGTGCGCAACGCCCAGACCGGCCAGCCGGGCACGACCGAGTGCATCAACGGCTGGCGCATGGCCATGCCCACGGTGCTCAATCCGCTGTACCGGGATCGCCGCTTCGACCTCGGCGCCCGTGCCTACGGCTATCCCGACGGGGTCCTTGACCGCGTGAAGTGGACGCACTGGAACGACCTGGCCGATATTTATGGCGTGGACGCGCACGGCTATGCGCCGATTCCGATCGATAACGTGGGCGTGCAATACGGCTTGGCCGCGCTCGCGGCGGGGAAAATCGACACCGATGAATTCCTGCGCCTGAACGCCTGCGTGGGCGCCTGGAAGGAGCAGGGCGACTTTGTGGCGTGGAAGGGAGCGGACGACCCGTTCGACGCGGCCAACATACGACGGGGCGAGCGTTGCCGCTTCCCGGACGGCACGCCGGCCCCGCGCCGGAGCGGTGACCTGGATGCCATCCGGCTGGCCTACACGGCCGGCCAAGTGTTCAGCGGCCAGCGGCTGGACATTCCCATGATCGACCTGCGTCCCTATCTGGAGGCGACACTGGACATGCATAACGCCCGCCAATCGTTCGCCGTACGGGCGCGCCTGCTGGCGCACCGTCCCGCGCAGGCAGCCCGGCAGGTGATCTGGTTCGTGCGGCCCGAGGCGGAGCTGGCGCCCGTCGTCCTGGAGGCGGTCGGCGTCATCGACCGCTACCTGGCCCAGCACCAGGCGCCGGCACAGTTCACCGACCGCTGCATGGATGGCCATGGCGCCACCATCGCCGCCGGCCCCGCCGTCTGGGACGGGATACTCAACGATCATGCGCCTGGCGCCTGTACCCAAGCCTTCCCTATTTTCGCCAGTCCACGCATGGTGGCCGGCGAATCGATCCGGGGCGATACCTTCAAGTGCGCCCTCAAGCCGCTGGCCACCGCCCTGGCCGATGGCAGCTATCCGCCCGCCGTCCATTTTTCAGCCGGGCAGCAGGCGTGGCTGGCCCGGATCTTCCCGCAGGGCGTGTGCGATTACAGGCAGGGCGACGTGGGGCGGCCCGCAGCCCGGTAGCACCGGCGTGCCGGCAATGGCACGGGTAGATGTTGCTTCATTGCTATTTTAGTGGGTTGGTGGATAGTTTTTGCTGTATATTTGGAAAGTCGCCCGCCCATCCTGTGATGCCGCGGATCTGCGATGCGGCCCCGTCCTTGCCGAATTTCCCACTGCCGTCCGCGCGCTGCCGCGCCCGGGAGTGGGCGGCAATAGTGCTGGCGGGGGAACCGTGGCTGGACGGAGAGTGGATTATGTGGAACCGGTTGTACCGTAGGGGCTTGGCGTTTGCCGTGTGCGTCCTGCTGCTGGCCTTGCCGCTGGCGGGCAGCGCCGCCAGCCAGGCGCCCGTGCGGCTGGTGGTGGGCGAATTACCGCCATTCGCCATGGAGAACGGCGAATTCGCGCCGGGCTCGCTGGTGGAAATCACCCAGGAACTGGCGAAACGCCTGGGCCTGGCTACCCCCGTCGAATTCTTTCCCTGGCAACGGGCGTTGAAGATGACGGAAGGCATGTCGCGCGTAGTGGTGCTGCCGCTCACCCGCACGCCCGAGCGCGAGCCGCGCTACCGCTGGCTGACCCGCTTGTATCGCCAGGACTTCGTGTTCGTGGCCCGCCACGGCACGCTCGACCTGCGCAACATCCAGGCCTTGAAGTCGCGCCGCATTGCCGTCCTGCGCGGCTCGCCCCACAAGGAAGTGCTGGCCGCCGAGCATTTCACGGCCGTGTTCGAATGCACGACCGTGCGCGAGTGCATGCGCATGGTCCAGACCGGCCTGGCCGATGCCACCTATGGCGGCGAGGTAATCCATCGCAGCGCGGCCAACCTGTCCGGCAATGCCGTGTCGGATTTTGACTACAGTGCGCCTTTCCGGTCCGGCGAAATCTGGCTGGCCGGCTCGCTCGATTTTTCCGATGCCGACATCGCCCAATGGCAGGCGGCCATGAAGGCCATGCGCAACGACGGCAGCTGCGCCCGCATCCTGCGCAAGTACGGCCTGCCGCTCGATACTTGCAAATAACTTCATATTAATCAAAAGCTTAGCTTGCATTGCCGGGCCGTGCCCAACGGTCTCGGCCTTTTCGCGTTTGGGGCGCGTTTTGTTTTGTCCGGCCCCGCCTGGACGGCAATTTCTACCAATTGAGCGGCCCCTCGGTATATTGCACTTGCAATACCAGGTATCAATGCAAGACAATACTGCCTTTCTGCAAGTCGGTGCATTCTAGACATCATTGAGATGCGGATCAGACCTGTCACCGCTCACGAGGCGAAGTGGCTGGCTGCTCCAGGCTCACCGAAAGCGGCACAGCCCGCTTGCGCCGTTCCCCCGGGAGCGGTGTCGACAAAAGAGAGAACAGGAGACAACTGTTAACCCCTCTTGCAACGATCATATTTAAATCGGGAAATTGAATGACCAAAATGTCCAAGATGCACAAGCGCCTGCTGGCGCTGGGTGCCGTCATGCCTATGGGCGCCGCCGTGGCGCAAACCGCACCGGCCGCAGCCGACGTGCCCCAGCTGGAAACGATCACCGTGACGGCCCAGCGCCGCACCGAAAACATCAAGGATGTGCCGGTATCGGTATCGACCTTGAAAGACGAGCGGCTGGACGTGCTGGTCTCGGGCGGCCAGGATATCCGCCTGCTGGCCGGCAAGGTGCCTAGCCTGAACGTGGAATCGTCGAACGGCCGCACCTTCCCCCGCTTCTACATCCGCGGCTACGGCAACACCGACTTCAGCACCTTCGCCTCGCAACCGGTGTCGCTCATTTATGACGACGTGGTGCAGGAAAACGGCATCCTGAAAGGCTTCCCGATCTTCGACGTGGCCGGCGTGGAAGTGCTGCGCGGCCCGCAAGGCACCCTGTTCGGCCGCAACACCCCGGCCGGCGTGGTCAAGTTCGAATCCGAAAAGCCCAACACCAAGGGCATCGAAGGCTATTACAACCTGTCGCTGGCGACGCACAATACGGCCAACGTGGAAGCGGCCGCCAATATCCCGCTGTCGAAGGAATGGGCGATGCGCGTATCGACCCTGCGCCAGCACCGCGACAACTTCGTCGACAACACCTTCACGGGCCAGAACGACGTGATGGAAGGCTACAACGAGCACGCCGAACGCGTGCAGTTCCTGTACCAGCCGGGCGCCGCCTTCAACGCCCTGTTCAACGTGCACTCGCGCACCACCGATGGCAGCGCCCGCCTGTTCCGCGCCAACATCATCAAGAAGGGCACCAACGACTTCGCCGACGGTTACGACTTCACCAAGATCAACACCAACGGCCAGAACGCGCAAAGCCTGAGCACCAACGGCGCCAATGCCCGCCTGACGTGGGACCTGGGCAGCGTCAAGCTGTTCTCCGTCACCGCCTACGAAGGCGTGGACAACTACTTCAGCCGCGGCGACATCGACGGCGGCGCGCCGAACGGCCCCGGCCTGGTGCCATTCCAGGTTGAAACGGGCGGCGGTCTGACCGACCTCAAGCAGTACAGCCAGGAATTCCGCGTCGAATCGAAGAACGCCGGTCCCCTGAACTGGCAGTCGGGCGTGTACTTCTTCCAGGAAGACGCCAACGGCTACAGCAACAACTTCAACAGCACCACGGGCGCCCAGACCTCGCACCTGGCCAGCCACCAGAAGAACACCGCGTGGGCCGCGTTCGGTTCCGTCAACTACGCCGTGACCGACGCCTTCATGCTGCGCGGCGGCCTGCGCTACACGGACGACAAGAAGGACTTCAACACCGTCGAGGCCGTCAACGTGACCCAGATCGGTCCCAAATCGGTCAGCGAAAGCAAGAGCAAGGTCAACTGGGACTTGAGCGGCACCTACAAGCTGAACAAGGACGTCAACCTCTATGGCCGCGTTGCCACCGGCTTCCGTGCGCCGAGTATTGCCGCCGCCAACAGCTCGGTGCCGATCACCGTGGCCGATGCGGAAACCATCGTCTCGTACGAAGCGGGCATCAAGGCCGACCTGTTCAACCGACGCGCCCGCGCGTCGCTGAGCGTGTACGACTACGACGTGAAGAACCAGCAGCTGACCGTGGTGGGCGGCAATTCGAATGTGACCAAGCTGATCAATGCAGCCAAGACCAAGGGCCACGGCGTCGAAGCGGAGTTCGAGGCTTTCATCACCGGCGACTTCAAGGTCACCGCTGGCGGCAGCTACAACTTCACCGAGATCAAGGACCCGTCGCTGGCCGTGAACAAGTGCGGCCAGTGCACGATTACCGATCCGATCAATGCGGCCGGCCGCGTCGTCATCGACGGCAACCCGCTGCCGCAGGCGCCGAAGTGGACCCTGAACGCCACGGCCAAGTACAACTGGGCGCTGGCCGACGGCAACCTGTTCGTGCTGACCGACTGGTCGTATCGCAGCAAGATCAACTTCTTCCTGTACGAGAGCAAGGAGTTCACGGGCAAGCCACTGCTGGAAGGCGGCCTGCGCGTGGGTTACAACTGGGATGGCGGCAAGTATGAAGTGGCAGCATTCGGCCGCAACATCACCAACACCAAGCGCATCATCGGCGCCATCGACTTCAACAACCTGACCGGCATGGTCAACGAACCGCGCCAGTTCGGCGTGCAGTTCAAGGGCAACTTCTAAGCCTTGAGCGACGGGCGGAAGGAGGGCGGTGAAAATTTTTCGCCGCCTTCTGGACAGCCCGAAAATGGCCGTATATAATGCGGCCTCTTTTCCCTGATAGCTCAGTTGGTAGAGCGACGGACTGTTAATCCGCAGGTCCCTGGTTCGAGTCCAGGTCGGGGAGCCAGAATTCAGCATGCAGAAAGCCCAGCCTTAACCGGTTGGGCTTTTTGCATTTCAGAGGCCTCATTTATTTGCGCATAAGGGGGCGGCGGTCCTTTGGCATCGAGAAGAAGCCCGGCATCAATTTTGATTTTCCTCAGGCAGCGCGAAGCGTTTCGCTGATGGCCCCGTCTTAATTAAACGTACTAACAAATTTTCCTTGTTGGCCTATTTTTTTGTAAATACACTTAAATAAGTAGTTTATTGCATCAGCCGCCCGATCTGGACTGACACAGTGCATGCCGAGTTGATCGATTGTTCCTGTTGAGGTTGAGGGAGAAGTTTGATGAGCAAGCGAACCAAGCGGGCAATTGATCCCGAAATTGTCGAGTTCGAGCAGGCGCTGTTTCGGAGTCTGGAGCAAGCCATGAACGGGGAAGGGCGAGTGAATACCCCACAACAGATCGCGGCCCGTCGTGGCCGCCCGCTCGGGAGCGTCAAGGCCCGGCCCAAGGTGCCCACCACCATACGTTTCGATCAGGACGTTCTCGATGCGCTCAAGGCGAGCGGGCGCGGATGGCAAACCCGCGTGAACGATGCCGTGCGGGAGTGGCTGGTCCGACAATCCAAGACGGACTGACGCTAGAGTGCGAAACAGCGTTAGCAGTGTTTGACGCGGCTCCACGAACCACCGGTTTGGCGCCTATTTGGCCCGCTTCCGCATTGGGACGTGCGCGATGCAATTGACGACGTTCATCGTGGACAGGAGAACGTACTTGTCGCTTTCGAGTGGGGCGACGCTGGCGAGCCACCGCGTGGTTTCCGTACTCACGTAGGCCAGCAAGGCCGGCTCGGGATGCCCGGCGGCGTACTGTTGCTGAGCTTGTTGAACCTGCGAAGGATGCATGCCTTCGCTGAACTGGACGACGGCGCTGTAACGGGTCGCTTGCCGATCCATTTCGTCTTCGGAAATTCGGGGCCATGACAAGCCCGATTCCTTCATGGCTTGGAAGCAGACGAACAGCAGCTCGAGCGCAAACTCGACCCTTGCCATCGATACGCCCATTCTTGGCAGGGCGAGCGCCGTGCCGAGTAAGGTCGGCTGCGTGCGGAACATTTCGTCGACCAGCGCTTCCTTCTGTGACGTGCTCATGGCGTGGACCGTTTTGATGGCCTTGGCCAGCACCTCGGTTGATATTCTGCTCATGCCAGCTCCTGGTCGATCGGCAGATCGCCACGCTCGGTGTAGCGCACCAGCCTGGACCAATACTTGTCCAGCTAGGGCAGCGCTATTCCCGGCGGGGCAGTTGAAAAATGGGGTTTATGGAACGCTTACTTTTGATCTCTAATCGTCGGGGCCATACTCCAATGGCTTCGCGCCTTCCTGCGAAACGAGATAGGGGTACTCGCGGCCTTCCAAGGGGGGAGTCTCCTTGCCTTTTTTGACGATCTCGAAGCACCACGAGGCCCCGAAATCGTAGGCGTAATACATTTTCTTATTCCGGTCCAGCGGGTAGATATCGCATAGACGGAGATCCAGCGTGGCGCTATCGTCGTCATCCCAAGCGCCATCGGCCGTGAAGTAGAGCTTCTTGCCGCGCAAGCTATTGGCCAGGTAAAACTCGGACAGGTGATCGCCGTCGAATTCGACCACGTCAAGAATGCATGACGCCAGCTCATCAAGGGTCGCGTCCGCTGGCATGTCGAGGACGAACTGAAACGCCTCCGTCAAGTATCGGCCAGTGAGGCAGGTGATCGAAATCGTATAGATTTTTTGCATGAGTGTATTGCGGCGTCTTGAAAAACCGAGTATGCGCCATACCGTGTTTTCCTCGACGGCTATCTACGCGCGGTTTGGACGGCGTGCAGAATATCATTTTTTTCGAGCATGTCACTAAATCGGGAGCGCGGAATTTTAGTTGTACAGAATCAAGAGGCCGCCCGGTCGGGAGCGTCAAGGCCTTTTCAGGAGAATCGCCTGTTCGGCGACTGAGCGAGTATGCTATGCATCATCACAATGCCTGATCGGACGGGCGATTTCCTGCGCCCGCCGTATTCGTCAATGCGCTGCGGACTTGATGCGGTGTTTGCCGATGATATTGATCGAATTTCAGCACTGCTACATTGCCGGCTAGCCGGCCGCTTATCAAGTATGGGCGAGCGTACCGGAGCCGATGCTCGTGCTGTCACTTTTTGGGGCCCCAATACCATCAGGAGTAAACGCAAAATGAAGAATACAATATTTGCCTTATCCGTCGGTGTCGTGGTTGCTGGTTTGGGCTTATCCGCAAGTTGGGCTGATCCGATGCAGCACTTAATGGTCGTGCCGGCTGACCTGAAGTGGGCGGACGTCTCGTCACTTCCTCCCGGCGCGAAAATCGCCGTGATCGAGGGCCCCATGAACGAGGCGGTGCCATTTACCGCGCGCATCAAGTTGCCCGCAAACTATGAAATTCCAGCCCACTGGCATCCCGTCATTGAACACGTTACAGTGATTTCCGGCACGTTTAACATGGGAATGGGCGACAAGCTTGATGCGTCGAAGACCAAACCATTGTCGCCGGGCAGCGTTGCCATCATGCAGCCCAAGACCAACCATTTTGCCTGGACCAAGGACGAAACGGTCGTTCAGATTCATGGCATGGGGCCGTGGGGTATTAACTATGTCAATCCGATGGATGATCCCCGAAAAAAATAGCTGTGCACGCCGTTCCGCGGGGAGCCTGAATGCCGCGAGCAAAAGCCCAGCCTTCACCGGCTGGGCTTTTTGTTCGGAAGAAAATTTCTCCAGTCGCGATCCGTTTGCCTGCGCCGCTTCGTCTTTAGTGTGTCCATCAATTTGAAAAGGGAGACACTCCATGAAAACCGAACCTGCCGTCCTCGTCAATGTACTCAAGGTCGAACCTGGCAACCAGGCAGCGCTGATTGCGCTCTTGAAACAGAACATCGATACCGTCGTCAGAACGCTGGCCGGCTGGCGTGGCAGCCGCTTGATCGCCGCCAGCGACGGCGCCAGCGTTATCATCTATTCCGAATGGGATGCGCCCGGCGCTGTCGAGGCCATGCGGGCCGATCCACGGATGCAAGCCTATTTTCCCCGCATCCGCGAACTGGCGAGCTTCGACTCGACGCTGGGCGAGACAGTCTTCAGCGACATTCAATGAGGAGGAACGATGACCAACGCGACGCCCGCCATGCGAGAGGATGACTTTGAGCGCCGCCTGCAGGAGCTCAGGCCGCGGCTGCACCGTTACTGCGCGCGCATGACCGGCTCGGTCGTGGACGGCGAGGATGTGCTGCAAGATACGCTGATCAAGGCCTTGCATGCGCGGGCGGACGGCGTGGTGGTGGACAACCTGGGCGGCTGGTTGCTGCGTATCGCCCACAATACGAGCCTGGATTTCCTGCGCCGGCGTGCCCGCCACAACATCGTTCCGCTCACCGACGACATGGAAGACGCCACGCTGCCCGAGGCGGACATCGTCATGGTCGGCTTCCAGACCTTCCTGCAACTGCCGGAACTGCAACGCTGCGCCGTGATCCTCAAGGACGTGCTTGGCCATTCGGTCGAAGAGATTGCGACCATCGCCGCATGCACGCCGGCGGCGGCCAAGTCCGCGTTGCAGCGGGGGCGCGCGGCGCTGCGGCAACTGATCAAGCAGCCGCGCGATGCGCGGCTGCCGCTCATGCCGGATGCCGGCCGGGAAAAAATGACGACCTACGTGCACCTGTTCCAAAGCGGCGATTTCGATGCGATCCGCGCCATGCTTGCCGATGATGTCAGGCTCGACCTGGTGAACCGCCTCAAACTGGAGGGGCGCACAAGCATCGGCCGCTATTTCACGCGCTATGCCGAGGAGAACAAGTGGCGTTTCGCCTTCGGCGCCGTGGAGGGACGGCCGGCGATGCTGGTGTTCGACCATGCCGGTGCCATGGTGCAGCCCGCCCATTTTGTTTTGCTCGAATGGCAGGACGGGCGAATCTCGATGATCCGCGACTTTCTGTTTGCGCCTTATGCGATGGAAACCCTCGACTGGGTGCGCCTGGCCTGATGCCGCTGTGTTGCCGATCGTCAGCCCGTGGCAGTTCTGCCGTTGGACATTGCCCCGGCATGCCAAAAACCCAGCCCCAACAGGCTGGGTTTTTCGCTTGGACACGCCGGGAAAACGACAATTACCTGCCAGCCGTTAAATACGGTGGACGGGAAAGTTGCATTTCAGTATTCTCTTGGTATCCAGGCGGGCGAGGGCGTCCGCCTGGCCAGCACTGTGGCCGGACTGGACGCGCAGAGGGAGGCGAGATGCAGATCACCGACGTGGGACCCGTAACGGCGATGCCGGTGGACGACTTGTCCGCCAAACAAGACATTTCTGACGCAGCCCTCCTGGCGGCGCGCCGCGTGCGCGCGCTGGAGCGGGCTGTGTGCGATTTGCGCAGCAGCCTGGCCGGCGCGCCCGGCGCGGCCATGGACGATACGGAACGGCGGGCGCAGATCGCTCGCCTGCTGAGCGAGGTCACTTTGTTTCGCATAGCGCTGGCTGATAGAGCATAATGCTCAAATAATAATGGAAGGGGCCTAGGCCATGGAAGAAACACAAATCGTATACGGTACGGAGGATTTGCTGACCAGTCTGTGCAATTCGGTCACGCGCGTACTGGGCATTGCTACACAAACCAAGGTGCATTACTCGGCCATGGTGCAACGGATTACCAAGGTGGGCCTGAAGCCCGACATCGGCTGCTTCGTTTTGTTCGACGGCGGTTTCACGGGCCTGGTGGTGCTGAATTTCTCGGCCGACACGGCGATGGAGATCTATTCGCGCTACATGTTGCACATGGGGATGCCCAAGTCCGAACTGGCCGGTTCCCACACGTCGGACGAAGTGTCGAACATCCTGGGCGAACTGATGAACCAGATCGTCGGCGATTTCACGGGCAAGGTGCGGCGCGAGCTGCAGACCAATATCACCCAGAACCAGCCCAAGATGCTGGTGCTGAACAAGCAGGTCATGCTGAGCGTCGATACGCCGCTGGACCGGCCGGAAATGCGCCGCGTGTCGTTCTACACTGAAAAGGGCAATGTGTTCTACCTGGAACTGGCGATCGACCGTACCGAGTTCGTGCGCCTGTATGAATTCGATGCGAACGAGGCGCCCGATCCGGATGCCTTGCTGGCGTTCGAGCAAGAGAACCAGGCGGCCGAATCGGCGCCCGTGACGTCGGCCGACGAAGACAACGATGAACTGCTGAAGTCGCTGGGCATGTAAGCCAGCGGGGCGCGCTGCGTCCCACCGGATCGGATTAGTCCATGAGGCCCGCGAGCGATTGCGGGCCTTTTGCATGGGCGCGTGGAGCAGGCTGTCTTCTGAATTGGCTGGGCGACCCGTTCAACGGCTGGGCGCGCGGCAGGCCGGATCGTTTTCCCAGCGGCCGGAGCAGATGCGTGAACGGCACAGCATGCCTTCGATCAGGCCCAGTTGTTTGCAGCGGCGCAGCAGTTCGGCCGTATTGTCGCCGTCGGTGCGCTCGACGATATCGCGGCTGCGTTCCGCGGTGACGACGGCTGTTTGGTTGGCGTGCGCCACCAAGGCCGCGAGCAAGGTGACATCCGTATCGCTCGGCGCCACGGGGAGGGCCGCAGTCGCTTTCCGGGCGTGTGCCGGTCCGATGCCTGCAGTCTTGGCTACCGTCTTCGCCGGGCGCCCGGCCAGCGTACCGGCAACTCCTGCTTCGCTCCCGGCAGGCTTGCCGGACTGCTGTGATAGCGCCGCGCCCTGCGGGTCGGCACGCCGTACGATCTCCACCTGGACTGGCCCATCGTTGATGATGGCTGCCGCCTGGCTGGCGGCAGGCAGGGTGGTTGGCGCCGCTGTGGCATGGGTGAAAATGGTGTCGCTCCTGGCTGCGCCAACGCTGGGAGGTGCGTCATCCTGATGCGCTACGGTCTTGACCGCCGACTGGTGCACCACCCACGCCAGCACCGTCATCGCCAGCAGCAGGATGCACAGGCCCATGGTCCAGCCATTCAACTTCCAGCGGGCCACTCTTTCCTGTTCCAGCGTCAGGGCGCCATGCTCCAGGCTGGCGAGGATGCGCCGCGTGCCTTCGTGCGCCTTGCGTTTGGCCGTCACCAACGTCGGTTTGTTCTGCGTCTCCAAAATACCACCCCCGAATTTGATCTAGCGTTCGATGAAGTTTTCTGGGCGGCCTACGATGGGACGATCCCGGCATGGCCGCTAGTTAGTGTCCGATCAGCGCCAGCCGCCTGTATTGACGGAGCGCACGATGTTTCTTCTTTCCATGCTGATCTTCTTTTTGCTGGTCTGCGCCGGCGCCTGGCTGTCGCTGTTTCCCGCCGGCCGCGATCTGGCCCGCCAGTCGCTGGCTTACGTGGGACAGTGGACGGGGCGGCGCTTGCAGCGCGCGGGGCAGCGCGGCAGCCACGGCGCCGGAACGCTGGCCGACGGCACCGCGACGGCGCTGCGGTCGGGCGGCCGGCTGCTGCGCCGCCACTGGCTGACCCTGCTGGCCGCTGCCGTGCTGGTGACGGTGCCGCCCATGCTGGCCTGGATGGTGAGCGGACGCGGCATGCTGGGGGGCTTTGATGGCGGCAGCAGCAGCGAAGTGAACGCCCAGGTGGCGGAGCTGCTGCAGGGAGAACAGCTGGCCCCGCCCGCACCGCTGCCGCCTGTTACCTTCACCACGGCCGAGGTGGCGCAGGTGCGGCCCATGCTCGACAGTGCCAACCGCAACTGGCGCCTGCTCGACGCCGAGTTCGCCCAGCGCCTGCTGCTGGTGTTCAGGATCATGCGCGAGCGCCACGGCTACGACATGGCTATCCTGGAAGGTTACCGCAGCCCAGAGCGCCAGAACCAGCTGGCGGCCGCCGGTTCCAGCGTGACCAATGCCAAGGCTTTCCAGAGCTATCACCAGTTCGGCCTGGCGGCGGACTGCGCCTTCCTGCGCGACGGCAAGTTGCTCATCTCCGAGAAAGATCCGTGGGCCATGCGCGGCTACCGGCTGTATGGGGAGGCGGCCGAATCGGTCGGCCTGCATTGGGGCGGGCGCTGGACCATGATGGACCTGGGCCATACGGAGCTGCGCGTGCCGGGCACGGTGAGGAAATAGGCGGACGCGGCGCTATCGTTGTTCCCGCTCAAATAAGCGCCGGGGCAGCAGTGGCAACATGGCTCGGTCTGCCCGCATCCTCCTTCACCCTAACCTGGCGGTCCGCTCATGATGCGAAAAATCTGGTACTTTCTCACCGATGGCCGCAGCTTGAGCGTCGTCGGTTTTGTGGCGATGGCGCTACTGCTGTTCGGCGGCGCGGCGCTGCTGGAACTGGCCATGGCGTGGGCGGCGGTGGCGCTGGTCGCCGCGGTGTTGGGCGTCGTTACCTGGCGCTGGTTGCGCCGCCGCCACGCCCGGCGCGAATCGGAAAAGCTGGGCGATGCCATCGGCGCCGAGGCGGCAGCCAGCGCGGCCGACGCGTCCGTCGACTTCCGCGCCGACGGGCCGTCTCGCGCGGAAGTCGACGGCATCCGCGACAGCATGCTGAAGGCCATCGCCACCATCAAGGGTTCCAAGATGGGCATGGTGTCGGGCGCGCGGGCACTGTACGAGTTGCCGTGGTATATGATTATCGGCAATCCAGCGGCCGGCAAGAGCAGCGCCATCACCCACTCCGGCCTGCAGTTCCCTGTGGCGGACGGCCATATCGTGCAGGGCGTGGGCGGCACCCGCAATTGCGACTGGTTCTTTACCACCGACGGCATCCTGCTCGATACGGCGGGGCGCTATGCCGTGGTCGACCAGCACCGCGAGGAATGGTTCGGCTTTCTCGACCTGCTGAAGAAGTACCGCAAGCGCGCGCCCATCAACGGCATCATCATCGCCGTCAGCATCGCCGAGCTGCGGGGCGACGATCCGGAAACGGGCATCAAGCTGGCGCACAGCCTGCGCAAGCGGGTGCAGGACCTGATCGAACGGCTGGAAGTGTTCGCGCCCGTGTACGTCGTTTTCACCAAGGTGGACCTGATCGCCGGTTTCGGCGAGTTCTTCGCCAAGACGGAGCGCAGCGAGCGCGAGCGCGTGTGGGGCGCCACCATGCCCTACAAACGCAAGATCACCAGCCAGCAGCTGCTGGCATTCTTCGACCAGGGCTTCGACGAATTGTGCGATGGCCTCAAGGAAATGAGCCTGGCCAACATGGCCATGCAGCGGCGCGAACGGATGCCGGCCGGCGTGTTCACCTTCCCGCTGGAGTTTGCCACCATCCGTCCTTCGCTGCGGGCGTTCCTGGCTACTTTGTTCGAGGAAAATCCGTTCCAGTTCAAGCCCGTGTTTCGCGGCTTCTATTTCACCAGCGCCCTGCAGGAGGGGCAGCCGGTCAGCGCGCAATCGGAGCACATTGCCAAGCGCTTTGCGCTGCAGTTGCCTGCCACGCAGCCGGTCACGTACAGCGGCCAGACCGGTTACTTCCTGCTCAACCTGTTCCGCAAGGTGATCTTTGCGGACAAGGAACTGGTGGCCCAGTACGCCAGCAAGAGCAAGATGCAGATCAAGTACGGCGTGTTCTTCGCCTCCACCATCCTGCTGGGTGCCTCCCTGGGCGGGTGGAGCTGGTCTTACCTGGGCAACCGGCAGCTGGTCAGCAATGTGCAGGCCGACCTGGACAAAGTCATCAAGCTGCAGGACCAGCGGCTCGATCTGCAGTCGCGGCTGGAAGCGCTCGACATCTTGCAGGACCGCATTGAACAATTGGACAGCTACCGCAAGCACCGGCCATGGTCGCTGCGCATGGGGCTGTATCAGGGCGAGCTGCTGGACCGCAAGCTGCGCGAGGAATATTTTTCCGGGGTGAAGGAAGTGATGCTCAGGCCCGTCGCCGCCAATCTGGAAGCGCTGCTGGCGGAAATGAACGCCAATGCCGACCAGCTGCAAGCCGTCACCCGGCCCGCGCCGGACGGGCGTGAGGGGGCAGGCGCTGCTGCCGGGGCCGCTGCGGGCGCACCTGTCGGCGTAGCAGCGAAACCGTCGGCCGGCCAGGCCGTCACGCCAGCCGCCGGCCAGCCTGCCGTTCAGGGCGCCATCCCGCGCCCGGCGGCCACGCAGCCCTACCTGGACGCCTCGCCTACCAATGTCGAGGATGCCTACAACGCCCTGAAAACCTATCTGATGTTGGCCGACAAGTCGCACGCCGAGCCCAGCCACCTGAACGACCAGCTGACCCGCTACTGGCGCGGCTGGCTGGAAAGCAACCGCGGCGCCATGCCGCGCGAGCAGATGATACGCAGCGCCGAGCGGCTGATGACGTTCTACCTGGCCCAGATCAACGACCCGTCCTGGCCGCGGGTGGAAGAAAAGCTGGCGCTGGTGGACCAGGCCCGCGACAACCTGCGCCGCGTGGTGCACGGCATGCCGGCGCGCGAGCGCGTGTACGCCGACATCCGCGCCCGCGCCGCCACCCGCTTCCCCACCATGACGGTGGCGCGTATCGTGGGCGAACAGGACCAGGCGCTGGTGGCCGGCAGCCACGCCGTGTCCGGCGCCTTCACCCGCGAGGCGTGGGAAAAATACGTCGATGGCGCCTTCAAGGAAGCGGCCACCCACGAGCTGCAAAGCGCCGACTGGGTATTGAAGACGGCCGCCAAGGACGACCTGACGCTGGAAGGCAGCCCGGAGCAAATCCAGAAAGGCCTGGTGGACCTGTATCTCGCGGACAAGGCGGCCAGCTGGGGCGAACAGCCGCTGCACCTGTGGCTGCGCGCCGTGGTCAAGGACCCGGTCACGCTGGCCAGCCTGGAAGACTTGCTGGGTGCGGCGGCGTCCGGCGCCGGGGACTAACTGCGAGCTAACCGCGGGCTAACCGCGGCGGCGTGCGGCGGCCACGGCGATGCCGGCCAGGCCAAGCAACAGCATGGCGCTGCCCGACGGCTCCGGCACGGCCGGGGCGAACGTGGCGTAGCTGGCCGAGATATTGCCCGATCCTGTGGCGGTCAGGTCGTACAGCGCAGTCTTGCCATAGCTGGTGGCCGTGGTATCGAGGAACATGAAATACGACTCCGTGCCCGGCGCCAGGGTGGGGTCGCCCTGCGTGTGGCCGAACAGGTAGTTGACATAGGCGGTGGAAGGCACGCTGAAGTGGTAAGCGGCATCCGGCGCCACCGACCCGAGACCGTCGCTGCGCCAGTTGCCGTTATATTCCGGCGCGATGAAATTCCCCAGCCTGAACGAATTGATATCGGCGGCCGAACTGCGGTCGCTGATGACGCGCCAATAGAAATCGAGCGTACCGTCCACGCTCGAGCGCACCACGCGCGACTGCACGGTGCCGGAGATGGTGCCGCTGCCATTGTTGAATGAGAACGCCTGCACTTCATCCGCCAGCACGACGCCGGCCAGTTGCGGTTCCGCCGCTACCGTGGTGCCGGGCAGGCTGGTGTAAGTGTTGACCGGCAGCGGCACGGCAAGCACCGGCTGCGTCGCGGCCAGCAGGGCGGCCACGGCAAGTAAGCGGGGTAGTGGTTTCATGGATCACCTCCGGATTATTGTTGACGATAGTGCGGTGAAAGCGAGGATTGCGCCTGTTAGGCTCACCCAGTATAAGCAGAGGCATTTGTGATTGCTATTGCATAATTTACATTTTAAGAACTATTTTTCACACAATTTCATTTTTACTATTTGACTGGATTAACAGCTGTTTTTGCAGATATAGATCCGTTACCGCCCGGCCAGTGCGAGCGCCGCTTCGGTACAATGTCGCCTCATGACTATTCCCATGGAACCTGCCGCAACGGGCGGCCAGCGCCGCGCCATATGCGCCGCCTGCCTGCGCGCGCAATCGGCCTGCATCTGCCGCTGGGTGGCCGCGCTGGACAACGTGGTCGACGTATTGATTCTGCAGCACCCGATGGAAGTGGCGAACGCCAAGGGCAGCGCGCGGTTGCTGCATCTGAGCCTGTCACGCAGCCGGCTGGAAGTGGGGGAAACGTTTGCGGCGGATGCCTTGGCCAACTGGTTGACGGCGGACGGCCGCCGCCCGGTGCTGCTGTATCCGGAGACGGTGGAAGCGGGCGGTCCGGCCATGGTCCCGGCGGCCCCGTTCGATCCAGCCTGGCGCGCTCAGCCGGAGCGTCTGCGGTTGGTGGTACTGGACGGCACCTGGCGCAAGAGCCGCAAGATGCTGTACCTGAATCCGGCGCTGCAAGGCTTGCCGCGCCTGCCGCTGCGCGACACGCCGCCATCCCACTATCTGATCCGCAAGGCGCACCTGCCCGACCAGTTGTCGACGCTGGAAGCGACCTGCTACGCGCTGCAGCAGCTGGAGGGCAGGGCGGCCGCCTTCGACCCGCTGATCGCCGCCTTCGACGGCTTCGTCGCGCAGCAGCAAGGTTACAGTGCCGGGGGCAGTGCCAACATTCATACACGGGCTCAGCCTTAGCTATTTCTACGGTCGACCTCGTGCATGAATGTTGGCACTGACCCCCGATGTATTCGGGCTCAGGCGATCAGCTTCAGGCCTGGCGGCAGCGCGTCGCCGAGCAGGCGCTTTTCGTCGGCCTGGTCCAGCTGCACCACTTCGCGCACCATGGCGCTCCAGCCGGCGGGCGCGCCCACGGCGGTCAGGCGGCGCAGGATTTCGGACCGCAGCGTTTCGTCCACGTCGCGCGAGCGGTCGCCTGTCATGCGCGCCAGGTGGGCGGCGGCGTAGCCGGCCGGCTCCACCTTCTTCCAGTCCAGCGCCAGGATCACGGCCAGCCACTGCTCCACGGTGGCGGTGGCCACCACGTCGTGCGCGCTGCCGTGGAAGGGCTGGCGTGCGCCCACGCGGCTCAGGCCCCACAGGTAGCGGGCCTGCGCCGCTTCCGCCTTGGCTGTTGTTTCCGCCTTGGCGCTGCTGCTGCGCGCCGCCGCGCCACCCTTGGCCGCCACGGTGCGTTGCAACGCCGTCGTGGCCTGCTCCAGTTGTCCCAGCATCCAGGCGCCGATTTCCGCCTTGTAGTTGCCGGGGATGCGTTCCAGCGAAGCGCCCAGGCGCAGCATGTCGTCTTCGCTGCCGGTGACCAGCGTGTGCGGACGGCGGCCCCGCTCCTGCGCGTCGGCCTGCACGTTGAAGGCGAAATCGTCGAGGATACGCAGCTGGGCCGTCGCATCCAGCCCGCCGGACACGCGCCGCCACAAGGTCCACCATTCGGCGCAGACCTGGCTGTCCTTGTGATGCTGGGCGCCCGTTTCGAACAGGGCCCACAGCTGTTCGATGCGCCACTCGTCGAGCGCATAGCCGAAGCCGGGACGCAGGCAATAGCCGCCCAGGTTAAGCCACGCGCGCTCATGTTCGGCCGAGCGGCGCCGGCCCTTGGCGCGCGCCAGCAGGGCGTCGAACAGCTGGCGCAGCAGGGGCGTGGCCCACTTTTCGCGGCTACCCAGCACTTGTTCGAGCTGGGTGCGCAGCTGACGCACTTCCTTCAGTTCCACTTGCTGCGCGCGGGCGCCGAAGATGCGGTCTATCTTTTCGATGGCCGCTTCCAGCCCCGGATGCGCGGCACCTTCCGGCTCCTGCGCCTGGCCGGCGCCGGTATCTGGCGCGTTCGCTTCGCGCAGCTGGAACTCCAGCAGCCAGCGCTGGGGCGGCTGGCCGCCATCGTCATCGGCGGCGGCCACACAATGCACTTCCAGCGTGCCCAATTCGCTCAGCGCCGTGGCCAGCTGCACGGGGATTTCCTTGCGCGCGGCGCCGCCGCTGTCGCGCAGCACGGTGGCGATGGGCGGCAGGCGCACGTAGTCGCCCTGGTTCAGATCGACCATGTCGCCGGCCAGCGGCGCGGCGCCCGTTTGCGTGGTGGACGAGGCCAGGTGGAAGCGCACCGGGCGCCCCAGGCGCAGTGCGAAGGTGCGCTCGGACAGCAGCACTTCGCTGCCTTCGGCGCTGCCGCGCGGCAGGATGCAGATGGCGCGGCGCGGCTTGTCGGCGCGCGGTTCCTCGTCCAGCACCAGGAAGTAGCTGCGCGGCGAACCGCCCGTAATGGCGGGCGCCGCGCCGCGCCGGGCCAGTGCGTAGGCCACGCCGCCACGGGCCACGGCCACGTCGGGATTGTCGTTGTGGAGCACGCGCAGCGGCTGGCCGCGCCATTGCGCCAGCGTTGCCTGCAGCCGGCGTGCGAGGGCGTCGGCGCGGAATACGCCGCCGTTGAGCAGCAGCGTGTCGGGAATGGGGATGGTGGCTGTTGCGTCTTCGGCCAAGCCCAGCGCGGCCCGCGCGGCGCCAGCGTGCTGCTGCAGGAAGCTGGCCAGGTGGCGCGTGATGGCCGGATCGCTGGCGTAGGGCAGGCCGAATTCGACGATGGCGGCACGGCCGCGCCGCGCGCCGTCGTCCACGGCGCCCATGGGGAAGAAGCCGTCCACCACCAGCCGCTCCACTTCCTCGCGCGTGAATTCCACCGAGCGGGTGCCGCCGATCAGGCGCGATCCCGCACCCAGCAGCGTGACGGTGGCGCGCTCCGGTGCATCGGCCGCCAGCAGCTGTTCCTTGGCGGCGCGGCAGCGCTCCGTCAGCTGCGCCAGCCGGCCGGCGGACAGGCGCGCTGCGCCCGCAGCGCCGGCCGCCATGCGGCTTTCGGCCAGGTGGGCCAGCGCCAGGTCCATATTGTCGCCGCCCAGGATCAGGTGGTTGCCCACGCCAATACGGCTCAACTGCGGGCTCAATTGCGGCTCGCCGTCGGCCAGCTCCACCTTGATCAGGCTGAAGTCGGTGGTGCCGCCGCCCACGTCGCACACGAGCACGAGGCGGGTGGCGGCCAGTTCTTCATTGAGGGTGGCACGGTGGCGGAACAGCCAGTCGTAAAAGGCGGCCTGCGGTTCTTCCAGCAGGCGTAAGGCGGGCAGGCCGGCCATGCGGGCCGCCTCCAGCGTCAGCGCCCGTGCGCCTTCGTCGAACGAGGCGGGGATGGTCAGTACCAGCTGCTGCCGCTCCAGCGGCTGCTGCGGGAAGCGGGTATTCCACGCGGCCCGCAAGTGGGCCAGGTAGCTGGCGCTGGCCGCCACCGGCGACACGCGCGGCACGCCGTCCTCGGCGCCCCACGGCAGGATGGGCGCCATGCGGTCCACGCCGGGATGGGACAGCCAGCTCTTGGCACTGGCCACCAGCCGGCCCGGCACCTGCGCACCGAGCTGGCGGGCCAGCCGGCCCGTGACCACTTGCGCCAGGCCGGCCACGTCGTCCTGCCGCCATGGCAGCTGCAGATCGCCACCGGCCAGTTCGCCCTCGGCCGGATGGTAGCGCAGCGACGGCAGCAGCGTGCCGGGCGCCACTTCGCCCGGCGCCACCAGCTGCTCGATGTCGAACAGCCGGATCTGCTCCGCTCCGGGCGCGGCGCCCAGTTCGGAGTAAGCCAGCACCGTGTTGGTGGTGCCCAGGTCGATGCTGACGAGGTAGTGCGTCATCGTCAGGCAGCAGCTCCCGCACGCACGTCGAACTCCACCTTCCAGCGCTGGCCGTCATTGGCCACGGCCAGCAGTTCCAGCGTGCCCGATTCGGTGGCCAGCGCGTGCAGCTTGACCTGCACCACGTCGCCCGGCTGGCGGCCTTCCGGCGACAGCGTGGCGGCGATCTCGTTGAGTTCCTGCAGTTCGTCCGGCAGCCAGCTGTCGAGCATGTCGCCGATCTGGTCCTGGCGCCGCACGGTGGAGCCGAAGAAGCGGAACTGCACTGGCTCGCCCACCACCAGGCCGAATTCCTGCGCCGGCAATTCCATCTCCGCGCCTTCCTCCATGCCGAACGGCGCCACGCACAGGGCCTGGATCGGCGGTTCCATGCCGGGGATGGCCGGCATGGCCGACTCGATGGCCACGTAGTAGGAACGGGCCGTGCCGCCGCGGATGCGCACGCCGCTGCCGCGCCGCACGTAGCTGTAGTAGGCCGCGCCGCGCGCCACCGCCAGATCGAGGTCGGCGCCGCCCAGCATGCGGGCCGGTTCCGCGCCCTCCAGGTAGAGCCAGTCGTTGAGGGTGGCCATCACGCGCTGGGCCAGCAGCTCGGACTTGAACACGCCGCCGTTGAACAGCACGGCCGTCGGATGCAGGAAGGTGGCGTCCGCGTTCTGCCGGCCGGCATAGCCTGCCAGCTCCGCCGTCGCGCCGAGCTGGCGCGCCAGGAACGAAGCGAGGTGGCGCGTGATGCCGGCATCCTGCGCATACGGCAGGCCAAGCTGGGTCAGGCCGGCGCGGGTGCGCACGGCCGGCCGGGCCGACGCATCCACGGTGGGGAAGAAGCCGTCCAGGATGAAGGTGCTCACTTCCTCGCGCGTCAGTTCAGTGCGGATCGAGCCACCGATCAGCTTGGAGCCGCGGCTGGGTACGACGATGGGCCAGGTGGCCGCGTCGGCATCGGCCAGCAGCGCTTCCTTGGCGGCGCGGCAGCCGTAGGTCAGGGCCCGCATCTGCCAGGCGTCCAGCGCGGTGCCGTTGGCGGCCAGCTTGCGCGCCACCAGGTGGGCCAGCGCCAGGTCCATGTTGTCGCCGCCCAGCAGGATATGGTCGCCCACGGCCACGCGGTGCGGTTCCAGCACGCCGTCCCGTTCCAGCACGGCGATCAGCGAGAAGTCGCTGGTGCCGCCGCCCACGTCCACCACCAGGATCACGTCGCCCGGCTTGACTTCCTTGCGCCAGCGGCCGGCGCTGCCCTGGATCCAGCTGTACAGGGCGGCCTGCGGTTCTTCCAGCAGCGTGAGCGCGTCGTAGCCGGCGGCGCGGGCCGCGTCGGCCGTCAGTTCGCGCGCGCCCGGATCGAACGAGGCGGGGATGGTGACGGTGACGGCCTGCTCGGCGAACGGCGCTTCCGGGTGGGCCTGGTCCCAGGCCGCGCGCAGGTGCGCCAGGTAGCGGGTCGAGGCGTCGAGCGGCGAGACGCGCGCCACTTCTTCCGGCGCGTCGTTCGGCAGGATGGGGCCGCGGCGGTCCACGCCGGGGTGGCACAGCCAGCTCTTGGCACTGGAGACCAGGCGGATCGGCGTGGTGGCGCCGCGGCTGCGGGCCATCTCGCCTACCACGGCGGTCTGCTCGGCGGCGCTTTGCGCCCAGGGCAGGCTCAGTTCACCGGGCGCCAGTTCGTCCGCGTGCGGCAGGTACAGGAAGGACGGCAGCAGCGGCAGTTCTTCCACCGTGCCGGGCGCCGTCAGCTGGGGCACGGCCAGCACGCCGTGGCTGGTCTGCTCGCCGTCGCTGGCGGCCAGGTCTACATAGGACAGGGCGCTGTGGGTGGTGCCCAGGTCGATGCCGATGGCATAGCGCGGTTCGCTCATAATTCCACCTCCGCCGGGGCCAGCACGCTGGCGTCGTGCGCTTCGGCCAGCTTCGGCAGCAGCACGTTGGTGGCGCGCCAGCCGCGGTGGGACAGGGTGCCGCGGAACGGCGCCTTGCCGACCACGTTGCCCGTCAGGCGCACGGCGCCCGCGTCGAAGCCGTCTTCCAGCACCACGCGGCTGCCTTCGGCCTCGTTGCGCACCGGTTCGATGTGGAAGTGCTCGCGCAGTACCTTGCCGCAGCCTGCGTGCACCACGCGGGCGGCGGCGCCGATGTCGGCGTCGGCATAGGCGCTCAGGTCTTCCTGGGTGAAGTCGATCAGGCGCGCTTCCCGTTGCAGCAGGCTCAGCAGTTGCAGGGCGGCGTCGGGCGTGGCCACGCGCAGCGGCGCGGGGGCAGGCGTTGCGACAGGGGCTGGCGGATAGCTGGCGGCGTCCGTCATGCGCTGCAGGCGACTAGCATAGTCGGCATCGGACAGCGTGTTGATGAAGGCGCTGAAGGCCAGCGGCAGCCGGCTCCAGAACGACAGTTTGGCGGGTGTGGCTTGGGTCATGGGGTGCTCGCATAAGGTAATCATCACGACGCCGCCATGCACCGGGCGGCATCGGGATATGTTGGTGTGTGGGGCTGGGGCGCTACAGGCCCGCCGGCGCAGCAACCGGGGCGCGCGCGGCGTGGGGATGATTTCTCCCCAAGTTTGTTCGCATGATACCAGCTTGCGGGCTGGAACTGCAGAGGCAAGGCCTCCGGCCGGTCCGCCGGCACAGTGGCACGGACGCAGCAAGGGACGGCCATGCAAACCGGCTTCCGATTTGCATTTTACCTGTGGTGATTTGAATTGTCAGGCTAATTGCCGGATAAATCTTTATTCCGTTCCGGCATGCTGAATATGCGCTGTGGTATTGTTTTTGCGAGGCGGAAATAATATTTCCATTGATATTTTATCTGCAACCATTTTATATATTGGACGCGCAATGGCAAAGCCGGCCAGCAATGCGCGGCGCGATCCGCCTGCGCGATTGGGCCAGCTCCGCTAACATCGGTCAGATGTTATTCCCGCGACCGGGATGGTCAAACTAGGGGTTTAAATGCAGGATGCCTCCTTTCTTTTGGGGATACAGCAGGTTGAGGTCCAGGTTACGCAGGCGCACCACCGGATACAGTTCTTCGCCGCCCAGTTCGGTGTCCAGCGTGTCGCCGTTGATGCGCAGCTTCATCACGCGCCGCACCTTGGGCTCGTTGGGGTTGAAGGTGCTCACGGCCACGATGCCGGTGAGCTGGTCGTCGGCGCCGCCGAAGATTTCGCCCTGGTCCGACTCCATCAGGATGAAGCCGTCGCGGAAGGTGAAGTTGGCCGTCTTCCATTCATATTGGCTGAACACGGCGTCGTAGGTGACCGTGATATCCCAGTTGTTGCCCGCGCCGGAAGCCTTGCTTGCCGTGGTTTGAATATTGGTGATGTCTGCCATGGTGTTTCTCCCTTTTATTATTGAATGCGAATAATGAGTTGCAGTATGGATGTTAAAGCGTGTGGCGTCCTCCCTTTTATTGGTTGGTCAAATAAATTAAGTTTCGGAAATTGACGTTGTTTATTAATTCACGTGGTATCGCTTTGTTCTGTGGAAATTATTTCAATTAATTTATTAATATCTTTTAATTTCTTTTCGCCAGTCTAGTGCATAATCGTCATTATTCAAGACGCGATTGCGTTAATCGGATTAACTAGCGCTTGGCTATTCAGGGCAGTGATCGATGCGAGGTGACATGGATAGATTTTTTTTACGGTTGCGCTTGATATGGCTGCCACAACTGCCTAAAATACTGTGTATCCATACAGTATTTTCAGGTGCGCAATGTCCAACGAGGAAGAACAGTTCGAGCAGGTGATGTTGCCGCCTAGGCCCCTGCAGGCCACCAAGGGACGTGGCGCCGTCAGCAATCTGCAGGGGCGCTTCGAGCGCAATGCACGTGAGGCGTTCGACGATGGCTGGGAACACGAAGAGGAGGCGCCGCGCGGCTGGCAGACCCAGGTGACGCATGAGCAGGCCCGCAGCATCCTCAGCCGCAACGCCTCGCCCGACCTGCCGTTCAACGTGTCGCTCAACCCTTACCGGGGCTGCGAGCATGGCTGCATCTACTGCTACGCCCGGCCTACGCACAGTTACCAGGGGCTGTCGCCGGGACTCGATTTCGAGAGCAAGATTTTTGCCAAGGTCAACGCGCCGGAACTGCTGCGGCGCGAACTGGCCAAGCCATCCTATGTGCCGGAATCGATCGCGCTGGGCGTCAACACGGACGCCTACCAGCCCTGCGAGCGCGAACTGCGCCTCACGCGCCGCGTGCTGGAGGTGTTGCAGGAGTGCGAACACCCCGTCGGCCTGATCACCAAGTCGGCCCTGATCGAGCGCGACATCGACATCCTGGCGGCGATGGCGGCCCGCCAGCAGGCGGCCGTGGCCATCACCGTCACCACGCTGGACCCGGCCATCGCGCGCACGCTGGAGCCGCGTGCGGCCGCGCCCGCGCGCCGGCTGCGCACCATCCGCACGCTGGCCGCGGCGGGCATACCGGTGGGTGTCAGCATCTCGCCCATCATCCCCTTCATCACAGAACCGGAAATCGAGCGCTTGCTGGAAGCCGTGCACGAGGCGGGCGCCACTTCGGCCCACTACGTCGTGCTGCGCCTGCCGTGGGAAGTCAATCCCCTGTTCCAGCAGTGGTTGCAGGCCCACTTTCCGGAGCGGGCCCAGCGCGTGATGAACCGGGTGCGGGAAATGCGCGGCGGCAAGGACTACGACAGCGATTTCGCCACGCGCATGAAGGGCGAGGGCGTGTGGGCCGAACTGATACGGCAGCGTTTCAAGATCGCCGCCGCGCGGCTGGGGCTGGCCGGGCGGGGCAGCCGCTTCCAGCAGCTCGATGCCAGCCAGTTCCGCCGCCCGCTCGTCATTCCCCCGCTCGGTGCGCGGGCCAGGGGCGATGGGGAGGGGCAGCTGGATTTATTCGGCTGAGTTCAGTTCGGCCAGGTGGCGCTCGATGGCGAACACGTGCTGGTCGTGCTGGCCCAGTTCGCGCAGGGCGGCGGCCAGGTGGTTCAGGTAATCGCTGTTGGGGCCGCTGGGGCCGGACGAGCGGGCGATGTGCGCCGCGATCTCGCGCTCGGAGGCGGCGCCCAGGAAGGCCGTGTTGTCTTCCGTGGCGATGTAGACCAGGCCTTCCTCGCTGCGGCCGTCGTCGAAGCGGATGGGGATGGGCAGGCGCAGGTAGCCGTTCTTCTCGCGGTGGTCGAGGTGGCCGAACACTTCGGGCGTGATCAGGTAAGCCATGCCGTGGCAGATGGCGCCCGCTTCGCGGATCAGGGTCACCACTCGGCCCGGCGCGTCCGGTGTGCCGCGGTGGTCGTGCGAACCTTGCCAGAAGCGGCGGGTCCAGTCCGCGATACTGGCGGGACGGCGCTCCAGGTAGGGGAAGTCGGCCTTGTAGATCAGCGAGCCGTAGCCGAACAGCCAGACGCTGTGGCAGCCGTCGAACTTGTCCATCTTCTGGTTGGCGGCGATGGTGTTGGCAGTCATTGTTGCGGTTGCGGTTGCAGGGGGGGTCGGTGGCCAGCTCGCCGCGCGCAGGGGCGGCACCTCTGCATTATAAGGCCGGCGTTGCGGTTCGGCGAGGCTGGCAGCCTGTCGGACTTAGGGGCAGCCGGTCGGACTTAGGGCCTCTGTCCGACCGGCTGCCAGGCTCGGTTCAGGAGCGGGGCAGCAGCCGGGGCGTGGGCAGCGTGTCGGGCATCAGCAACTTGCCGTTGCCGTCCGTCGCGATGCGCATGCATTCTGGCTGGCCGATGCCGATGTGGCGGAACACGCGGGCCAGGTGTTGTTCATGCAATTCCATCAACTGCAGTTGCGCGGGCTGGTCGGCCGGGCTGCAGCAGGTGGTGACCAGGATCAGGCGCTTGCCGTCGAGGCCGCCACGCAGCGCCTCACCGTCTGGTCCCTGCACCAGGTGCAAGATGCGGTCCAGCCAGGCCTTGAGCACGGAAGGGATGGAATAGTTGTACAGGGGAGCGCCCAGGACGATGAGGTCGGCGTCCAGCAATTCGCGCAACAGCGATTGGCTGAGCATGGCTTCGGCCCGCAGCTCGGCGTTGAGGGGGATGGTGTCGTCCCAATGCTGGCGCAGTACTTGCAGCAGCGGGCCGCTGATGTGTGACAGCGGGGCGGCGGCCAGGTCGCGATAGACGACTTGCGCCGTACCGGCAGGGCACAGCGCGGCGACAACTGCGGCAGTGGACTGGCGTGAGCCGGTAACGTCGCCCAGGGCGCAGGTGTCAATATGGAGGATGTGCATTGATTCGTTTCGTTGTCGGGCGTAGCGCCCCGCGCAGTATAGCCTTGCTGCAATAATGTTGCCAATGGGTAAAAAGTATATATTTTGTTGCAATTGCGTGTGATGGCGGCAAGCGGGCGGTTGCCGGCTGCCGGCTACTCGCTACGGGCGGCGGCGCCCGGCGCGCCTCAGTCCAGCGTGACGTTCCATTCGTGGCCAGCCACGAACTGGTGCAGGAAGCCGACGAAGCTGTCGGCCGCCGGCGACAGCGCGCGCGCGTTCTTGGTGTAGACAAAGAAGCGCCGGGTCAGCTCCGGCTCATACAGCTGGCGCATCTGCAGGCCGTACAGCCTGACCATCTGGGCCGCGTAGGGCAGGCAGACGGTGATGCCGAGCCCGGCGCTGACCATGGCCAGCGCCGTCGTCATGAACGTCACCTCGTTGTAGGGGCTGAGCGAGAGGTCGCGGAACGAGGCATGCATGTCGCGCAGCAGCCGTTCCGTGAACTGGCCCTGGAGCGAAATGAAGGGGTAGTCGCAAACGTCGGCCCACGTCACGCGCGCGCGCTGTTCGAGCGGGTGGCCGGGCGGGTAGACCAGCACGAACGGCATTTCCAGCAGCTGGACGGCGTCGATCTCGGCCGTGGGGTCGCGTTCAGGCCCGATGCCGAAGTCCACTTCGCCGCTGAACACGCGGCCCGTCACCTGTTCCAGCGGACAGTCCACCAGCCGCACCTGCACCTCGGGATGGGCGGCCCGGTAGGCCGCGATCACTTCCGGCAGCAGGGTGCACGACATCATCTGCGGCGCCGCCACCCGCACCATGCCCTTCTTGAGCGCCTTGCGGTTGGCGATGTCGGCCATGGCGCCGTCCAGGTCCTGCAGCATCTTGTCGAACAGCGGGTACAGTTCGCGCCCCAGCTCCGACAGCTGGGCGCGCCGCGTGGTACGCTCGACCACGGTCACCCCCAGCACCTGCTCCAGTTCCTTGATCTGGCCGCTCAGCGCGGACTGGGTCACATGCAGGTATTCCGCGGCCAGCGTGAAGCTGCCGGTCTTGGCCACGGCCACCAGGGCGCGCATCTGGCGCAGGCTAGGATTCATAAGAAAACCTGATAAATAGTCTGGAAAATACTGTTTGTATGATATCTGAAACTGGATTCTAATGCGTGACATGAGGACTCACCCGGAGACAGAGATGAAAATCAAGCAAATCCACCATGTGGCCTACCGCTGCATCGACGCCAAGCAGACCGTCGAGTGGTACGTCAAACACCTGAACATGGACTTCGTGCTGGCCATTGCCGAAGACGAAGTGCCGTCGACCAAGGCGCCGGACCCGTACATGCACGTGTTCCTGGACGCCGGCCACGGCAACGTGCTGGCCTTCTTCGAGCTGCCGACCCAGGCGCCGATGGACCGCGACCGCAACACCCCGGCCTGGGTCCAGCACCTGGCGCTGGAAGTGGAAAGCATGGACGAACTGCTGGCCGCCAAGGAGCGCCTGGTGGCCGCCGGCATCGACGTGCTGGGCCCCGTCAACCACACCATCTTCAAGTCGATCTACTTCTTCGATCCGAACGGCCATCGGCTGGAACTGGCCGCCAACACGGGCACGCCCGAGATGATGGCGCGGCTCGACGCCGTCAAGTGGGAGATGCTGGAAGAGTGGTCGAAAACGCGCAAGGCGCCCAAGCACGCGGCCTGGATGCACGCGCCGCAAGCGGAGGGCCAGCAATGAAACTCGCCACCCTGAAAAACGGCAGCCGCGACGGCGCCCTGGTCATCGTCAGCCGCGACCTGTCGCGCTGCGCCGCCGTGCCGCAGATCGCGGCCACCTTGCAGTACGCGCTCGACAACTGGGACGCCGTGGCGCCCCGGCTGGAGCAGACCTACGCCGCGCTCAACGCCGGCGCCGTGGCCGAGGCCCGTCCGTTCGACCAGCTGCAATGCCACTCGCCGCTGCCGCGCGCCTACCAGTGGGCCGACGGCTCGGCCTACATCAACCACGTGGAGCTGGTGCGCAAGGCGCGCAACGCGGAAGTGCCGGCCTCGTTCTACACCGATCCGCTCATGTACCAGGGCGGGTCGGACAGCTTCATCGGCCCCCATGATCCCATCTTCGCGTTGAGCGAGGAGTGGGGCATCGACCTGGAGGCGGAAGTGGCCGTCATCACGGGCGACGTGCGCATGGGCGCCAGCGCGGACGACGCGGCGCGGGCGATCCGCCTGGTCATGCTGGTCAACGATGTCTCGCTGCGCAACCTGATCCCGAACGAACTGGCCAAGGGCTTCGGCTTCTTCCAGTCCAAGGCCGCCAGCGCGTTCTCGCCGGTGGCCGTCACGCCGGACGAACTGGGCGCGCACTGGGCCGACACCAAGCTGCACCTGCCGCTGCTGGTGGAACTGAACCACCGTCCGTTCGGCCGTCCCAACGCGGGCGAGGACATGACCTTCAACTTCGCCCAGCTGGTGGCGCACGCCGCCGCCACGCGCGAACTGGCGGCCAGCACCATCATCGGTTCCGGCACCGTGTCCAACAAGCAGGGCAGCCTGCACGGCTCGAGCATCGAGAACGGCGGCGTGGGCTACTGCTGCCTGGCCGAAGTGCGCATGTACGAAACCATCGAGCGCGGCAAGCCACAGACGGGCTTCCTCAAGTTCGGCGACACGGTGCGCATCGAAATGCGCGACGCCGATGGCGCCAGCATCTTCGGCGCCATCGAGCAGACCGTGACCCACTACCGGGAGCGTGGCTGACATGAAGCTCTATACCTACTTTCGCAGCTCGGCCGCGTACCGGGTGCGGATCGCCCTGAACCTCAAGGGCCTCGCGTACGAAGCGCTACCGGTGCACCTGCTGCGCAACGGCGGCGAGCAGCTGGCGCCGGCATACCGCGCCGTCAACCCCAGCGCCCTGCTGCCGGTGCTGGACGACGAAGGCGCCATCGTGCACCAGTCGCTGGCCATCATGGAATACCTGGACGAACTGTATCCGGCCGTGCCGCTGCTGCCGGCCGGCGCCCTGGGCCGCGCCCGCGTGCGCGCGCTGGCGCTGACGGTGGCGTGCGACACCCATCCGCTGACCAACCTGCGCGTGCTCAAGTACCTGAAAGGGCCGCTGGGCTTGTCGGAGGAAGTGAAGACGCAGTGGTACAAGCATTGGCTGGGCGAGGGCATGGCCATGCTGGAAGCGCACCTGGCCGGCGAGCCGCAGACGGGCCGCTTCTGCCACGGCGACACGCCCACCATGGCCGACTGCTGCCTGGTGCCGCAGGTGTTCAACGCCCAGCGTTTCGAACTGGACCTGGCGCCGTATCCCACCATCATGCGCATTCACGCCAACTGCGTGGCGCTGCCCGCGTTCGCGGCGGCCCATCCTTCACAGCAGCCGGACGCGGAATAGGGCCGGCGTCGACCGGTGTGTCGCTAGGGCTATGCCGCTAGCCCCGCGCTGTGGGCTAGCGGGACTCCGCCTTTGCTGCGCGGCGGCAATGCCCCGAGGCGGGGCCTCCGGATCAGAACCGGCTGGCCAGCGTCAGGCTGGCGTTGCGCGGCGCGCCCGGCTGGATCTGGACGTTGTTGATGGCCGACTCGTAGTAGCGTGCGTTGCCCACGTTGTTGAGCTTGAAGCGCACATCGTAGCGCGGCTGGTGGTAGGCCAGCATGGCGTCCACGCGGGCGTAGCCGGGCAGGCGCACCGCGTTGTCCGACAGTGCGAACTGGCTGCTGCTGGCCAGCACACCCAGGCCCGCGCTCCATGCCGCGTCGATGCTCTGGTCCAGCCACAGGCTGGCCCGGTGGCGCGGCGTCATCTCGGCCCGGTTGCCGCGCGGGACGTCGTTCGATGCCACGATGCGCGCATCGTTGTAGGTATAGGCCGCGTTCAGGCGCGCCCCTTGCCACAGCGTCCCTTGCAGCTCCAGCTCCACGCCCTGGTTACGCTGCTTGCCCACCTGTAGCTGGCGCAGGCCGGCTGGATCACTGGGGTCCAGCGTCAGCTGGTTGCGCTGCTCGATGCGGAACAGTGCCACGGTGGTGTACAGGCGCCGTCCCAGCCAGTCGTGCTTGTAACCGAGTTCCTGCAAGTCCGTCTGCAGCGGTTTTACCTGCGCCAGTGGCGTGTTGCCGGTGTAGAGCAGGTCGCCGCCGCCAGGCTGGAACGAGCGGCTCAGGTTCACATACCAGGACTGGCTGTCGTCGGGCTGGTACACCAATCCCATGCGCGGCGAGGCCACGTTATCGGTGCGCTCGCTGCGCTCGTTGTTTTTCAGCCGGTTGGTCTGCTGTTGCTGGAAGCGGTCCAGCCGCGCGCCCAGCAGCGCCTTCCACTGCGGATGCAGGTCGATCTGGTCCTGCACATACAGCGCCTGGGTACGCGCCACGAAAGCGCTGTCGAGCGAGACGGGGAAGGTGGACACCTGCGGTGCCGCCAGCAGTTGCCGCGGCGCGTACAGGTCGATCGGATAGGCGATCCCCGTCTGTGCCGTGCGCACGGCGCGCCGCTGCTCGGACAGCTCCAGGCCGGCCAGCAGCGTGTGGCTATCGAGCGTGTACGTCAATTCCGTCTGGTTGACCAGGTTGCGCTGCCATTGCGGGAAGTAGGTGATCTGGCGCGACAGCGTGCCGTTGGCGTTGACGCGGCGGTTGCGGGTGTTCACGCCTTCGAGTTCCGTACGGCTGTATTGCAGCGTGTTGTCCAGCGTGAGGTGCTCGCCGATGCGGTGTTCCAGCCTGGCCCTGGCCAGGTCGCTGTCGGTGCGGGTGTAGTCGTAGGCCTCGCCGTAGTAGGTGCCGGGCGCCACGGCCAGCGGACGGCCCCCGAGCGCGGGCACGCCGCGATCCGGCGTGCGGTCCTCGCGCTGCACTTCGGCTTGCAGCAGCAGCGACGTTTCCGGCGCCAGCGCGAACTGGACGGACGGCGCGAGCAGCCTGCGCGTGTGATGCACCACGTCGCGGTAGCTGTCGCCCTTGTCGTAGACGGCGATCAGGCGCCCGTTGGCCGCGGCGCCCAGCGCACCGCCGGCGTCCACGCTCACGCGCCGTTCGCGCTCGGAGCCGATGATGGCCGTCACTTCCGTGTCCTGGCTGGCGTGCGGCTTCTTGCTGACGCGGTTGATCACTCCACCGGCCGAGCCGCGGCCATACAGGGCGGCGGCCGCGCCCTTGAGCACTTCGATCTGGTCCACCGTGGCCAGGTCGCGCGAGTACAGGCTGTCGTCGCGCAGGCCGTCCAGCAGGGTGTCGCGCAGCGCGTAGAAACCGCGGATATAGAACTCGTCGCGCCGCCCTTCACCCTGGCCGGCCATCACGCTGGGCACATATTCGAGCGCGTCCTTGCTGGTGAGGGCGGCGCGGTTTCGCAGGCTGTCGCGGTTGACGACGGTGACGGCCTGCGGCGTGTCGAGCATGCTGCTGTAGGTCTTGGTGGCGCCGCCGCTGGAGGCTGCGCCGCCGCTGCCGCTGATGGTCACTTGCGCCATGTCGGGCAGGTCGTCGGCATACGCGGCGCCGTGCAGGAGGAACAGGCCGGCCAGCAGCAGGGGCAGGGGTTTGAGCTTGGGAGAGGTTGGGTACATAAGGTCGTGAAGTGAAGGTGGATCAAATCGATGAAGCGGCCGCGCCGTTGACGACGGCCAGCGGGTGGTACAGCGGCAGGTAGCTGGCCTGGCGGTCGGCCTGGCGCAGGAAGCGGGTCAGCAGATTGCCCTTGGCCGGCAGCGGTTCGCCGGCCAGCAAGCCGTGGATGCGGCGGCTGGCGGACGGATTCGGATAACGGGCCAGATAGTCCTGCAGGGTATGGCGCAGCACGCCCCACAGGCCCAGATAGAGCTGTTGGTTGCCGTTGGCGATGGTGGCGATCACTTCGCACAGGTTGTTGACGAACAGGCAGTAGCCGATGCGTATCCAGGCCCGCTCGTCGCTGCAGCACAGTTCGGACAGCGTGGCCGCATCGAGGGCCAGCGTGCGCGCCAGCGGCTGCGCCAGCGGCGCCAGCCGGGTCAGTTCCAGGTCGCGCAGGATGAAATGGGTGGGGGCGCCATCGGCGTCCAGCCCCACCAGCGTGTTCTGCATGTGCGGCTCGAACGCGATGCCATGTTCGAACAGCAGGTAGAGGATGGGATGGACGGCCGTTTCCGCATAGCGGGCGAACCACAGCCGCGCGGCCCGCTCCAGCGTGTAGCCGCGGTGCAGGGCGTAGCGTTCGATCAGCGCGAACACGCGCGCGCGGCCATGGGCGCCGTTGCCGAACAGGGCGGCGCAGACGGCGGGGCGTACGCCTTGTTGCATCAGGTCGGCCATGCCTTCGCGCGCCAGCACGCCGAAGCCGTCGGCCAGTTCCTTGTCGGCGCCGTCCGCGCCGGGGAAGGCCACCGTGACGAAGGCGCGTTCTTCCAGCACGTGGAAGCCGGGGAAGCGCTGTTGCATGGTGCTCCGCAGGTTGCGGTACAGGCGGGTGCCCGTCAGCGCGCTTTGCAACTCATGGCGCGCATTGTTGCGGATGCAGTTGGTGATGCGCATATTGAGCGACAGCTTGAGGAAGTGCCGGGCGTCTTCCGCCAGCAGGGTGCGGATCGAGGCCGTGGGGTGGAACGGCAGGCCGCGCGGACCCAGGTCGCGCACCTCGCCGCTATGCAAGGCGGCGGCGATGCGTTGCTGGCGCCGCATCCAGCCCGCCTGCCACGGATGCAGCGGCACGATCACGCTGCCCGGTTCCGCTTGCAGGCCGTGGCCGCCCACGCGGGCCAGCAATGTCGTTGCCGGTTCGCCGTCCACGCTGTCGCTCGCCAGCCACGATTGCGGAATCTGGAAGTAGTGCAGCGCCATGCTGGCCTTGTGCTCGGGCGAGTAGTGGCGCTGCTCGGCCGGCGACCAGTCGGCCCGGCTCTTGGGCGCGGGATGGAAGGGATGGCCGGTCAGCAGGCTTTGCTCGCTGTCGATATAGGCTTGCAGCGGCGTCCAGCTGGACGGCTGGCACGGCGCGGCCGCCGCCGGCTGGCGGTCCAGCACATCCTGCATGGTGGCGATGCTGTCGCCGATCTGCTGCAACAGCTCGTCGTTGAAGGCGGTGCCGGCGCGGCGCGACAGGTCTTCGATCAGCAGGCGGGCCAGGTCCTGCCAGGGCGCTTCGCGCCACGCGTCGCCGCCGGAGCTCAGGTAGGCCGGCGTGGTGTAGTCGAAATTGGCGGTGGCCGAAACGTGCAGCACGCCGACGCGCAGGCGGCTGTCCATGCGCGGCAGGGCGATGTCGAGTACCTGCCCGTGGTAGCCGGCCAGTTGCGGCACGGCGTCGGCCAGCTGGTGCGCGGGCAGCACGGCCAGCGTATGTTCCTGCATCGCCACCTCGCGGGCGTAGCAGTTGATCAGCAGGCGGCAGTGCTGCAGTTCGGCGAAGCGCGGCGCGCGGGCGGAAGGCGCTTGAGCCCCGGGGGGCTGCAAATGGGTGTGCGACAGGGGAGAGTTCAAGGCAGTTTCCGTTTCAGTGAAATGAACAAGACGGCAAGCAGGGCGCAGCCCAGCCACATGGGGGCGGTGTAACCGAGTGGTGCGCCGAGCGGCGCGACCAGCACGCTGGCCAGCAGGCCGGCGGCGACCGCGCCCCATTTGTTGGCGCCCTCGAGCTGGCCGAAGTGGCGGCCGGCCCGCGTGGTGTCGGTGGTGGCGGCGGCCAGCACATTGATGGCCAGGCAGGCGCCGGTCATGCCCACGCCCATCAGCAGGCGTCCTGCCACCAGCAAGGGCAGGCCATGGGCCAGCAGTTGCAGCAGCAGGGCGGCGCAGGTGACGGCGGCATATCCTGCCAGGCTGGCAGCGGCATTGGCGCAATGCAGCCGGCGGCCCAGCGGCCAGGCCAGCAGCAGGAACACGGCATGGGGCAGGCCAAACAGCATGCCGGCCGTGGCGCTGCCCAGGTGCAGGCGCTGCGCGAGATCGGTGACGAAAAAGGGGTAGCTCAGCGCGGTCCCTATCGTGAACAGCGCCTGCAGCCGATACAGTGCGCCGGCGCTGATGCCGCAACTGGCGTTGGGCGCGGCCAGGCGTACGGCGCCGTTGCGCTCCGGTGGGGCGAGGTGCTGGCCACCGGCCGTGCGTCCGGCGGGCGCCTGCTCCGGCAGCAGCCACAGGGCAAGGCAAGCGGCGCCCGGAAACACGGCCAGGTAGAAGAACAGGTGCAGCAGGTCGGTTCGGCCGTTGAGCAGGCCGATCAGGGCCGGTCCGGCGAACAGGGCGGCCCGCGCCGAGCCTTGCATCACCCCCAGCAAGACCGCCAGGCGCGAGGCGGGCAGCTGTTCGGCCAGGTAGGCATTGGAGGCGGAGAAGGTGCCGCCCAGCAGTCCCTGCAAGGTCAGGCCGATGGCGAATTCGAGCGGCGTGCGGGCCAGGGCCGTGACGATGAAGCTCAGGCACAAGCCGCCGTGCGCCCGCATCAGCGAGGCGCGCCGGCCGATGCGGTCGGCCAGCCGTCCCCACAGCGGATTGGCGATGGCCGCGGCCAGCGTGGGCAGCGTGAAGTACCAGCCGGCCAGGACCAGCGACGGCGCCTGTTCCGCGAAGCTGGCCTGCAGGATGTGAGCATAGAACGGCGGCATGCACAGCGCGGCGAACGCGGCGCCGAAGTGGCCGGCCACGGTCGCCATGACGGGCCGCGTGACCATCGCCGCCGGCTTCATGATGGCCGTGTTCATTGCGATGTTCCGGCCAGTGCGTCGTACAGCGGGTTGCGTACGGTGCGCAGGTGCGGCGTGCTCCAGCCGAGCAGGCGGCGCGCCGCCAGGCATTCGATTTGCAGGGTAGGGCCGAGCAGGTCGAACTGGCGCTGGCGCGGCGCCATGGCGGGGAACTGTTCCTGGTAGTCCAGCACGGCGCAGGCGGCTGCGCGCCAGAACTGTGCCTCGGGGTAGCCGTGCTGCCGTTCCAGGCGCCACGCCAGTTCGCCCAGGTTGATGAAGAACATCACCTCCAGCAGATAGTCGCGCGCCTCGGTCTCCGATCCGAAGGCAAAGCCCGCGCTGGCATTGAGCGCGTTGCGGTAGGCGGGCGCCGTGCGCAGGCCCGCCTGTTGCGCCGCGTCGGCAGCCGGACCTGGCAGGTAGTGCAGTCCGCCCGGCAGGTCGCGCAGGGCGATCCGGCAAGGCAGGCCATCGCGCACGATCAGCAGCGTGTTCTGCGCATGGCATTCGAGCAGCACGCCGTGCGCCATCATCAGGTGCAGCAGGGGCGGCACCATGGCCGCCAGCAGTGCCTTGACCCAGCGTTCGGTCCCGTGCTGTGCAAGCCAGGGTTGGATCGTCAACGCGCCGTCCGGCAGCTCCGTGGTCAGTGCCGTCATGGGGAACAGTTGTTCGCGCGGTTCGTCATGCCTCAGCAGCGATTCCGGCGCGGTACGCCAGATGGCACCCAGCATGCCGTAGGCGCCGGGCAGCTGGCGCTGTGCCGCCAGCGTAATGCCGGCCGGCTCGGTCAGCAAGGCCAGGCGCTGGCCCTGGGCCAGATAGGGATCGTTGCGGCAGATGTCGTCCAGCCAGCGCGAAATGCGGGGCGCGTTGTGCACGTGGTGGTCGGACAGGATGCGGTCGGCCGAACTGTTGGCGATGGCCAGCGGCAGCTTGATGTTGCAACGCTGCGCGCCATCGAGGCTGCTGAGCGAGCGTATCGACTGCTGCGCCAGCCAGTGGCCTTGTCCCTGGCCCAGATACAGCAGCGTGCCATCGGCGAGCCAGCCGGCGTAGTGCTGGACAACGCTGTGCTCCCACTGCCATGGGTGAACCGGCAGCAGCCGGTAGTCCGCCGCTGCGTGGCCCTGCTGCGCGATGCGTCCTTGCAGCCATTGGTACTCCGCCTGGCCCAGCTGGCCGGCCAGGAACTCGTCGTAGTCGATGCCGGGCAAGGTATGCACGGCGCTGGCGTCGCGGCCGATGGCCAGCCACACCAGTTCGAACGGGCGCGCGAACTCCGGGCCGTAGCGCAGGTGATCGTCGACCGAGAACCCCATGCGGGAACGGAAACAGGGATGGTAAAGGTGACCGTCGCCCAGCTGTGCCTCCTGCCATGGATAGGACGAATCCAGCGTGGCCTGGGGTGGCGCCGTCATCGACCAGGCCTGCTTGAGCGCCGTCTGCTGCAACTCGGCCACGAACTGGCGCAGTGCCGGCGCCTGCGGCTGCAGATGGCGCAGCAGGTCGCAGGCGATGGTGGCCAGTTCCGGTTCCGGCGCCGGATGGCCGGCCGCATGCACCGGACCGGCCAGGCGCAGCCGCTCGAAGCCGCTATGGCCGGCGATGGCGACGGCGTAGCCGCGTACCTGGCCGTCTTCGCCCAGCCCTTCCAGCCGCAGCATGGGCCGGCAGCCGCGGTGCTGTTCGACGGCGCCTGTCAGACAACCCTCGTTCCAAAAGGCTTCGATGAACTGGCGCAGGGTGCGCTCCCGCGCGGACGCGTAATACGGCAAGAAGGTGAGTGGATGGGGCATGGCGCAGCAATTTCCTCAAAAGAAAGCTTGTTTGAATGGCATGCCGCCACCTTACCGGTTCGTATTGCGAATGTCAATGCAAATGATAATGATTCGCATTTGAGCCAAGTGATATGCGAATACGGACGGATGGCAGAATGGTTCGTCAGGCGATGCCGCCGGCGAACCAGCGGGCGAACCAGCGGACGGATAGGTGGGCGGCCAGGTGGGCGGCGAGCTGGCCGGGCCCGCAGGCGAACCCGGGACCTGCTCAGGCGGCGCGCAACGCTTCCACGATGCGCATGCGGGCCGCCCGCACGGCCGGCAGGAAGCCGCCCACGAAGCCCATGATGAGGGCGAACACCAGCGTCTTGATTACGATGGCGGCGTTGAGCTTGAAGCCGAAGGCCAGTTCCGAGAACGACTGGAAATTGGTGGTGGAGAAGGACAGGAACTGCATCAGCGAGGCCAGCGCCAGCCCGGCCGCGCCGCCCACCAGGGCCAGTAGCATGGCCTCGGTCAGGAAGGCGGCCAGGATGCTGCGGCGCTGGAAACCGAGCGCACGCAGGGTGCCGATTTCGCCCACCCGGTTGGCCACCGACGCATACATGGTGATGGTGGCCCCTATCATGGCGCCGATCGAGAAGATCACCGACAGCGTCAACCCCAGGATGCTGATGAAGTTCGACAGCGCCTTCGACTGGTCGGCGTAGAACACCTGTTCGCGCTTGGCCTCCAGCGTCAGGCGCGGGTCGCCCTCGATATCCTTCTTGAAGCCGTCGAAGCTGTCGGTGCTGGCCAGGCGCAGTACCATGGCCGAATAGGCGTTGCGGCGAAAGGCCTGCATCAGCTGGTCGGCGTCGCCCCAGATCTCGGAATCGAAGCCGCTGTTGCCGGCATCGAACAGGCCCACCACGGTCCATTCGCGCTGGCCGAAGCGCAGCTTCTCGCCGATGCCGGCGCCGGCGAAGCGGCGCGCGATGCTGGCCCCGGCGATGATCTCGGAGGCGCCGGGCCGGAACATGCGCCCGCTCGTCAGGCGCACCTGGGGCCGCAGCTGCAGCCCGCGCTGGTCCACGCCGCGGATGATGACGTTGGACGGCTTGTCCGAATCGCGCTTGTTGAGCGAAATGAGCACCACGGTTTCCTTCGACAGCATGGCCTGGCCGTCCGGTCCGCGCGCGATGGCCCGGTGGCTGGCCGCGATGTTGGCCTGGCCGCGGTCGATGCCGCTCTGGATCTCGGTGTCGGCCGAGCGCCGTATCAGCACCACGTTGTCGTACTCGCCGGTGGTCACCAGCGTGTTGTGCAGGCCCTCGTCGAGCATCAGCACGGTGGCGAACACGAACACCACCAGCGCCAGGCCGGCCGCCGTCAGGCCGGTGGTCAGGCGCCGGGTCCACAGGTTGCGGGCGATGTAGGAGAGCGGAATCTTCATCCCTTATCCTATGCTGCGCAAGCCGTCGACGATGTTGACCCGGATCGCGCGTATGGTCGGCGCGACACCGGCCACCACGCCGATGGCCAGCGCGGCCAGCGCCTGCTGCACGACCGTCGGCGCCGACACTTCGAACACGGGGAACATGGTGCCCATCCTGGCGGCGAAACCGGCCGCCACCGGGAACAGCAGGGCGATCCCCAGCCCGGCACCGCACAGGGCCAGCAGCAGCGATTCGCCGAAGATCATCAGCGCCAGGAAGCCGGGACCGAAGCCGAGCGCCTTGAGCGTGGCGTATTCGCCCAGCCGCTCGCGCGCGCTCATGGCCATGGTGTTGGCCATTACCGCCATGATGATGAGGATCACGACATAGGACACGATGCGGATCGCCACCACGATCGCCTCCGACATCGACACAAAACCCAGCTGGAACGCCTTTTCCGTCTCCGTCAGCGTCTCGGCCAGCGAGTTGCGGAACTGGCTGTCGATGGCCGCCGAGATGGCCGCCGCGTTCTCCGGCTGGCCGATCTGCACCACGTACACCCCGATCTGGTTGGCACGGCGCGGCGCCGTCTTCTTGACCGACTCGTTGATGTAATCCCAGTGGAAGAACATGGTGGCCGTATTGGTGCTGGTCTGGCGCCCGTCGTAGATGCCGCGCACCACGAACTCCCACTGGCCCGGATAGATGGTGCCCTTGATGGGAATGACGTCGCCCACCTTGAAGCCGTACTGGTCGGCCAGCTTGCGGCCCACGATGGCGCCCTTGCGGTCGCGCAGGAAGGCGGCGCGCTGCTCGTCCGGCAGCAGGTAGTCGGGATAGATGTCGAGGTAGCTCTGGCCGGAGACGGCGAACTGGGCGAAGAAGTTCTTGGGGTCCTGGTACACGCCGCCGAACCAGTTGGCATAGCCCACCGCCTTGACCCCTTCCACGCCGCGGATGCGGGCCTGGTAGGACAGCGGCAGGGGAAACACGAGAGAGGTCTTGTTGCGGGTGACGAGCGTGGTGTTGGCCGCCCCTTCGGCGCCCGCATACCAGGCGTCGATCACGGTCTGCAGCAAGCCGAACGACAGCGTGGCCACCACCAGCCCGAGCACGGTGAGCGCCGTGCGCAGCTTGTGGCGCAAGGTGTTCCTGGCGATCAGCTGCAGCGTATAGGCCGGCGCGTACATGCGTCAGGCCACCGGCTCGGCGAGCAGTTCGCCCTTGTCCAGGTGGACCATGCTGCGCGCGGCGGCGGCCGCGTTGGCGTCGTGGGTGACCATGATGATGGTCTTGCCCAGTTCCCGGTTCAGGCGCTGCAGCAGGGCCAGCACTTCGGCCGCCGACTGGCGGTCCAGGTCACCGGTCGGTTCATCGGCCACGATCAGGGCCGGGTCGGTGACGATGGCGCGCGCGATGGCCACCCGCTGCTGCTGGCCGCCGGACAGTTCGTTGGGCGTGTGGTCCATGCGGTCCGACAGGTTGACCATGGCCAGCGTCAGTTCCACCCGCTCGCGCCGTTCGCGCCGCGACAGAGGCGTGAGCAGCAGCGGCAGCTCCACGTTTTCGTAGGCCGACAGCACCGGCATCAGGTTGTAGAACTGGAAGATGAAGCCGACGTGGCTGGCGCGCCAGCGCGCCAGCGCGCTCTCGCTCATGGCGGCGATATCGAGGCCGTCGACCCGCAGCAGGCCGCTGTCGGGCTTGTCGATGCCGGCGATCAGGTTGAGCAAGGTGCTCTTGCCGGAACCGGAAGGCCCCATCAGGGCCGTGAAGTCGCCGGCCTGGATGGTCAGGCTGATGTCGGTCAGCACCGGCACCCGCTGGCCGCCGCGCCGGTAGGACTTGACCAGGTGTTCGATCTGGACGATGGGCTGCATGCTTGTCTCGTCGCCTATTTCTTCGCCAGCGCCATGGCCTGGCCGTCGCGCAGGCCGGGGGCGGGATTGAGCACCAGCTTGTCGCCGGGCTTGACGCCCTGCACGGCGACCAGCTCGCCCACCTTGTGCCCGGCCGTCACGGCCACCTGGCGCAGCTTGCCGGCATCGGCCAGGAAGGCCACGGCCTTGCCGTCGCGGGTGGCGATGGCGCCCGGCTGCACCGCCACCACGGGCGCGCGCTCGGCCGCCGGCACGGGCTGCGACAGGAAGGCTACCTTGGCGCTCATGTCGGGCAGCACCCTGCTGTCGGGCGCGGCAAAGCGCACCTTGACCAGCAGGGTGGCCTTGCTGCGGTCCAGCGTGGGCACCATGCGCGACACGGTGCCGGCCAGGCGCAGCTCGGGGAAGGCGTCGAGCTGGATCTCGGCCGGCTGGTCGACGCGGATCTTGCTGATGTTCGATTCGGATACGTCGGCCTCCACCTCCAGCGTATCCATGTCGGCGATGGTGACGACGGCGCCCTTGCTGTCGGCGGCCGACGAGAAGGGGGTGATATTGTCGCCCACGTTGGCGCTTTTGGTCAGGATCACGCCGTCGAACGGGGCGCGGATCAGGGTCTGGTCCAGCGCCACCTGGGCCGCCTGCGCGCCGGCCCGGGCGGCGGCGATGCCGGCCTGGTAGCCGAGGATGTTGGCGCGCGCCTTGTTCAGGCGGGCCTGGGCTGCATCGTAGGTGGCGGCGGCGATGAACTTCTGCTGCAGCAGCTCGGCGCTGCGCTTGAAGGCGGCCTGCGCATCCTGCAGCTCGGCCTGGCCTTGCGCCAGGTTGGCCTGCGCCACCTTGACGTTGGCCTGGGCCTGGCCCAGCGCGGCGCTGACGTCGCGGTTTTCCAGGCGTGCGATCACCTCGTCCTTTTTCACATGGCTGCCTTCCAGCACGCCCAGCCATTCAAGCCGGCCGGTGGCCTTGGACGACAGGGCCGCCTTGCGCTGCGCCACCACGTAGCCGGTGGCGTTGAGCAGGGTGTAGTTCTGGGACGGGTAGGCCAGCGCCACGGTGACCGTCTCCACGCTGGCCGCGCCGCCCAGCTGGCGCGATACGACCGAGGCCGCGCCCAGCAGCACCAAGCCCGCCACCACCCACCTGATCCAGCGCCGCCGTGTGCGCGGCCCCGTCATCTGCGCCTGGGCGCCGCGTTCGATCTTGAGCTTGGAAATGTCGGGTGTTGCCACATTTGACCTCGATGGTGGAAGAGACGGCGAAAACAACATAACAATCTTGCTACATTGTCGATGCTTGCGCAAGCGCGGCAACCCGTGTGGGCGCAAGACAGCCGTAAGCGCCCTGCGTTACAATTTCGCCTTTCCCCTCCCGCCGTACTGCCATGTCCATCCCCAAGCCCATCGCCGACGCGCTCGCGCGCGCCCATGCTTCCTGGCGCCCCATCCTGCGCAAGGGCCTGCAGGCGATGATGGCGGCCGACCCGGCCTATCTGCCGGCCCTGGCCCGCGACCACTACCTGCCCACGGAGCAGCGCCTGTTCGCCGCCTTCGCCTTGCCGCTGGACCAGGTACGTTACGTGCTGGTGGGGGAGGGGCCGTATCCGCGCGCCGAAAGCGCGACCGGGGTGTGCTTCATGGATGGCGCCGTGGGCAGCCTGTGGTCGGACGAGCCGGGCGGCGGCCTGTCCAAGCCCGTCAACAAGGCCACTTCGCTGCGCAATTTCATGAAGATGCTGCTGGTGGCCGACGGCCAGCTGGCGCCCGACGACACGGCCGGCCCGGCGCTGGCGGCCGTGGCCGAGCGGGCCCGCAACGGCGGCGCCACCATCCAGACCCTGGCGCAGATGCAGGAACGGCTGACGGCCCACGGTTTCCTGCTGCTGAACGCGGCCCTCGTGTTCCGCCCCCACGTGGCGCCGGCGCGCGACGCCAAGGCGTGGCTGCCGTTCTTCGAGACGGTGATGGCGGAGCTGGCCCGGCTGGCGCAGCCGGTGCCGGTGGTCATACTGTGGGGAAAGATCGCGGAACAGCTGAATAAGTTGCCGGTGATGCAAAGTTTCCCGCAAGTATGTTGCGAGCATCCGTACAACCTGAGTTTCATCGTCAACCGCGCCATGCATGGCCTGTTCGGCCCGCTGCGGCTGCTGGCGGCCGGCCAAGGGGCCGCCTGACAAACTTTGTCAAAGTTTGATATACTTGACTAAATCGATCAACTAATCAGGCTTTGACTAGTTGGAATACCGATATTTTAACCGAGTTGAACCGAGGTAGTGATGCGTCTGACCACCAAAGGCCGTTTTGCCGTGACTGCGATGATCGATTTGGCCCTGCGCCAGGGCAAGGGCCCCGTCACGCTGTCGGGCATCAGCCAGCGCCAGGCCATTTCGCTGTCTTACCTGGAGCAGCTGTTCGGCAAGCTGCGCCGGCATGAAATCGTCGAATCGATCCGCGGCCCCGGCGGCGGCTACAGCCTGGCGCGCCGGGCCGACAAGGTGACGGTGGCCGACATCATCATCGCCGTGGACGAGCCGCTGGATGCCACCCAGTGCGGCGGCAAGGAAAACTGCCACGGCGCCGACGCGGCCAGCGGCGCGCGCTGCATGACCCACGAACTGTGGGCCACGCTCAATGAAAAGATGGTCGACTACCTCGATTCCGTGTCGCTGCAAGACCTGGTCGACCAGCAGAAACTGAAGAACGCTGAACAGAATGTGGTCGTGCTACACCGCAACCAAGCCGCGCTTGGCTGAGGATCGCCTCGCACTGCGCTGAAAATCGCCTGATAAATAGTTGTTACGCATTGGAGTTACTAGATGAATGCCCCTGAAAAAAACGTCGCGCAGGTCCAGTTCCATACCGCCCCGCATTTCCCGATCTACATGGACTACTCGGCCACCACGCCGGTCGATCCGCGCGTCGCCGACCAGATGATTCCGTATCTGCGCGAGCAGTTCGGTAATCCCGCCTCGCGCAGCCACATGTACGGCTGGGCGGCGGAAAAGGCGGTGGAAGAGGCGCGCGGCCACGTGGCGGCGCTGGTCAATGCCGACCCGCGCGAAATCATCTGGACTTCGGGCGCCACCGAGAGCAACAACCTGGCCCTGAAGGGCGCGGCCCAGTTCTACAAGACCAAGGGCAAGCACATCATCACCGTCAAGACGGAGCACAAATCGGTGCTCGACACGGTGCGCGAACTGGAACGCCAGGGCTTCGAGGCGACCTATCTGGACCCACAGGACAACGGCCTGATCTCGATCGAGCAGCTGACGGCGGCCATCCGCCCCGACACCATCCTGATCTCCGTCATGCTGGTCAATAACGAGATCGGCGTGATCCAGCCGATCGACGAGATCGGCGCCCTGTGCCGCTCGAAAGGCATCATCTTCCACTGCGACGCCGCCCAGGCGACGGGCAAGGTGGTGATCGACCTGCAAAAGAGTAAAGTCGACCTGATGACCTTCACCGCTCACAAGACCTACGGCCCGAAGGGCGTGGGCGCCCTGTACGTGTGCCGCAAGCCGCGCGTGCGCCTGGAAGCGCAGATGCACGGCGGCGGCCATGAGCGCGGTCTGCGCTCGGGCACCCTGCCGACGCACCAGATCGTCGGCATGGGCGAGGCGTTCCGCCTGGCCAAGCTGGAGATGGACGAGGAGATCGTGCGCATCAAGGCGCTGCGCGACCGCCTGGCGGCCGGCCTGCAGGAGATCGAGGAAACCTACGTCAACGGCGACATGGCGCACCGCGTCCCGCACAACCTGAACGTGAGTTTCAACTATGTGGAAGGCGAATCGCTGATCATGGCCGTCAAGGACCTGGCCGTGTCGTCCGGCTCGGCCTGCACCTCGGCCAGCCTGGAACCATCGTACGTGCTGCGCGCCCTGGGCCGCAGCGACGAACTGGCGCACAGCTCGATCCGCTTTACCATCGGCCGTTTCACGACCGAGGCGGACATCGACTTCGCCGTCGACCTGATGAAGTCCAAGGTCGGCAAGCTGCGCGAACTGTCGCCGCTGTGGGACATGTTCAAAGAGGGGATCGACATCAATTCGATCCAATGGGCGGCGCACTAAGCACACCAGCTGCGCGCACGAATTCAGTATATTTAGGAGTATCAAAATGGCTTACTCGGACAAAGTGTTGGACCACTACGAAAACCCCCGCAACGTGGGCGCTTTCGAAAAAGGTGATGAAACCGTCGGCACCGGCATGGTCGGTGCGCCCGCCTGCGGCGACGTGATGAAGCTGCAGATCAAGGTCGGCGCCGATGGCCTGATCGAAGATGCCAAGTTCAAGACCTATGGCTGCGGTTCGGCCATCGCATCGAGCTCGCTGGTGACCGAATGGGTCAAGGGCAAGACGCTGGACCAGGCGCTGGCCATCAAGAACACCCAGATCGCGGAAGAACTGGCGCTGCCGCCGGTGAAGATCCACTGCTCGATCCTGGCGGAAGACGCCATCAAGGCCGCCGTGCTCGATTACCAGACCAAGCACCCGGTCGCTGCGGCTTAAACTTGTTTGACGCCGGCCCCTGAATGCAATCGGGGGCCGGTAGGAGAGATGCATGGCAATCACACTGACCGAAAAAGCAGCAAAGCACATCAACCGCTACATTGAACGGCGCGGCAAGGGCGTGGGCCTGCGCTTTGGCGTGCGCACGACGGGCTGCTCGGGTTTGGCCTACAAGCTGGAATACGTGGACGAGGCGGCGCCGGAAGATGCGGTGTTCGAATCGTTCGGCGTCAAGGTCTTCGTCGATCCGAAGAGCCTGCCCTACATCGATGGCACCGAACTCGATTTCGCGCGCGAAGGCCTGAACGAGGGCTTCAAGTTCAATAACCCGAACCAGAAGGACGCGTGCGGCTGCGGCGAAAGCTTCCGCATCTGACCCAGAGTTCCATGCGCCGCGGTCTTGCGATTGATACGGCAGCAAACGGATAGACCCCAGCCATGCAAAATTATTTCGAACTGTTCCACCTGCCGCAGCAATTCGCGCTCGACCAGGGCGCGCTGGACGCCGCCTACCGAGACGTGCAGGGCCAGGTCCATCCGGACCGCTTCGTCAACGCCACCGGCGCGGAAAAGCGCGTCGCCATGCAATGGGCCACGCGCGCCAACGAAGCCTACCAGACCCTGAAAAATCCCCAGAAGCGCGCCCAGTACCTGTGCGAGCTCAATGGCGTGGACCTGCAGACCGAGTCCAACACGGCCATGCCGATGACCTTCCTGATGCAGCAGATGGAATGGCGCGAAGCGCTGGGCGAGGCCCGCACCGCCAGGGATCTGGGCGCGCTGGAGGCGCTGGACCTGGAACTGCGCAACGACCGCAAGGGCCGCCTGCTCGACATCGCCGTGCATCTCGATGGGGGCGACTACCACGCCGCCGCGCAGGATATCCGCGCGCTGATGTTCATCGACAAAATGAAGCACGAGATCGACCAGGTCTTCCAGCTGTTAGAGGACGTATAAACAGAGGGCGTCGCGCCCGCGGCCGACGCCGGCAGCGCAGCGCACTGCAGCTTGTTGACGACCGTCTCGACGCATACTTTCAATCAGAGCCGCAAGGCATGAAACCATAAATGGCACTTCTGCAAATTTCCGAACCTGGCATGTCGACCGCGCCGCACCAGCACCGGCTGGCGGTGGGCATCGACCTGGGCACCACCAATTCGCTGGTCGCCACCGTGCGCAACAGCATCCCCGAAGTGCTGAACGACGAAGAGGGCCGCCCGCTGCTGCCGTCCGTGGTGCGCTACCTGCCCAACGGCCACGCCAACATTGGCTACAAGGCCCAGGCCGCGCAGACCACCGACCCCAAGAACACCATCGTCTCGGTCAAGCGCTTCATGGGCCGCGGCCTGGCGGACATCGCCTACGCGGAAAACCTGCCCTACGATTTCCAGGACACGCCAGGCATGGTGCAGCTCAAGACCATCGCCGGCATCAAGAGCCCGGTCGAGATCTCGGCCCAGATCCTGGCCACGCTGCGCCAGCGCGCGGAAGACTCGCTGGGCGACGACCTGGTGGGCGCCGTCATCACGGTGCCCGCGTATTTTGACGACGCCCAGCGCCAGGCCACCAAGGATGCGGCCCAGCTGGCCGGCCTCAACGTGCTGCGCCTGCTGAGCGAGCCGACGGCCGCCGCCATCGCCTATGGCCTCGATAACGGTTCCGAAGGCCTGTACGCCGTCTACGACCTGGGCGGCGGCACTTTCGACATCTCCATCCTCAAGCTGTCCAAGGGCGTGTTCGAGGTGCTCTCGACCGGCGGCGACTCGGCCCTGGGCGGCGACGACTTCGACCACCGCCTGTTCTGCTGGATCCACGAGCAGGAAAAACTGGCGCCCCTGTCCGACGAGGACACGGCGGTCCTGATGGTCAAGGCGCGCGAAGCGAAGGAACTGCTGTCGAACAAGGAAGAAGTGACGGTGGACGCGGTGCTGGGCTCGGGCGAGGAAGTCCACCTGCGCATCACGGCCGCCACCTTCCACGACATCACCAAGCACCTGGTCGCCAAGACCATGAACGCGATCCGCAAGGCCCTGCGCGACGCCGGCGTGGACGCCGACGACGTGGACGGCGTGGTCATGGTGGGCGGCGCCACGCGCATGCCGCATGTGCAGCGCGCCGTGAGCGAATTCTTCCACACCATCCCGCACGCCAATATCGACCCGGACAAGGTGGTGGCGCTGGGCGCGGCCATCCAGGCCAATCTGCTGGCGGGCAACCGCGCGCCCGGCGACGACTGGCTGCTGCTGGACGTGATTCCGCTGTCGCTGGGCATCGAGACCATGGGCGGCCTGGTCGAGAAGATCATCCCCCGCAATTCCACCATCCCGTGCGCCCGCGCGCAGGAGTTTACCACCTTCAAGGACGGGCAGACGGCGCTGGCTGTGCACGTGCTGCAGGGCGAGCGCGAGCTGGTGTCGGACTGCCGCTCGCTGGCCCGCTTCGAGCTGCGCGGCATACCGCCCATGGTGGCGGGCGCGGCGCGCATCCGCATCACCTACCAGGTCGATGCCGACGGCTTGCTGTCGGTGTCGGCGCGCGAACTGCGCTCCGGCGTGGAAGCGTCGATCAGCGTCAAGCCGGCCTATGGCCTGGGCGATGAGGACGTGGCGCGCATGCTGCAGGATTCGTACAAGTCGGCCGACGTCGACATGGTGGCGCGCGCGCTGCGCGAAGAACAGGTGGAGGCCGAGCGCATCCTGCTGGCCACCCAGTCCGCGCTGGATGAAGACGGCAACCTGCTGGACGGCGCCGAGCGCGCCGCCGTCGATGCGCTGATGCAGCAGGTGCGCGACGCCGTCGCCCAATCGATGGCCGGCACGCTGGACCACAGCGGCGTGAAGGCGGCCGTCGAGGCGCTGGCCAACGGCACCGAGGAATTCGCATCGCGCCGCATGGACCGCAGCGTGCGCAGCGCCCTGGCCGGCAAGACGCTGGACCAGGTAGTGTAACAACCATGTCCCGCCGGACGCCCGCCTGCGCGGGCCGGCCGGCGGGCTCGAACTGAACAGACAGAGGTAATTAAGTGCCACAAATCGTCATCCTGCCACACGCCAAACTGTGCCCCGAAGGCGCCGTGATCGAAGCGCCCGCCGGCAAGTCCGTGTGCGACGTCCTGCTTGAAAACGACATCCACATCGAGCACGCCTGCGAGAAATCGTGCGCCTGCACTACCTGCCACGTGCTGGTGCGTGAGGGCATCGATTCGCTCAACGAAGCGACCGAGACGGAAGAGGATATGCTGGACAAGGCCTGGGGCCTGGAAGCGGTGTCCCGCCTGTCGTGCCAGGCCATCGTGGCCGACGAAGACCTGGTTATCGAGATCCCGAAATACACCATCAACCATGCCAGCGAAGGCGGTCATTGAGACTGGAGAGCGACATGAAATGGACTGATATCTCCGCGATTGCGGAAGCACTGTACGACAAATATCCGGACACCGATCCGACCACCATCCGCTTTACCGACCTGCATAACTGGGTGGTCGACCTGGATGGCTTCGACGACGACCACACCCGTGGCGGCGAGAAGATCCTGGAAGCGATACAAGCGGCGTGGATCGATGAAGCGCGCTGACAACCGGGCGGCCAAGGCCGTGCCGCTGGCCGCCACCACCAGCACCGCCACCATGCCGGAAATCCGGGAAGGGCAGTCCGTCGCGCTGCTGCAGGAGTTGCACATCCTGACCCGCGACGGCAAGATGAACCAGGACAGCCGGCGTAAGCTCAAGCAGGTCTATCACCTGTATCAGTTCATCGAGCCGCTGCTCAAGGAACTGCAGGCCGAGCGGGGCGAGGGCGGTGCCGGCATTTCGCTGGTCGACCACGGCGCGGGCAAGTCCTACCTGGGCTTCATCCTGTACGACCTGTTCTTCAAGAACCGCAACGACGGCTCGCACATTTACGGCATCGAAACGCGCGAAGAACTGGTGGCCCGCTCGCAGGAACTGGCGAAGAAGTTCAACTTCCCCGGCATGTCCTTCCTGCCGCTGTCGGTGGCCGAATCGACCGAATCGAAGTTGCTGCCGGAGCAGATCGACATCGTCACCGCGCTCCACGCCTGCAACACGGCGACCGACGACGCGATCCACTTCGCGCTGAAGAAGAAGGCCCGCTACATGGTGCTGGTGCCGTGCTGCCAGGCCGAAGTGGCCTCGGTACTGAAGAAGAACAAGGGCAAGGCGCTGGCCAAGTCCGCGCTGACGGAAATCTGGCGCCATCCCATCCATACGCGCGAATTCGGCAGCCAGATCACCAACGTGCTGCGCTGCCTGCAGCTGGAAGCGCACGGCTACCAGGTCAACGTGACGGAGCTGGTGGGCTGGGAGCATTCGATGAAGAATGAGCTCATCATCGCCACCTACAAGAACCTGCCGCGCAGCCGTCCCACCGAGCGCCTGCAGGAAGTGCTGGAAACGCTGGGGCTGGAGGAGATGGGCAACCGTTTCTTCACCGAGCAAGTGGCGCAGGCCAGCGCGTAACGACTATCCTCCTCGCTGGCGCAAAGGCCGGCCAGTTGTACTGCCATGCCACGCTCGCCGCCCGACCAGGCCGGCGAGTACAATGGCAGTTTCCCCCGTTTTGATTGAAGCAATGACCGATACCAGCACAGACAACACCGTCCGTCTCGCCAAGCGCGTGGCGGAAATGCGCGCATGTTCGCGGCGCGAGGCCGAACAATACATCGAGGGCGGTTGGGTCAGCGTGGATGGCGTCATCGTCGAGGAGCCGGGCGCACGCGCGGCGCCTGAGCAGGCTGTCGTCATTGCGCCCGATGCGACGCTGCTGGAACTGGTGCCTGTGACGCTGCTGCTGCACAAGCCGGCCGGCGTCAATGCCGGCATCGGCCGGCAGGGCGCGCCCGCGCTCAGCTGCCTGAGCGCCGACACGCTGACGGCCGACGCCCGCGGCCAGCGCTTCCTCAAGCGCCACCTGACGGGGCTAACGCTGACCAATCCGCTCGAAACGATGGCCAGCGGCCTGCTCGTGTTCACGCAGGACTTCCGCGTGGCGCGCAAGCTGGTGGATGAAGCGTCGCGCGTGGAGCAGGAGTTGATCGTGGAAGTGGCCGGTCAGATCGCGGAAAACGGCCTGGCGCGGCTGAACCACGGCCTGACGTTCAACGGCAAGGCGCTGCCGCCCATCAAGGTCAGCTGGCAGAACGAAAAGCGGCTGCGCTTCGCCCTGAAAGGCGTGCAGCCGGGCCAGATCGAGCACATGTGCAAGCAAGTGGGGTTGAGCGTGGTGGCGATCAAGCGCATCCGCATCGGCCGCATCGCCATGGCCGGCTTGCCGGTGGGCGAGTGGCGCTACCTGCAGCCGTACGAGCGTTTCTAAGCAACACCAAAAAATGGGGTACGTCCCCATTTTCCGGAAAAGGGGTACGTCCCCATTTTCCGAGTGGCGCTACTTGCAGCCGTACGAGCGTTTCTAAGCAAGACCAAAAAAATGGGGTACGTCCCCATTTTTTTTGCGGCCAAGTTACGCGGTTTTTTTCTTTTTTTCGGGCTTGGGCAGTTGGATCAGGCGGGTGCCTGTCAGGCGGTCGTGCAGGAACTGGCGGTCCTTGTCCAGCAAGGCCGTGGCCGACCAGGCCAGGATGCCGGCGCCCAGGACGCCTAGCGCTTGCCAGTGTCCTAAGCCCAGCGCGTAGTCCAGCAGGGCGGCGGGGACGATCCACAACCAACTCAGCAGATAACGCACGGCGGCCGCTTGCAGCGGCACATGCTCGTGGCCCGGCATCACCAGCTTGATGCGCCAGGTGCGCATGGCCAGGGTCTGGCCTTCGCGGCTCCATTGATGGATGAAGTAGGCGCCCAGCACGAGAAAGGCCAGCGCTTGCCGCATGTGCTCGATCACCTTGGCGTGGCTGGCCTGGGTGGCGATTTCGAATACGAGGAAGGGCAGGAACAGCACGGCCAGGCCGAGCAGGGTCTCGTACACCATAGCGATCAGGCGGCGCGCCACCGTGGGCGTGCTCTGGCCGGCAACCGCCGGGGTGGGACTCGGGGTG